>JAAENB010000880.1 GCA_024224995.1 bacterium | reverse complement strand
GGAACCGGTCATGGTTATATGTCTTTTGGCCCATTTGATGTAGAAGGCGGGACGGGTCTTGGTAACGGAGTCAGGTATACCGGGTATGCCGGATCACATAGCCATGCGGCTTCAGCCACGGCATCTTTTCTGGGAGATACGGAAACCAGGCCCTTGAATATGTCGGTAGTCTGGATAATGAAAATCAAATAGAAATAGCCCCTTTTTAGCCCGGGTCAATCCTCCAACGTCTCCCGTAGGGGCGAGGCATGCCTCTCCCCTACGGGAGACGTTGGAAGAGGCTCTTTCCTTATAGACGAACCTCAAACCTCAAACCTCGAACTTCAAACTCTCCCCGGTCCCCTCCCAGCTCTCATGCAAAGAATCAAACTTCAAAGACTCCCGCAGCATAGCCAGGTATCTTTTCCGTGAAACCGGGACCGCACCCAGGCTAATGAGATGGGGAGTAACTGCCTGGCAATCGATAAAATGAAATTTTTTTGCCAATAAGACCCTGCACAGGGTATATAAAGCGAATTTTGAGCTGTTAGAGGCCCGGGAAAACATGGATTCACCAAAAAAAGACCTGCCAAAAGTAAGACCGTACAGGCCGCCGCATAATTCACCTTTATCATAGACTTCAACACTATGGGCAATATGGTGTTCGTGAAGTTCGCAATAAGCATCGATCATATTAGAAGTGATCCAGGTTCCATCCTCGTGTCTTCTGGGGATAGAAGCACAATTTTCCATAACGGCCCGGAAATTGCAGTCAAACCGGACCTCAAAGCGGTTTTTGAGCTTACGAATATTCCTGGTGGCAAAAAAATCCCCGGGTAATAATATCAGGCGCGGGTCCGGAGAGTACCAGGGAATAGGGTCATCACCGGACCAGGGAAAACAGCCCTTTGTGTAGGCTTCAAAAATCATGGGAAAAGACAGGTCTCCGCCTTCACAGACAAATCCGTATTCGTCCGGAACAAACTGCTCCGGAAATACAGGATTTCTTTGCCCGGACTCCAGCTCTGCCATGATTTGCTTGAATAAACTCATGACCGATGACAACAGGTATCAACCTGATTGTAAATAAAAAAAATCCCGCCTTTATATACTCATATTTGACATTTTTACTTGACGTTGCCATAATTTTATTATTTATTTATGTACATAAGAATTAATGTTTACAAAAAATCACACAATGATTTTTGTGACATACTGCTGATTTCAGGTCTAAGAGGCTTAATTTATACATGAAAATACTACTTATCTCGGTAAACCGGCTGCAGGCTCCTTACCCGGTATACCCATTAAGCCTTGATTATGTGGCAGGAGCCATATCGAGCCGCCATGAAACCCGGATCGCGGATATGAATCAATTGCAGTTTCACGAATCCCTGGAAGACCTGGTAAAAGAGTTTAAGCCCGATATAATTGGGCTTTCATTACGAAATATTGACAATACCGATTTAAAAGACCCAAGGGGCTTTATTAATCGGTATAAAGAAACAGCGGATGTGATCCGGAAAGTCTCGAAAGTACCGCTGGTTCTTGGAGGAGCTGGTTTTACCATATTTCCAGGAGAAGTTATGAAGGCTCTGGAGGCTGATTACGGAATAATCGGAGAAGGGGAACGCATAAATTTACTGCTGGATGCCCTTGAAAACAGAAAAAGCCAGGCAGAGATCTCGAAAATACCGGGAATACTGGTATCATCAGACTCAAAAGAGATCTTAGACGCGGAACAGGACTTCCCCTCGCCCTGGGAAGATTCATTTCAACGAAATTTTGATATAAACAACCCTCATATAGCGTTTTATTTGAAAAAAGGGGGGATGCTCAATCTGCAAACAAAAAGAGGCTGCACCTTTAAGTGTGTTTATTGCACGTATCCTCATATAGAAGGGAATACATTACGTCTTATAGAGCCCAGAGAAGTGGCAGAAACAGCGCTTAAACTGGAAGAAGCAGGAGCAAAATATTTTTTTATAACCGATTCGGCCTTTAATTGTGACTATGAACACAGCATGGAAGTGGCGCAGGCATTTATCAGGGCAAAGGTTTCCATTCCCTGGGGAGCTTTTTTCGCTCCCACAACACCACCGCCCGATTATTACACTATAATGGCGGAAGCAGGCCTCTCGCATGTGGAATTTGGGACAGAATCACTATCAAATACCATGCTGGCAGCATATAAAAAACCATTTAATAGTGATGATGTATTGGCAGCTCATGAAAAAGCAAAAGAAGCCGGTCTTCATATAGCCCATTATCTTTTATTGGGAGGACCGGGAGAAGAAAAAAAAACACTGGACGAAACTCTAATAAAAGCGGAAAATTTGGAAAAAACAGTCCTTTTTTTCTTTTGCGGGATACGAATATATCCTCATACAGCATTATATGATATAGCTTTAAAAGAAGGAAAGATTGATAAAAATAAAAGTCTGCTTGAGCCGGTATTTTATCAAACAGATACAATAAGCAGCGAAGAAATATTAGCCCTGGTGGAAGAAAAAGCCGGGGAGCGAGATAACTGGATAGTAGGGTCGGGCGGCCCAAAAATGGCTAAAATAATTTCCAGGATGTATGCACGGGGTCACTCCGGGCCACTCTGGGAGTATTTGATATCATGAATATAAAAATAAATACAAAACAAAAACGAGAAAAAGGGACTTCTTCCGGAACAAAGCCTTTTTTGCTCCCATTGTCACCGGCTCATTTAGCAGGGCTTGGAGCATACCAGACGGCTCTTGTATTATTCTGTTTGAACCCGGTATATATAGCCTGGCCGCTGTCATTCTATTTATTTCTTTGTCTCATAACACCTTTTTTGCCCCGTTTTGCCTTTTTTCTTCCTATAATAAGCAAGGGAAAAAGTAACACAAAGGGAGTAGCACTGACTTTTGATGATGGTCCTGATCCAATAGTAACGCCAAAAATGCTGGACCTGTTAAAAAAACACTCTGTAAAAGCGACATTTTTTGTAATCGGGGAAAAAGCCGAGAAATATCCTGAATTAATAAAGAGAATACTCCGTGAAGGGCATGATATTGGAAACCATTCATACAGCCATGATCCCTTTTTAATGACCAGGAATCCCAAACAACTGCTGCATGATATAAAATCAACAGGAGAAGTTTTAAACAAGTTTGGAATAGAAGCCCTTGCCTTCCGGCCGCCTGTAGGAATAACCAATCCCCGTCTCTGGAAAGTCCTCTTAAAGCTGGGAATGTACTGTATTAATTATTCATGTAGAGCATATGATAGGGGGAACAGGCACATAAACGAGCTTGCCAGCAGAATCATCCGAAAGACCGTAGCCGGAGATATAGTACTCCTTCACGATAAAGTTCCAAAAAAATTCGGTGATATGGAAGGGGACTCAGAAGAATGGCTGAATCAGTGGCTCGCGCAATGGCTTAATGAAGTAGAATTGATCATAACCGGGATCAGGAAAAAGGATCTCAAGATCCTCTCTATCCAGGATCTCACCGGTAAGGCAGTTATGGTCAAAAAAGAGGAAGGCTTATTGTCGAACAGTATAACCTCTTTTTACAACAGCCTGGCCCTGGAGTACGACAAAGAGCAGCTGAAATCGGCAGTTTCCATAGCCAGGAAAAAAGAATTCGACATAGTATCGTCCCGTTTTGACGAGCTTTTAACCCCGGCAAGCAGGGTGCTGGAAATAGGAGCAGGAACAGGCATCTATACCATACCCATAGCAACCCTGGCAGGAAGCGCTACTGCAATAGATATATCAAAAAATATGATTGATATACTTAAAAAGAAGGGACAGGCTGCCGGATTAACAAACCTTGACTATAAAACAGGAGATATTGGGAATATATTGTCCGATATGCCTTTCTTTGACATTCAGGATAAAATTCAAGAAGGAACAACATATGATATAATTTGCGCTTTTTCCGTATTTGAATATATAACCGATCTTCATACAATCGTAAATAAATTATATGATTGCCTGAATCCGGGCGGCATCCTTTATTTTACAACAGCAAATAGGTCATTATTCAGGTTTTTCACCCAGGTAGGGAACGCCATGAGGCAGGGAGTCTGGCTTCACGCGCGCAGCAGCAAAGAAATTAAAACAATATTAATGACCAACGGATTCACCAATATTGATATTTCAACTCATTTGTTCAAATCATACATTTCCAAAGGAATGATCCTGGAAGTTTTCGCGAAAAAACAGGAATTTGAACTTGCATATCCCGTGGCAAGCCAATCTCAAAAAACTCTTGACACAAAAAATATTATATAGATTATATTTAATTTAGGGTAAAATACCTAAAACTGCTCAAAAATCTATAATTGGTATGCAAGAGCGGAAAATCGCTCTACTACGACACATTAACGAATTCAAGGAGAATAAATAACGACAGTGAATCCTGAAAAGGTCTTTGAATTAATAAAAGAATATTTTATTAAAGAATTTGAAATCCCGGAAGAGAAAATAGAGTTAAAGGCATTGTTATTTACAGACCTGGGTCTGGATAGTATTGATGCGCTTGACATGGTAGGAATGCTGGAATCCGAATTAGATGTTGAAATAAACGAAGAAGAATTAAAGCAGGTAGAAACTATAGAAGACGTAGTTAATTACATAATGAAAAAGCTGCCTGGTTCAGATTAGTACAATGAAGGATCTATGGAATTTTCCTGTCTCCGTAGACAATTCTTCTTCAGAGAAAATATCAGCAGAAATAACCGTACCCGAAGATTCCCCCTGGTTTTCAGGGCATTTTCCCGGCGAGCCGCTTCTTCCGGGGATTGCTCAGCTCTCAATCATTTTTGATTTAATAGAGCAGCATGAAAAAGAAAGGGGGAATGAAATAATATTGACCGGGTTTAAACGGGTTAGATACAGACAGATAGTACTTCCGGGAGAGACTATTGCAATAGAAATAAATCCCGGAAAAAACGATACAAGCTCCTATTCTTTTAAGATCTTGCTTAGAGGAGAGGCTGCTTGTAGTGGTATATTATTAGCCCGAAAAAAGGGCTGATTTTAACGAGTAATCAGCAAGATACAAAATAACATATAAAAGGAGCAAAAAAATGTCCATAAATGAAGCTACCCAGGAGATGATCCTTCGTATAGCAGAAATAATAATTGATGAACTTAAACTGGAGGATGTAACACCAGAGACATTCAAACCGGAAATTGACCTGGTTGATGAACTTGGTATTGACAGCATGGACCTTACAACAGTGGTTCTTGTTCTTCAGGATGAATACGGCATCACCATTGACGAGGATGACTACCCAAGACTAACCACGGTTAGTGCTATCGCGAAATATGTTGAAGAAAAGTCAAACGAGTGAGGCAGGGGCACGGTAAAAGGAGCACGGTAAAAGGCACAAAGAAAAAAAGACATGCTCCTTCGTCGTTTACTACATTATAAAAATATTGGAAGAGTAAAATGAATGCAACAATAGAGACAGTCGCAGAAATTAAGGAACAGCAGAAGAAATGGAAATTTTCCGAACTTATTGCCGATCCCGTAGTACGGGAAAGATGGGAAAAAGTTCGAAAATATTTTTTCCTCCGGGAATCGACCTATGACATGAGCAATCGATGCAATATCAAGTGCGACGGATGCTATTACTTTGAAGGGGACAAGCAGTTCGCTAAAGAGAATGGAGAACCTGAAGCATGGCGTACGCTCATGCAGGCTGAAAAAGCTCGCGGTATTACTTATGTTGTTCTGGCCGGAGCGGAGCCTTCCCTGGTTCCCGAACTTCTTGATGTCTGTTATGAGGAAATGCCTCTTGGCAGTATTGCGTCGAACGGCTTTAAAAAAATACCGGAATCTGTTGGATACAAAATCCATATTTCAGTATGGGGAAACGATATTACCAGCCGGGAAATCCGTAACGCAAAAGATCTGCTGGCAAAACAGGTAGAAAACTACAAGGGTGACCCCAGGGCTGTATTTGTTTATACCTTTACAAAAGATAACATTGATGAAGTTTACGAAGTAATGGAAATACTTGCCGCCAATGACTGCAAGGTTACATTCAATATGTTCTCTTCTCCTGTGGGCTATACCGGCCATCTCCGCCATACGGAAAAATCGCTGAAAAAAACCGCAGATGTTATGATGGATCTTATATCGAAATATCCCGAACATGTTCTTTTCTCTCCCTATAATGTAACAGCTCATACCTTTAGATCAGGTCTTCACGATATATACTCCTGTTCATATCCAAGAATGAATGATTCTACGGATATTGGTCTTGGCAGGTCTTTCAGACAGTACCGGACAGACCTTACCTGGGACAGGAATGTGGCTTGCTGCGTTCCGGACACTGACTGCCCCGACTGCCGGCATTACGCAGCAGGAAGCGCCGTTGTCACAGCACGGTTATACCGCCACGCTATAGATCCGGACACCTTTAAATCATGGCTTGATTATGTTGATACATATCTTGCTGTTTGGGTAATGGGGTATGAAAAAGGAGAAAACCTCTGCGATTATATGGTTTCTCCCCCCGGCCACCAGCTATAACAGGGTTACTACAATGGACAAAAAAAATATAATTGGAATAGCAACTGCTATAGTGCTGGTATTCTCTGTGGTTTTCTGTGACAAAACCATTGAGTTAGATCATGGATCATACTCTACCACAATTAAAGCGGAAGATTTTGCCGCCTATAAAGGAAAGACCATAAACCTTTACGGTTTCTATAATAGTGCGGACAATACAAAAAGATATGAGTATTATAGTCCTGATAAAAACGCGAAGTATCAAACATCATCATTAATACCCGATTATATCTGGTATTCATATGAAAAAGCTTTAACCCAAATTGGTGTCATTGTAAATAAAGAATATGACACCGGAAAAACACCCTATCTAACTCTTGAGATGAAATCACTTACTGATAGAGAATTTAAGTATACAATTACTCTCTCGGAAGGTGGAGATATTCCGCTATACCAGAATGATTTTACCATTAAAACGCAAATAGAGTCTTACGATTCGTCTAAAGCAAAAAAAGATGAAGCGTATTATGCCAAATTTCAAAAAGCATCCTACAAAATGATAGATGATTCATTGTCTGCTTTTTTAAGTGATCCGGCTTTCCAGCTGGCATTCTTAAAAGAAACCGTAAAGATTGAAAAACCGGAAGAGGTTGTTATCAGCACGGTAAAAAGAGGCAAATTGATTGGAATTGTTAAAGAAATCAATTACGGAACCGGTCAAATCATCCTGGGTTCCAAAAGGATAGGAAAACTGGTAAAAATGGGAGACAGAGTCTATGTTATTGTTGACGACAATAAAATATATATGAAAGTCTCCTTTCCAATGCAAAGTATTGCGAAATGCAGAATAGCACCGGAGCATAGAAAATTTTTAAATAAAATAAAAAAACGTGTTGCCGCATATAAATAATTATTAAGACCGGGAAGGAAAAAATGAAAACCGTTAGCTCATTACTCGATACTGAATGGTATGAACGATACAAAAAAATATCGAAATTAAATATCCGGAGTTCAATTTATGATGTAACCAATAAATGCAACCTCCGGTGTAAAGGTTGTTTTTTCTTCTCATCAGACGAACATATTGCTGCTGATGAAGAAAAAGACATAAACAAATGGGAAACTTTTATAGATAAAGAGATGGATCGGGGAGTAAACCTGGCCATCCTCATTGGTGGAGAACCCACCCTCCACCTTGACCGGGTTGAGGCTTTTTATAAGCGCCTCCCCAGCTATTGCGCCACAAACGGGCTTATCAAAGTTCCTAGAGACAAATTTCCTGATATGATGGTAGGGATATCATTATGGGGTAATGATGAAGATGAAAAGGTTCTCAGGGGAAAGGACACGTTCGCGATTTCCAGTAAAAATTATGAAGGTGACGACTATACCTATTATCTATACACTATCACTCCAAAACAGGTTGGCAAGACAGAAGAAATTATAAAAAAAGTCCGTGACGTTGGCTTAAAAGTCCATATGCAGCTTTTATCGAATGATGAAGGTGTTGACGGGTTTCACTGGAAAGAGCAAGAGCTCAAAGATATCCGCGTAGAAATGGATGAAATGCTCGATAAGTACCCTGATACGGTAATATCATCAAAATACTATCATGAAATTATTACTACAGGAAAAATGCTGGGCCGTCCTTTTGGATGGAATGAATGTCCCTCAGTTACGGAACCCCTGGACACCAGGGATCCTCAGCCAAAACGGCTGATCCGCTTCATCCGGTGGGCTTCGGACTTGCAGACAACACACCGCTGCTGTACTTCGGAAACAAGGGACTGCAAAACCTGTAAAGACGGAGCCGCGCATATGAGCTGGGTAATGGTAAACAAGCGAGCCCATATTCGTACAACAAAGGATCTTCAAAACTGGATTGAAGTATATGAAATGTTTGCCAAGCTGTATCGATTTATTCCATGGTAGATATTTCAAAAAAAGCTGTTATTGCCGGGTATGACGCTGTCTCTCCCCTGGGGACAACGATGGATACCCAATGGAACAATGCCATTAATGGGGAAAGCGGTATTGGCGCGCTTTCCCGTTTTCCTATAAACGACAAATTTCCTGTCCGTATTGCCGGAGAAGTTTCCGATATAGATGCAAGCCCCTACCCTTTCCTGGGGCAGCGGGAGATGGCTCATTGGACATCTCCTATTTTCAAGCATGCCATGCTTGTTGTGCATCGTGCTCTTGAAAATAGCGGTATTGAAATTACCCCGGAAATTGCTCCCCGAACTGCCATTACCTTTAGTTCGGCAGTTGGCGGTCTTGACGCGGTTTTAAAGGCCGACAGGCGTATGATCGCGGAGAACAAACTTCCCCATCCTTTTACCAATCCCAATTCCTGTATTAACATGGTAGGCGGAAAAGTTTCGATACTGACGAAAGCTACGGGCCCCATTGTTTCTTCAATTACGGCCTGCGCTACAGGTTCCACTTCCATGATTATGGGAGCTCTTTTTTTAGAGCGCGGTATGGCAGATGTTGCCATATGCGGTGCTGTTGATTTTTGCCTGGTTGAGCCTATTGTTGCCGGTTTTGCTACAATGAACGGCGCGTATAAGGCTAAACCCGGTGCTCCTGAAGAGGCTCCTGGTGAGGCTAGCCGTCCTTTTTCAGCAAACCGGAGAGGGTTTGTTGTTTCCGAAGGAGCCGGCTGCGTTATTCTTACGACTCCTGAATTCGCTAAAGCTCACGGCCTTGACTGTCCTGTTGAACTCGCCGGTTGGGGCATGACTTCGGACGCGCATCATTTTGTCGCGCCAAATCTTGATACCGTAAAACAGGCTATCAATGGATCAATTAAAACCGCCGGGATACAGCCCGGGGATATTGATTCTGTTAACGCTCACGGCACCTCAACCAAAATTGGCGATACTATTGAAGCTCAGGCTTTAAGAGATATTTTTGGAAGCAGCGTACCCCCGGTTACCGCGAACAAGTCATTAACCGGTCATGCCATGGGAGCTTCCAGTGCCATAGAATCAATTTATGCCATGAAAGGAATGGTTTCCGATACCATTCTTCCCACAATAAATTATAATCCCGACCCGGAACTGGAACTTGATTCGATTGTACAAGAAACCGGTTCAATAAAACAAGAATTTCTCTTGAAAAATGCGTTTGGTTTTGGAGGATGTAACTCCTGTCTGGTTTTTCGAAGAGTAGGATAATTTTATGAAAGCACCTCAAAACAGACGAGTATATGTAGTTGGCTATGGAGCCGCGACTCCCCTGGGAACAACATTTGCCGAGTCATGGGACCGTGCCGTTAAAGGCGAGGCCGGGTTTGGCAAAGTGAGCAAATGTGATGTTGATACTGCCTCTTATATTGTTGGAGAGATTCCCGGGTGGGACCCGCGTAAGCTTGATTTTGCCGATGAAAAAGAAGTATATAACTGGAACGCCGATTTTGTTCTCTTAACAATGGCTGTATGCAGGGAAGCGCTTCAAAACGCGAACCTGGAAATGAATAAAGAAACCGGGCCCAGAACCTCCTGTCTTATTGGTTCCGCCCTGAATGGTACGGACAGTTACCGGATTGCGGCCGATAACTATCGTGAAAAGGGTAAGTTAAAAGTCAGCCCCTATTTGCTCCCGAATCTTTGCGCGAATCTTCCTTCGGGAAAGGCCGGCATGCTTCTGGGATTTACGGGTCCTGTTTTTTCA
Source organism: bacterium (assembly GCA_024224995.1). The sequence goes on along the minus strand of JAAENB010000880.1, from coordinate 47,566 downwards.
CCGCAGGGTGCCTGTGCCTCGGGAAATCATGCTATTGGTATTGGATCGAGAATGATCCGGGACGGAGATTGCGATTTTGTTCTTGCCGGTGGTGTTGATACCTGTATCATTCCGGAAATTATTCACGGTTTTGAAAATATGAATGCTTCTTTTAAGGTCAAGCCCGGAGACCGGGCTTTTGATGATCATTCGCAGGCATCCCGCCCTTTTAGTTTTGATAGAAAGGGATTCGTTTTATCGGAAGGGGCGGCGGTTGTTGTTCTTGCTGCCGAAGAGATGGTGGAAGCTCATGGGCTTTCTCCGAAAGCGGAAGTTATGGGAATTGGCTGGACTTCGGATTCATATCATATTACCAGGCCCAACGCGGCGACTATTGTTACCGCGATGCACGATGCTATTGAAGACGCTGAGCTTTCTCCACAAGATATTCAATATGTTAATGCCCATGGCACTTCTACTCCCGCGGGAGATAAGGCTGAGGTTGAGTGCTTGCGTATGGTTTTTGAAAGCGGCCTGGACAAAATTCCTGTTTCTTCGAATAAATCACAAATTGGGCATACTATTGGCGCTGCTGCCGCGATTGAAGCGTCTCTCGCCATTGAAGCAATGCATAATGGGGTAATTTTACCCACGATTAACCATATTATCGATCCGCAATTCGAAGGTATTGACTTTGTCCCTAATGAAACCAGGAAGAAAGATTATGAAATATTCCTTTCCAATGCTTTTGGTTTTGGTGGGACAAACTGCTGTGTAGTTTTTAAAGGAGTATAGAGGAGTAGAATAAAGATGAAACCAAAACCCTTTATTCCCGAACCTGCGGGAATGGAAGATTATTATATAAAAGATAAAACTTCAGGAGAGATCTGGCACCGCTGCCACCGGAGAACCCTGTACGCGGAAACTGACCGTTCACAAGTTGTTTATCATGCTAACTATCTTCTTTATTTTGAATTCGGCAGAGCATCGCTCATGAGGGATGTGGCGTATCCCTATAGACAGGTTGAGGAGAGCGGGTATGTGTACCCCATTATCGACCTTGGAATGAGCTTTTTTAAGCCTTTGTATTATGATGATCCTATGTGGGTCCATACCCGTCCTTCGGAAAAAGACCGTATTCGAATAAAGTTCGATTATATTATTACCCATGCCGAAACCGGAGAGCTGGTGTGTAAGGGGTTTACCAAGCACTGCGCGCTTAACCTGGCAGGGACTCCTGTGGCTCTTGATCCTATTACTGATGAGTTGTGGGAAAGCTTTCGAGGGTGAGCATTTTCTTCCTGAGATTTTGCCCGGGGTCGCACCCCTTGAAAGCGACGTTACGTAACGTCGCTTTCAAAACGACTCCTCGCACGTAACAGGGTCTTTCCATCAAAAAAGCAGACAAAACTTTATCTATTTTAGATCAATTTTATCATTAATCACATGCTCAAAGCACTTAAGAAAGAATTCGTTCATCTTGTAATCGTTTTCCGCACAGTAGATCTTTATCGACCTGTATAACTCCCTGGGAATTCTCACGCTGCTTTTTACGATATCTTCATTTTTTTTATTTTCCATAAACTAAACCTATCATATTCAAATTAAACTGTCAATGAATTTTTAAGGCAAAAAATTTAAAAATGTTATTGCTTTTTTTGCGCCAAAAAGGCAACATGCTTTTAATATCATAAATTACACGGGAGGGTAAATTATGGAAATATATCAATTTGATACTACTGAGGTAGAACACCAGCTTCTGGAAATTGCGAGTTCAATAAATATTATCAACTTCGCGTTGAACGGGCTCAATAAACACGAATATATTGACAATGAAACAACATGTTATTTTAATACATTGATAAGCGGCACAAATTCCAAACTTAAGAATCTCATGAAATCGATGAAGCCTTTAAATCAAAGAGAATGCAATGCAGTAGAAGACGCAACGGATTAGAATGATCCGGTCATCATATTATTCAAGCTTCTATAATAGATACATTCTTCCCTTCAAAGACTATGGCAAGTTTTTTGATATTTTTTATGTCCCTTTCAACAAGTTCGGTTTCATACTTTTTTTCTTCAATTTGATCGAGAGCCTCTTTAACTGCCGATTCAACGGTTTCATTCTCCACGGTATCAACGGTTTTAAACTCGATAACATAACCTGTTTTTTCCGCATCTTTCGGAATGATACAAATATCATACCTTCCATATCCGGATTCCCTGTTCGATTTAATCTCATGAGTGTTGGTAAGCCAGACCAGGAGACCGGCAGTGAAGGCATGGTATACTTTTTCCGGTTCTCCTCCGAAGTCATGGTAACTGAAAAGAGCAAGAACAATTTTGCGAAATAATTTACCAAACTCTTTAACGTTGCCATTAGCCAGGGCAGAAAGCATATTTTCAACTATAGAGGATTCCACACGCTCGGCAAAATAGTATTGAACTATGCCAACGAATATGGATCTGACTTCTTCATTGGGAATGTTAAGAGCGCAGCGAAATTTTGCAATCGATTCATCATATTTTTTTGACGTATATTTCAGGTATCCGCTCATAAGGAGAAAACTCCAGAGCAGGTTATCTATCCTATCAACATCTTTATAAACAATATTTTCGTCAATAGGTTTTTCCAGGGATTCTCCGGCAATCAGTATTTCCAGGTCTTTGTTAAGCTCTTTTCCTCCTTTAGTAAGATAATATTCTATAAGGTTGTTGCTTGAAGTGTTTACCCAGTAAGGTTGGAATTCTCCCGATTTACTTTGAAAATAGCAAAGAATAGACCAGGGGTTATATATAACCTGTTTGCCAAAGATATACCCGTTATACCATTTTTTTATATCTTTAAGTTTATATTTTAACTCGTAATAATCTGCCATTAACGCCACTTCTTCTTCCGTAAAACCGAACTTGTTGTCAAACTCTTCGGCAAGGAGAGTATATACACCGGGATTGTTCAGACCGGAGAAAATAGATTCTTTGGCAACTCGCAAAATTCCCGTAAGAACGGATTTTTCAAGGTATTGGCCCGTATCCTTTAGCCCGCCGGATAAGAAATTTCTTATAAAATTTACCACATCATCATAGTAGTTATTCGCATAACCGCTGTGTATCGGCATATCATATTCATCTACCAGGATTACAACTCGTTCCTGGTAATAGCGGTTTAAAAAAACAAGAAGCCTGTTGAGTGATGAGGCGTATTCAGTTTCCCCTGCTTCTAATTCTATTATACTTTTGAAGTATTTTTTATCTTCCGTATCAAGAGCATCGGATTGAATGAGAAATTTATATTTTTTATACTCAATTTGAACCAGTTCCTTAATTTTTTGGCAGCATTTTTCCCAATTATTTTCTTTTACATCTTTGAAAGTAAAAAATATTACAGGATACTTCCCTTGTTTTTCAGTGTATTCCACACCCGCCTGGCTAATAGCAAGGTGGTTAAAAAGTTCCGGCTCGGGCTCTTTGTATATACCGTTTTGTTCTATTCTGTTGGTATAAAAGTAGTAGAGCATGGATAAATTTAATGTTTTTCCAAATCTTCTCGGTCGGGGGATAAGTAGAATTTTATCGCCTTTATCAATTATCTCTTTTATAAAGAGAGATTTATCCACATAATAATAATTTTCTTTTATGATATCCCTGAAATCGGAGTTTCCTATGGGCAGTTTTTTCTTTTTCATAATTTCCTCTAGTATGGCTGCATTATAGGCTATATGATAAATAAACAATATAGTTCTTTTATGTCAACCAGTATTGGAACAAACAACACCTTAATAGTGCCGCCTCATGCAGACAAATTCAACAATTTATAATTATTTTTATTGATTAAAAAAAATAATTATAAATAATTGAAAAAAGAATATCAGAAATCGCCAGGTTTAAAAACGACTTTAAAAAAAGTGTTGCACTTAATAGTTGAATATAAAAGTTTTGGAGGGAAATGAAGTAATGATAAAAGACAAAGCCCGTGCCATTATTGAAAAACTGCCCAATAATGCCTCCTGGGATGACCTTATGCACGAAATACATCTTCAGCAGGTCATAGAATCGGGCCTTAAAGTCAGTAAAGCCAGACGAACACAGGATATAAGCAAAACCCGTAAAAAACATGGTCTTAAATTAATGAAAGAAAAACTAAAAGAACGATTACCAATAATTATCCCGATAAAACCTTACCTCCTGGATCACAGATTCATTGACAGGGCTGTATACCCGGCAGTGGAAGCCCTGCAGGAGCTGGCAAAATCGACGCTCTCTTTTATGCCCGATGCCCCGGTCCTATACATGCACAAAGCCTCTTTTGACCGTTTTTTATTCATTGATCCCAACAGCTCACAACTCGAAGCATTTAACGATCTTTCCATCGACGAAAACGGCGATATTCGGGCAAAACTCGTCACCATAACAAAAACCAAAAGCGGGATCACCAGGGCAAAAGAGCATGTTTCTGTCCTGTTCCGGCAGGAGTCTCCCCGGATGGGCCGCACCCCTCGCAAGGGCCGCACCCTGCCCGAGGCAGATGAAAGCTGGTACAGTGTTCCTCATGAAGATCTTTACCGGGAGCTGGTTCCTTTTGGCCCTTCATTCCAAAACACCCAAAAAGAGGTTTTTTTATGCGAAAAAGGAGCACGAGCAGCCCTTTCCGGCGGAACAGACGCGGCCGGGTCTTTCCCCCTGGGATCGCCCTTCCCTCTTGACGCGGCCTTTCACTCAGCCTGTGCCTGGGGCCAGAGATTTGCCAATATTGTAGTGTTTCCCGTTGGTTTTGAAAACCGTGTTGTTCTCAAACCAACGGAACCCGGAAAAAACTACCGCTCCTGCGTATATCCGCTCCCAAAACCTTCAAACAAAAGAATTTTAAAGTTTGATATTGACCTTTTTGATGAAGAAAACACTCTCTGCGAAACCATCTCCGGCCTCAAAATGGAAGATGTAAGCCGGGGACGGATGAAACCGCCGGAGTGGATTATACAAAAATAGGCAGCTTAAAAAAAATCAATTTACAGAATTTCTCTTCCCCCTATCCTGTTGCTATATGGAATCCTTAGTATTATTACTTATTATATGCAATGTTGCATACTTGGCAGGATCGATAAACTTTTCCATCTTGCTTTTCAAAATCTTAAAAAAAGATGATCCGAGAAATCAATTCAGCGGCAATGCCGGTACTTCCAATGTATACCGCCAGGCCGGGGTTTTCTGGGCAGCACTTGTCCTTCTTCTTGATATTGGCAGATCAATAGGCATTGCAGCTCTTTCAATCTACTATCTTCCTCCTCATTTTATTCCCTGGACCGGTTTTGTTCTCATCCTGGGCAACCGTTACCCCTGTTTTCACCAGTTTAAAGGCGGAAAAGGCGTAGGAAACTACATCGGTTTTACCGCTTTTATTGCCCCAATTGCTGCGGGAGCATCATGTCTGGCATGGGTTCTGGTATATGGAATTGTAAGGGTTACTTTTATTGCCTCTTTTTTCATGGTTCTCACCCTTGCAGTTGGAACAATTATCATACTTGATAAAAATCCCATTGCCATAACAGGAGTTGTTGTTACTGCTCTCTTTATATTTTATAATCACAAGCAAAACCTGGCAGATTATGCCGGGAAAAAAACTCCATCAAAGAGTGAAAAATAGGATTGCAATACGATCAAAACATTAATTAAATATATTTCCGGGTTTTTTTCTCATATTCTTGATATTGTGCTTACGCTCTTTCTCTGGACCTATTTTACTGCCGGGTATGTCCTCTTCTTCGCGCCCTTTTATCCTATTATTTTTATTTTTTCAAAAGAGAGGGAAGCCTCTTTTCAGAAGTTACACAGCAGGTTTTACCGTGTTTTTTTTATCATGGTTAAAGCCCTGATCCCTCCCCTCACTATTGACATTCCTGAGGAAGTAAAAAATATCCGTTCATCAGTGATTATCAGCAATCATATTTCTTATCTTGACCCTATTCTTTTGATCTCTCTTTTTGAAAAACAAAAAACTATTGTTAAAGGTGCCTTTTTTAAGGTTCCCATTTTCGCGCAGGCTCTTAAACTGATGGGTTTTATTCCCTTTAGCAATGAATCGTCTTTTAGTTCCATGTTAATAGAAGAACTGGGTAATTTAAAAGAGTATCTTAACAATAAGGGTATTATCTTCATCTTTCCCGAAGGGACCAGGAGCAAGGACGGAACTATTCACCCCTTTCAAAAAGGGGCGTTTTATATTGCCAAAGAATGCAATGTCCCCCTTGAAATGCTGTATATCAAAAACACCAATGTTCTGTTTAAACCGGGTAAATTCTTTTTCCGCGCGTACATCCGCAATAAAATCGAAATTGAACGCATTCATACGATTTACCCCGATCAACTGGAAGATCTTTCCGCGAATAAACTCAGGAAAATGGCGCAGGAGATTTACCGGGAGAAAGCAGGAGGGGAGAGGTGATCGGTGGCCCTGTGGGCTTGGTGATCGGTAAAAAATACGGAAGAAACTGTGGTTATACCGGGGTCTATTTTGCGAAGATGCTCCGGGCAAGGGCTTGGTTCTGAGAGACGTTGCAGTGCAACGCCTTTACTGGCTGGTTTCAGGCCAGGGCTATGGGTATTTCTCATAGCGTGGGGCTTCCAGCCCCTCGTTATGATGAAGGGGCTGCCCGGGGGTGAATCCCCGGGCTACATGACTACACCCCTCCGGGGTGTTTCTGGTATGGGACCGAACCGCCCCGCAGGGCATTGATTGACGTTGCATGCAACGTCTCTAAAACCGCCCCGGGTAAGATTTCTTGCGCCCCCTTTGGGGGTTGGGGGGCAAACATAATTTTAGTTTCTTAAGAGCTCTTTAGTGATTTATTATATTAAAAGCAGATATTTTTTTATCCGTTATATCGTATGACATAGTATCGATATCAATTTTTTTGAGTTGCAAATCTTTTTTAAAAGAAACCTTGTAAATGTTAAAATTATACAAGTCTTTATTATCATTATCTAATACTTCGATTAATAAAGAGCGATTTTTATTAACGACAAATAATTTATGTTTTTTTAATTTATGAGGTGATTGTATATAGAGCTTGTTGTGTGCCTTGTGAATTGCGGCGGTAATATCGGTATGAGAAAAATATTTATTATATAAATCTTTTTTTATTTTGAAAATTTTATTCCCGGTTTCAATCGTAAAGAATAACTCAGACAGGGTGCCTTTTACCGGCTTTTTTTCCCATGAAACATGAAATGAATACAGAGAGTTATCTTTTTCGATATTTCTAATTTTATAATTATACTCAACAAGTGATTTTTCTCCGGTTTGCTGAATTAATTTTTTGTTCGTTAAGATAATAAATAATGTTTTCGCGTCGGTATCATTTTTTATCGTAATACTCTCGCAGCCAATAATGGAAAAAATAAAGGATGATAGCAATAGGATAGATTTTATTTTTCTATGAATAATCATGATGATAATACTCTTTATAATACTTCGCTAGCAATGTCAAATCTTATTTGTTCCAAAGAAATATAATTGACATTTGTGATAAATAAGGTATATTAATTTATCTTAATTTATGAAGAGGACTTACAATGAATAAATTATTTTTTAAATTATTATTCTCTTTCTTGGTTATCGGTTCAATATTGGTTCTAACAGTCATGGAAAGTAAGGCAGGTGGAGGAGGGGATTCCGACGTGCCGAATTGTAAAGCCCCAGTATTTAGAACTGCGAGCCATGTTTCTTATTGTTCTACAGAGGCTATGAAACAGAAGTCAATTGTTAGGATGAAAATGAAAGAAAAATATGGGCCAACAGTAACCTTTGTAGCGGAAAATATTAGGTTTCATATTGAATTTCAAGGGAAATTGCGGAAATTCGTAAAAAAAATGAAAAAGGGAAAATGGTACACCGTAACATTTATCCTGGAAAAGGAAAATCCTGATAATTCATTTTCCGCAAAGGCAGTTGCAATTAAATAGGGATTTTTTCCGGGAACTCCATATGAAAAAAGCCGGCTCATTTGTTATTAATTGATGAAGTGGCGGATTTGGTAAACAAATGATCTTATTTAAGTTCCGGCAGCAAGTGACCCTTTGATTTTTTTGACCGCATGTAGTCTATATTATGTTCGCAAACACCTGTTACAAGAGGAACAACTTCAGATACTGATTGACCAGCTTGTTTAAGGTGATCTAATTTGAGAGGGTTGTTCGAAAGTAATCGAATAGGTTTTTCTTTTAAGAGATAGCGTAAAACAACAGCGGCATCGGTGAAATCACGAGAATCCTCAGGAAGCCCCAATGAAAGATTCGCCTGGTACGTATCCTGTCCTTCATCTTGCAGTAAATATGTCATAGCTTTGGCCCAGAGACCAATACCTCTCCCTTCGTGACCGGACATGTAAATAACAGCTCCGCCATTTTTAAACGCATATTCAAATGCGCTATCGAGCTGTGAACCGCATTCACACCTTAGTGAACCAAATATGTCACCAGTCATACAGCAAGAATGTACTCTTACCGGAGGATTTGAATGTTCTAAAAAACCGGGACTTGCTAATAAAGAATTAACAGACATGTTGGTTTGTAGTAATTCTCTGAAATTTTCTTCATCGCCATTTTCAACTTTGTTTGCGGCATCAAGCACATGGCTCAGCTGCACGCGTCGAACAAAGGGATACCATGAAAAAATAACCTCTTCTTTACCAATCATGATTGGTAAAGGTACGGGGCCAAGAATTGAAATAAAGGATGAATCATTTTCTTCATTATTTCCATTGTGTACAGGTTTTCCATCTTTATTCACTGTGACGAGTTTGCCATTCTCTTCAAATTTTTCGCGGATATTTTTATTTACATAACTGAACATTTTTATACCTTTGAGTTAATTTTTAAACAAGAATTTCATTCATATCTTTTTCGTCAAATACATTTCGGGCTCTTTCCTGTTTTGGCAGGCAAGATAAATTTTTTTGATTCCCTTTTTAAATAATATATTCTTTATTTCTCTGGCGTTCCCGGGACAGGTTTTAATGCACGCGTTGCATAGTATGCATTTATTTTTATCTGTTTTTATTTTGGCTCCGGATAGTATAATTGCTTCCGTAGGACAAACAGAAGCGCATTTTTTACAAACGGTACACGCTTTTTTATCCGTTTTGGGCGCAATTTTAGGCATCCAGGATCTTTTTATATAATTGGAATTTCCCGGAACCGTAAGGTTGATAATATCTTTTGAATTTTTAACATTGTTAAGTTTTTCTTTTATTTTACTTCCAAACTCACGCGCCTTTGTTAAATCATTTTCATCGGGTCTATTGGGAGCAATGGGGTTTTCCGCCGTAGACATGGAATGTTCTCCAATAAAAGCACCGCCGGCAATTATTTTAAAACCGCCTGTATTACAAAGGTCTTTTAGTTCAAGCAGCGCGTCATCGTATTCCCTGTTTCCATAGAGTACAACAACAACAGCGGGAGTTTCGTCTGCTTTTAACCGTTGAATGAAGTCTTCTATTAATAAAGGAATTCTGCCGGAATAAACGGGAACGCCAATGATGGCTAATTCATTATTTTTAAATTGCAATTGATTTTGATTGCGAACCGGCAGCATGGTAAAATCAATAACTTCTTTTTCCTGGATCCCAATGCCAGCAGCAATTTCATTCACGATTGTTTTAGTTGTGCCCGTTGGAGAAAAGAATACGCATTTACATTTGACTGGTTTCATAATTTGAACCTCCTTTTAGTATGGCACATATTGCTATGATGCATAGCAGTTGTCAAGAGTTTTTTTGTAAAAAGGCACCTCAGAGCTCTTTAAAAGAGCTCTGAGGTCTTTTTCATTCCGTTTTTAAATAGTATGATTAAACTTGACAAGAATCCTTTTCTGAGAGATTATTTTTACTCAGGAGACTAACAATGGAATTTCCACATTAAACTGATTTGACCTGGAGAGATGTATTGTGCAGTTACAAAAACAAAAAAAAATAATTTTATGTTTAATAAGTTTTATAAGCTTGTTTATATTTATAAAAGCAGCTTACGCAAACATGACATTCAATGATTATATTTCTCTAAAGCAATTGGTTGAAATATCTGATTTTATTATTATTGTTGAAAAAGCCGATCCTTATACTGTTAGAAAAAAGATCAGTATTCTTCCGGAGGGAAGTATCTATAAGAATAAAAATATTCCCCCGTATTATGAGCCTCCATACCATGGCGCTTCCGGCAAACCGGAAACCGATAAAAATTATCCGCCCTATATAGAATCTACATACCATTTCAAGGTTGTTGAAATATTATATGAAACAAAAAAGAAATTTATTCCCAATGAAAAAATTTCCGTACTTGAAGCGCATCGAGACGCCCGGCTGGATCTGCACAAAATGTATTACCTGGAAGGCAGGCGAAAATCTCCCATATATAAAAGCTATAAATCTTCTTTGAGTTATGACAATTATGTGAAACGCAAAAAAATAATTATATTTATAAAAAATAATTGTATTTTTCCTGTTAATTATTCTTATGAGTCGCTGGATAAAAAAGATACCATTTTGAATTTAATACAACGTTTAAAGGCAAAAAAAAGAACCAGGCGAATGCGATGACTGCATAGGACGGTACGTGACTTTTCAGGAGCCAATAATGAAAAAAAAAATATTTCCCCTGCTCGAAGGATACATACTAGCAGGTCCCATACGCCGGTTAACACTCAATCCTAAAAAAACATTTATGCCCTATATAACAGAAGGGATGAAGGTGCTTGATGCCGGTTGCGGTATGGGCTTTTTTACTCTGCCTATGGCAAAGCTTGTTGGAGAAACCGGCAGGGTTTTCTCTGTCGATACCCATGAAAAAATGATAGAGCTGCTTCGTGAGAGGGCAGCGAAAGCCGGACTGGCAAAAAGAATTACCGCAGATGTCTGCCCGGCCGATGCACCGGCCTTTAACGGCAATGAGGATCTTTATGATATCGATTTTGCCCTGGCATTTGCTGTTGTTCATGAAGTGCCGCACAGAGAAACCATGCTTGCGAATATTTATAATTCATTAAAAAAAGGCGGTATGTTTCTTATGGCAGAACCCAGGGGGCATGTTTCTAAAAAATATTTCAAAGGATCAATCTCTCTCGCGGAAAAGACCGGCTTTACAGTACTTGAATACCCGGGTATAAACCTGAACCACGCGGTGTTATTTGAAAAATAACACCGCATGGTTCAGGGAAGAATTATCCTCTTATTTTATCCGGTAACTCACAGGGACGTAAGTTCTTTTTGTAGAAATTGCGGTATACAAAATTCGGCAAAAGAGTGTAGTGTATAGATGTACGGGATTTTAATAACACTCTATTAAGAATATTGGGAATACTAAAAAACCTGTCTCTTAATTTAAAAGCTCCTTCCTGAAGCTCTTCCACAGTCATTTTGTTTGGTTTATAAACAACATTAAAACCATCATAAAGGGACCAATCCTTTGTTAACAGCCGGCCTTCTTCTTCTAACTTGTTGTAATAATCCGTGCCTGGTAATGGTGTTAAAATCGCGGTCTGAAGAATATCAATTCCCATGTCAGTAGTTTTTTCATAGGCATCATCGAAAACAGAAGCGTCATCTTCTTCGAAGCCAAAAACAAGTCCTCCATAAACTGCAATACCATTGTCATGGAGTCTTTTTATATTTTCTTTATATCGCTTAACATCATTTGATACTTTCCGGGCACTTTTAAGACTCTTTTCATTAAAGGATTCAATTCCAATAAACAGCGACCGGCACCCGGCTTTATAAGCCAATTTAACTAATTCTTCGTCTTCCGCGAAGTTGATTGTACTGGAACTGGACCAGATGAGTTTTAAGTCCTTTAGTTTTGTAAAAAGATCTTTCGCGTAATCTCTGTTCGATGCAATATTTTCATCCAAAAAATAGACAACCTTTCTTTGAAGAAAATTACCAATTTGATTATTTTTTAGTTCATCGATAATTCTATCGGGTTCCATCATCCGGTAACCAGGGAACACCTTACGCATGATGCAGTAGTCACAGCTATACGCGCATCCCCGGGAGGCCTGAAATGAATTGGGAAAGGAATAGCGTTTGGCATCGAATATGGTTTTATTCTGAAAGGGAAGCTGTGACAAATCTTCCACCGGTTTTTTATATTTTTTTTTGGTTTTGCCCTTTTTAAAATCATTTAAAAGATCAGCCAGAGCCAGCTCACCTTCACCAATAACCACGGCATCACCATGCTCCAGGGCTTCATCGGGCATTACCGTGGGATGATAACCGCCAAATACAACAAAACGCCCTTTTTCTCTAAAACGCTTTGCTATTTCATATCCGCGATACGCGTTAGGAGTTATAAGACTTATTCCCACAACATCGGTTTCAATAGAATAATCAATTTCCTGAATTGATTCATCAATAAATTCTACTTCCCAATCCGGAGGAATCGTGGAAGCCAGGGCGGCAAATGTAGGTGGAGCAATACGAAATTGTTTATATAAGCGTTCATAAGCTCCAAGGTGTATTAATGTAATTTTCATATATTCCTCGTTTTACGCTATTTTTTCTTTATAGATTTTTTTCTTGTTTGTTTGAAACCGGAACCATATCCGAATATAGATAATGGCGATGAGCATAGGACGTTGAATTGCTTCTTTGGTAAAAATATCTCTTCTCATAACGGCATTAGTCACCGCGCGGCATGTGTTAACAATCCACCGTGAATAGGAATAGTTTTTAAAATAGAGCATTTCAAGATTTTTATAAAATGAGTCAATATTTTCCTTTTTAATATCCATAACAGGATGAGCAAAATCGAAAAACTGTGATTCAGTGGTTACCAGCCGGTGAGCGACATCATCCATGAGATCGGTTCCGGGTAATGGTGTTAACACGGAAAAGGCGGGATACGTCGTACCCAATGATAATGAATACTGAGAAAGTTTTTTAAAATCTTCATTTGTATATGTGGGTTTTACCATGAAATTCGCGTAATTATGCAATCCAAGGTTCAGCAGAATACTATTGGCTTCTTTATTCATTGTCATGGATGTTTTTTTATTATAGTACTCCAGGTCATCTTCAGAGAACGATTCCATGCCAACGATTAATCCCTGCAATCCAATCTCTTTCCATGTTTTAAACAGTTCGGGGTTTTTAATAATAATATCGGCCCGGCAGTACCCGCTATAGATTTTTTTTATTCCTTCCTTTTTAATAAGTTCGGCAATTTTTTTCGCCTGTTTAACATTGGCAAAACTTAAATCATCTCCGAAAAAAATATGTTTATTTGGGGCAGCCTTAACCTGTTCTACCACTTCCTCGGCGTTCCGAATGGAATACTTTCCATTAAACACCTTCCAGCATGAGCAAAAGCTGCATTTAAAAGGACATCCCTGGGCGGTGGTTACCACACTATACGAATAACCAAAACACATGTACTTTCTTTTATATTGTTTAATGAGATCATAGGCAGGCAGCGGCCATGACGCGATTTCATCATAGTTAAAATCTTCTACGGTTTTAGCAAAGGTGTTATTTTCTTTTCTATAAACAATACCCTTGATTTTTTTAAGGATTTTTTCTTTCTCTTTATGGGAACTATCGCTGCCAAGCAAGGAGACAATGCTGCAGAGCGCGTTAATGCCGGGCCCCTGTACAATAATGTCGCAGCTGTTTCTAAAAAAATCTTCAGGCACCAGCGTGGCGTGATGCCCGCCAACAATGGTTACGCATTTTTCGGAGACCTGCTCTTTTATGTAATCAAGCATTTTTAGCATTTCAGGTTTATCAACAGTAATGCCTGTAATGCCGACAAAGTCCGGATTAAAGGCAATGAGTTTTTTTAACGCCTTTTTCTTTTTTTCAACGCGAAAATCAATAATTGCCACTTCAATGTTGGAAAGTTTTTCTCGAAGACCCGCGGCCAGAATGGTCAATGAATAAGGGTCCATTGTGCCGTACAGCATTGATTCCTTATTAAGAGGTGGTTGAATGAGTAAAACCTTTTTCATTATAATTCCTTTAACATTTTTACAATTTCATTGTAAAATTTCATCAGCTTTTTCTTGCCGAAAAAATCACCAAAAAAATCAATGCCAAATCCCATTGTATCCCAATGATCGGAATTGATTTTCCCCATATAATTCCAAACGCCCGGCTCCGGATTTTCACTATCATAATTTTTCACCACAACGGGATGGCTGCTTGTGTAATTCACCGGAGCTCTTTGCGCGAGAGAGCTAATAACGCCGTCATTGGGCCACCATTGTTTATCTATTTTTATGTTATTATTTTCCTTATGAAGCGGTTTAACTGTATATCTACCCGTAACAAACGCGGGAATCCATAAGACGGGAACCATGGTTAAAAAACGGGGGATATGAAATTGTTTTTTCCCAACAGCCCTTGTTTTTTCCGCCGCGTACGAAAAGTAGTATACGTCATCAACCGATCGTACGTAACTGTTGAACCGGTACATGCCTGTGGGGTTAAGATCGGGAAAGCAAAAATCATCCGTAAAAAACAGGTTGCTCTTAGTGATTTCTTTTTTTATTCTTTTCTTATACGCTCTGAGTGACTCGTCTTTTTTTCGTTTAAGGCCGAATTGTTCCAATTTGCAGTCGTACAGGGGAAATTGTTTTTTCACTCTGCCGAAGATTGAACTCATTCGAATAAATAGTTTTTGAACATTGAACCATTCGTTGAGCTTTTTAAAAAAAACAATACCATCATTTATTCCGGCAATTGTTACAATGCTCTTTATCATTGCTGTTGTATCCTGCGAAGTATCAAAAAGGGGTGATAAGTATTTTTGATTGCAATTCATTTCTTCCGGATCGCCATACTCCAAAAGATGCGCGAGCAATCTCGCGGTGGGAGCCCCCATACTGTGACAAACAAGGTGAAGTTTATTATCTTTTGACCAGCCGTTTTTTAACTGCATGTCGGGGTGATTATGCCATTTATTGGGTTTGAAACGCGCGTGATTAAACTTTGCCGCGTGAGCTTCACCATAGTCAACAAACGCATTATTCATCAATTCAGCATAGAGTTCACAAGCCCTGTCCCGGATACTGGAAAACGGTCCCATGGAAGGGGTGATTACTTCATGGTTTTGGAGGCGCAGTTCTTTTTGGATATCGACCCATGCCCCCCAGTGACGAATGGTGAAAAGCCTTGTTGAAAGTTCCTGTCTTCCCCAACCTGCGTAACCGTGAACCAGGACAATGGGTAAATCGTTATTACCGGCTGATTGATTTTTGAGCATGTGAACATTCCTCATTCTGATAATTATAGAAATTATTTGTATCCGGGGCAAAATCCGTATAATCCTTATCGCTAAAGCCGGTAAATTGATCTATATTTCTAACAATTTTTCGAAAACCAATATTGAACAATGGTAGTAATATTTTGTTTTGTGATTTCCATGACCGCTTTAACACTCTTTTCCGGGAGTATAATTTCCTATACACGTCATAAAAAACATTTTGTAATTCTTCAGGAGACATTCCTTTTGGTTGGTAGACAACTTTTTGACTGTCGTAATAGGACCAGTTTTCAGTGAGGATTCGGCCTTCTTCTTTTAATCGACTAAAGGTCGCGGTCCCGGGATATGGAGTAAGAACAGCCAGGCGTGGAATATCAACCTGCATATCATCAATTATCTGGGGCATTTTTTGTAAACTCTCAAGGGTGTCGCCATCAAGACCCAGAATAAAAGTTCCCATAACATCCATTTTGCGCTTATGATACGCCGCGATACAATCTTTATAATTCTCAACAGAATTACAATGTTTACGGCTGTTATTCATGCTTTCCTGGTTTATTGATTCAAAACCAACGAAGGAACCAATACAGCCGCTTCTCTTCATTAAATCCATGAATTCCGGATCTTTATAAACATTTGAAGTTGCCAGACCCGCCCATTTGATTTTAAGCGGGATGAGCCGTTCGTAGAGTTCCATGGAGTATTCCCTGAAAGATGATGGACTGGGGTCCAAAAACACAAAATGTTTTGATTTGAGAGATAGCATTTCATCCATGACCTCATCAATGGGCCGTGCGACATTCTGTTTGCCAAAATTTTGCGAAATTGAACAAAACTCACAATCATTGAGGCATCCCCTGTTCGCAATGACCGAAGGTATGGACAGGTACTTCCCTTTTGGGAGAAGATCCCGTCTGGGTATAACAGAGTGCAGTACCTGAGAGCTGTCATGTTTATAGATCTTTTCAGGGGTGCCCTTTATATAATCATAGAGAAACTGGGGAAAGGTTTGTTCCGCGAATCCAATAAAAAGAGAATCACAGTATAGTTGTGCTTCTTCAGGATAGGAGGTGGGATGCGCCCCGCCCATAATGATGTAGGCCCCCCTGTTTTTCCAATATTGTGCTAATTCGTATGACCGAGGCGCTGATGAAACAACAGAGGTGAAGCCGACAATGTCGAAGGTATGGCTATCGTAGTTGTAGTCCTCAACACCTTCATCAACAATGGTAATTTCGCAATCAATATCTCCGGGAACCAATGCTGCTAATGTTGTAAATGTAATGGGGGCATAGTTTACGGAACGGCCAATGGCCCCATTGAACTTATAAAGATTATCCTTTGGTAAAATAAAAAGTATTTTCATTTTCGATATCTCAATGTATTAAATTTTTTTATTTAAAAAACGATCCCACAGCTAAACCATCCCGAATATCACCTATAACTTTAACCGGGTCAATGGTAGCCTCATCATATCCTTTTAATTGAATTGCCTTTTTTGCCCAGGAATCACAATATTTGCACTCCTCGCAGGTTTTATCATGACAATCATTATTAATAAAATGTTCCATAAAACCATCCAGGGCTTTATTGTCGAAATACATCCCGATGTTTTTATAGAACTCTTCATTTTTCATGAACTCAGTAAAGGATTTCATTGCCGGAATGAGCTTGCTGAATTTTATTTTGGTTGGTTTTATAACATGTTTAAAAACATGTTTTACTGATGGTTCCGTAACCACTTTGTATTTCGACATGGTTGGAATAATATCAACAACATTACCGTCGTAACTTCTGTCGGTATATGCTTTAACAATCCTGGCTAAGTCCGTGGTGTTATACCCTCGTTCGCCTAATTTAAATTTATTCATGCCAACTTTTTCATAGTAGTGTAAATCTTCCGGTCGAATATAACTTGATCGAATGATCTCATAAGGATTCGTGAAAAAGCGGGAAATACAGTTAAGCAAATAATAATCAACGGGCAGCAGCTTATTCATGGAGTTCGTTTGTGACGCGTGAGAATTGTAGGCGCCATGAAAAAATTGCTGCGGGCAATGACGCCGGCAAATAAAATTGCATATGGTTTGAATTTCAACCTTTGAGTTATCGGTAATGCGTTTTATTTCTTTAAAATCACGATTAAGATCCGTATAGGAAATTGTAATTTGATCGACACCCAGATCTTCCCAGTACTTCACGCGTTCCAAACAATCAACCATAGCGTTGGTGGAAACGGAAATTTTTAAACTGGGGTAATGAGTGGTGATGAGCTTCGCAAGCTGCGGCAGCCCCACCGTGACCATTGGAATATTATTTTCGGAAATAAAATCCAGAAGCTTTCTTATTTTTTTATGCCCTTTCCTGGTAAATTCCAGGTTGGACATGCAGGTCGCGTTGAGAAGATAGTTGAAAGTAATACCTCTTTTGGTGATTTCATCAACATGTTCTAAAAATTTCTTTTTTGAGGTCTTGTTTATGAGAACCGATGCTCTCCCACCACCAATATAGTCCGATGATAGTTTTCCAAAGATCTCTGTTGTGGCGGATAAATCTACTTTGTCAAAAAAGTCTTCACTAAAGTTTGTTGGTATTGATAAGCTCATTGGTTATATCTCCGTAGTATAGGGTTCCAGTTTGTCTACCATGCAAATGGGGACCAGTTTCCCATTTCGAATGGTGGCGTCGGGACAGTGATTACATTGCTCAAAAGAACCGTCTTCTTTTTCATTGGGCGGCTGTTGAAAAACAAAATGAAAATATTTAATCTCTTGAGCGTCTTTGCAGACCGTTAAAAATTCTTTAACGCGTTTTCTTGTTTTTTTCTTAAAAGAAAGTAACGCGTATACTTTAAGAAAAGCGTATATCTCTTTTTCACTCACTTTATTGTCGAAATGATATTTCCCGGTTATTGTTTTCGCGATACGGGGAATAAGATAGAGCGGTAATTTATCTTCCGGATGAAAATAAAATGTACTCACTGAACCGTCTTGATTCTTCGCCACAATGCTGCTATAGCCCAACCATCGTAAAGAATGTAAATTATCTGTTGATGGTAAATAATAAGCCGGAACAGCGTTATAGGTATTAAGCATATAGTCAAAGACCTCACCATTGTTTACCGTGAGGTTGGGCAATTCATCGTCATCATTATAGTCGATAATATTATTATAATCAGTACATAAAACAGATGTAACGTTTGATGTATTATAACAAAAATCCAGAATGGTATTGAAATCATTCAGAATATCCTTGTATAAGGTAACCACCATTCCTATTTGAATGCCGGCTTTTTTACACATATTGACGTATTTTAAGCGTAACTCATTGAGTTCGGATTCAGTAGCGGGATAATGAAAATCGGGCCGTTCCTTTTGATGAGAATCGATATGGAGATATACTTTTCCCAATCCGGCTTCTTTATACCGCATAAGCTTTTCAGGGCTCAGGAGCGTTCCGTTCGTAAGAAGCATTGACAATAAACCCTTACCCGTAATATACGATATTACCTCAGGTAACTCTTCAAACAAGGTGGGCTCACCTCCCATAATGCTTACCGAGGTAAGGTTTCGCAGAGTCATTGCCAGGTCTATTTCCTGTTTAATGAGTTCCAGGGATTTACTGGTGCCGGTCTTTTTTTTATAGCAGCCATGACAATCTATATTACAGTGGTTATTTACTTCAAGGGTTACATGGGGTACATCTTTGTTCTTCCATGGAATAATAAGAGGCTTAACAGGAAGATCTCGAACATCACGATCCGCAGTATTATTTTCATTGGTAATTGATATATTCATATGTTCCTCACAGTAAAAAATTATTTTGGTGTAAAGGCATACCTTGCCCCACAATGACAGAGCCACTGTTTTGTTTTGAATTAATTACTTCTTATATGACCAACTACTGTCTGTTTTGCGAGAGACAACAGGCGGTATAAGAGTTTATGTTTGAGGGCTTATTCGATACTCTATAGATAATACAAGGAAAAAACATCTGCTTTATTTGTCAAGATTAAATCAAAAAAAAATAGAATAGACTTTTTTCCACCGAACAGCCGGTTTTTAATGGGTTAAACTTTGTTGGTTTATCGTGAATTGGAGGGGATGGTTGGAATTTATATCGCCTGTTATTTATTAAACAACAGGCGATATATTAAAACATTAATCTTCTTTTACTTTGCTTCTTTGAAGCTGGTTATTTTTTTATTCTCCCAGCATATCTCATAATTACTGTTTGCCATTCCATGTTTCATATTTATAACATGGCATGTCTGCTTGTCTTTGGCTTCAGTTTTCGTAATAGTGGGGGTGCTGTACGTATAAGGGGCTACGTCCAATGTAATATTACCGGCTTTTTCACTGTCCACTCCGTATTTAATCAGAGCTTTTTCAAGGTCGCCATCTTTGTCCTGTATCATAGACATAAAACCTGTCATCTCCGGGCTGGCCTTAGCTCCCCCTTTGCAGTTTAGAAAAATAGCCAGACTGAAAATAGCAGCCACTATTAATATTAGTGAGGTGTTCTTTTTCATATAGATACTCCTTTATTTATTATAGTATAGGGATGAAGTATATTTATCATTTCATCGCCGGTCAATCTTTTTTCTTTTTTTCTCTTTGTTTAATAATTTTCTTTTTGAATTTTTTGCCGCCTCAGAGCTCTTTTAAAGAGCTCTGAGGCGGCGGACCTATAAAGAAGTAAATAAAATTATTATTAATGAATTGCCAAAATAGAAAAGAACTTGACGGAGAGATACGTTCTGTGAGTGGTATTTTATGAATATGATTGAAAATGATATAAAAAACCGGCTTGAGCCTGTCTTCATTGAAGGGGAAAAAACAGTCGAATAGCTTTGTACCGGTACGCAAATTCATCAAACAAATACCCTCCTGTTATATTAACCCATGGAACATTTTCTAACGCGCAGATTTGTATGGAACTGGCTGCGTTTTTAAATACGGCCGGATTTGACTGCTGGGTCTATGAATGGCCCGGGCATGGCCTTAGCGAATACGGCGAGTTATATCCCGACGCTGAAGATTTCGCGCTGAATGATGTTCCGGCCGTTATTGAAAAAGTACTGAAGGAAACCGCGAGTGAAAAATGCTTATGGGTCGCCCATAGCGGCGGAGGATTTTTGCCCCTGATTTACCTGGCGAGAAATCCTCACCTGCAATATAAAATACAAGCCATTGCCGGGATGGGGGCTCAAGCGACCGGGGCACGTGAAACATGGATTGGTAAATTTATGATACGGGCCATTCCCCAGACTATTCGACTGCTTGGCAGAATCCCCGGGCCCTTATTCGGTATGGGGCCGGAGGATGAGGTATCCGGATTTTTAGAACAGTGGTGCGAATGGAACCACAGCGGGAAGTGGATAGGGAAAGATGGTTTTGATTACGACAGTGCCATGAAAAATATTCATATTCCGGCATTTTATATTGCCGGGGCAAAGGATACTATTGCTCCTCCCGGTGTTTCGAGGTTTTAATGGCACTACGCAAGATATAAAAATAAATCATTTGTTTCAAAGGATTCAATCGTTAGAAATTTATATTGATGAATATAATAATTTATTTGATTCGGATCTATTAGAGGAATATAAACATATCTGGGGTCCCTTATCTGAGAAGGAGTGGATATCGATATCTGATAATAGAATTAATATTGTTGGTGACGGCGCTTTTTTCACTCCCATAATTCAAGGCCTGGTGGCAAATGAAAGAAAAAATGAAATTCTTAATGAAATAAAGAATCAGTCCTGATGGATGTATCCCTGCCCGGGGGAAACCCCGGGCAGGGATAGGGGAAATAAAGATTTAACTCAAAAAAAATTATTCCAAATTATTTTCAATAGTGATCTCGCCGCCGATTCCCTGGCCGGCCAGAACCTGGTCGCGCAGTTCCACCGCAAGGGCAGAGGGAAGAAGATCGTTATTTGAAATGGTAAATTCATCACCAACGCTTGTGAGGTTATTCAGTTCCAGGCTGGTAAGTTCTTTATTGTTCTTGATGCGCAGAAAATCGCCAATGGACACAATATTGCCAAGAGCACTGAGGTCTGTGAGTTTGGTGCTTAAAATGTCCATACACCCGCCAACAGAAGTCAGGTTAGAGAGCGCGTCGATATTGGTAACAAGGCTGTTATAATGAAACCTGAAATCCTCTTTCACGGAAGTGAGCCCGCTTAAGGAGTCAATATTTTGGAGAGCCTGGTTAGAGTTAATAGTCAGGTCTCCGTTTACAACAGTAATATTGGAAAGCCCGTCAATATTTTCCAGATCATTATTGCGCTCAATATAAATACTTTCCCCAACAGTTTCAATATTCCGGAACCCGTCGAGATTCCTTACGTCACTGGTTTTAACGGATATAAAACCACCCACGTATTTAATGCCGCTTAAACCTTCAAGAGATTTGCAATAGCTTTCCATAATAATAAGGTTTCCCCCCACAGAGGTAATATTGCGTAATCCCATGGGATCATCAAATCCGCGTGTAGCCGGAATACTCAGATTTCCTCCAACACTGGTGATATTGCGGAGCCCTTCTAAGTTTTCCAGCGAGAGGCACAGGCCCAGCGAAAGGTCGCCTTCAAGAGAAGTGATCTTTTCCAGGGCATCAACATTTTTAAGGCCCGTAAGCTCGGGAAAACGAATGTCATGTACCGATTCCAGTTTGCTTAAGGCCTGAATGCTGGTAATTGGAATATCGCCTAACCCCAGGAAACCGCCAATTGATTCAATATTGCGAAGCCCGTCAATGCTGGTCATTTTCGGGTTAAGATGCACGTACAGGTTGTTCTTTACGCTGGTAATGCCGCTTAAGCCGTCAAGATTTTCAAGGACGGCATTATTATAAATTTGTATGTTTCCAACATAAACACAATTTTTCAGACCATCAATATTTTCAAGAGAGCGGCATCCCCATATTGTAAGGTGTTCAATATGGGTAAAATTGCTAAGACAGTCGATATTGGTAATGCTATCGATCATCATAATTTCCAGTTCTCCTGAAATGCCTGTATACCCTTTGGCGGCAAAGACGCGCAGCGCAGCGCCTGAACTGATTTTGATGTCTCCTTCGTAGACTTTAGCATCTTCGTCACAGCTGCAGAATAATAAACTTATTCCAGCCAATAAAACTATTAAAAGTTTTTTCATTTTTGTAACTCCTTTGGTAAAATTATTAAAATTATTTTTTGTACCTGTATGTATAATAGTTTTATTTTTTTATTTCACAATTATACCCTCCAAATACTTTTAACCGGGTACACTAATACAGCGGATATAAAATTTTTAACTCGCCAATTTGTCAATAATTAATTGTAAAATTTTTTATAGAATTGATTTTGGTGTATGTATATAAAACCAACCGGACGGGAGAATTGTCTGGGTGATAATGGACTGCGCGGAATTTGCCCCTGTTCCGCCGGGATTCCCGGTCTGCCCATACGGGCGCCGGAGCAGGGGCGGCAAAAAACTTCAAACTTTTCCACGGAACTAATAGATAGGTTGTCCTATATAATTTCCCCGGTTTTGATAATGACAGACGAGGAGGTTCATTTTCCAGTCTAGAATAAGATCGTCACACGTCGCATAACCGCAGCCTATCTTTGTCGTTCTTCTCCAGACAACCTGGGTGTAGTGATTGTAACCGGGAACAAATGAATAGAGGGTAGAATCCAAAAAATGATAAAATTCATAAATATTACCATTTGTCTCAATTATTGCACCCTCATATTTCTCATCAACCCATAGTCCTGCTATGTGTTCAACTTCATCGAGTATACTGGCAGCGAGGTTTTCTCCGTATTGAGCGCCCGTATCTGAATGGGTATAATTGCATTTCTTTGCCCATGACTGTGCCGAATCAGCCAGTACTGTATCCCAGGCAAGATCCGGAATTTTAGCAGACTCGGGCAACTGAAGCATGTTATTAATTAAATTTCTTTCTTCATTGTGAACTGCCAGGATGGTTTCTTTTTGCGAAGATGACAGGCCGCTGCTGAGCAGAACTGAATTGTCAGATCCAATCTCCGTTTCATCCATCATTTCTCCATCACAATAAACCGTAAAAAGAGCTAAAGCTGTTAATATAATCCAAATTTTTTTCATAATAGGTATCCTCCTTTTTCTAACAATAGCGTTAGAAGATAAATTTATT
This sequence comes from bacterium, assembly GCA_024224995.1. Next base: position 24,166 of record JAAENB010000880.1, on the reverse strand, counting down.
ATAGGCAACATCTCTTTTGCCGTTTGGTTGTCAATAAAAAATATTTCATGTTAAAAAGCTTCCGGACTTTTTTTGGGAAAGAACTTCAGCACACTGCCGCGTCTGTGGATTTGTTAAAGCATTAGATAAATAGTTTAACGTTGAATACACACCTGTCCTTACCATGATTTCTGTTTTCATGGTTCCTGTGTTTCTTTCCGGGGCTTCCGGGATTTTTTTCCGGGCTATGGGCTGTTTGCCGCCTATAACAGGTATCTCCCCAGGGTCTCCTGCCCGGGAACTCCCCAAAACACAACAAAGGCCGATATTCCGTCAGGTTCTCCTTTACTAAATAAATATGCGTGATGATAGTTATCAGCATGAATTTTTGGTTTTTTTAAGAGAAGCACCTCGTCAAGGCAGTTGTTGATTGCGTAAGAAATTATCGCGGAGACCGATAGCTTAAAGATTTTGCGCAGGTCGCCGCAAATTTCATACGTAGCAGAATCGAAAACAACGTGGCAGCAATACCAGCTCTCATCCTCCTCACGAACCTGGTATTTCACCGTGGAAAACATGGTAAGCTCAAAAGGCTTCTCTTCCATAACCCGGCGCACAAGCAGCTCAACGAGACGACTTCGGGCAATCTTCATCTTTTTCGCGGACGACTGCAAGATCTCAAAATTTGTCATGCTGATATTAAAAGTTGTATAAACAAGGTTCATAAAGTTCCTCCATAGAATTATCATTGAATTTTTATAGAATATTATTTTGAAGTAATAAAAGAAGTGTATATATATAGGACGAACTTGTGCTGAGCGGAGCCGAAGTACGGGAGGGCTAAAACATTAAAGGATTTTTGAATTTTTTTTGGGTTTTCAAAATTTTTTTCGATATTTGTCTATTTGGGGCATAAATTAGAGCAAAACAGCGTTTTTCCTTGACTTTCTTCCTTTAATACTCGCCAATAAAACCATGCCATTGACCTTCATTAATCTATCGGATATTCATTTTAACAAGAAAAGTGGAAATAAGTTTGATATCGACCTTGACTTAAGAGCCCAGCTGGAGAAGGATATTGGAACTTTAAAAGAAACCTTCCGGAGCATAGACGGGATTTTCATTAGAGTACGATAAGGCCGGAGTTACCTATTTAACTCTGTGTCATCATCCCATAGACTGGCTTCTGGATAAGGATACGGTAAACAAAAGATTGAATATCCGGGCCAGGGTCCAGTTGTTTGGGCACAAGCATGCACAAGCTATTGAGCAGATCAGTTTCAATACAGCAAATGACACGCTAAGGATTGCTTCCGGAGCTGTTCACCCTGAGCGGAAAGAGTCCGATTGGAGACCTCGTTATAATATAATTTCCATTGAGGTTGATGGGGCAGGGGACTCGCGCAAGCTCCTGGTGAAACTTTTTCCCCGTGTGTGGAATGACGATATTTTGGAATTCCAGCCCGATCCCCTGGCCGGGAATAATAATTTTATTGATTTCTCTTTACCGCTGGAACCGTGGGGAGATGCCCCTATCGGTCTTCCGAAAGGGGATGGTTTGGTGAAAGGCGGGAGCACTGCTTCGGATAAAAAAGTCTTAACTAAAGTGCCATCAAAAAATATTGAACTGATTGGGCGTGAAAAAGATCTTATGGCGTTTGAAGAGCTTATCAATTCCGAAGGGCTGGCGCTGCTTGTTAATGGGTTGGGCGGGATTGGAAAGACCGAGTTGTGTAAGCGGTATTTCTGGAAGCACTATGATTCCTATGAGTATGTTGGCTGGGTTAATTATTATTCCGGGATTAAAGAATCCCTTGTGAGTAATTTTAAAAAGTCCCTTATCGATATTGCGGATAATGACACCCTGGATATTGTTTTTAAAAAGATCATCGACTACCTTCAGGCTCTTCCTAAAAACTCCCTGCTGATTATCGACAATGTTGATAATGAGAATGACGCGGATCTGGATATTATCAGGGCGCTTCCCTTGAAAGTGGCAGCCACTTCCCGGGATAAATTGGCGGGATTTAAAAAGTATAATCTTGGGTTTTTAAGTGCCGGGGCCTGCAAGGAGCTTTTTTATGAGTATTATGATATCGAAAAGAATGATCCTGTTGTAGATACGATTATCGGATTTGCCGGGTTTCATACGCTTACGGTTGAGCTCCTGGCAAAGACCGCGCGGAATGCTGCCCTGGGGATAAAGGAGTTGTTTGATAAATTATCTGACGCGGGGTTTAATCTTAATGAGGTTATTAAGGATAAGGTTGATACGTTCTGGCATGATGAAAAGGCTAAGAAGAAGTTCTTTGAGCATATGGTTAAAGTTTTTGAACTGTCCGGGGTGACTGAAAAGGAAAAGTATGTTTTGATGAACCTGTCGATTTTGCCTGCTGTTGATATTGAGATGGCCCGGGTGCGGGAGTGGCTGGGTTTGGAGGATAATGAGGAGGTGAATTCCCTGGTAAATAAAGGGTGGCTTGAGAGGGAGAAACGTTTCGTCAGGATGCATCCCGTTGTGCAGGAGGTTGTGCGGTTTGAGTTGGAGTCCGGGTTGAGGGGTGTAGGGTTTTGGTTGGTGCTGTTGTTGGTAGTCCGCTTCTGCAAAGGTCCGGGAGAAAATTTGCCGAGGATTCTTTCTGAAAGCGACGTTACGGAACGTCGCTTTCAAGGTACAGGCTCAGGTTTGAACCTCTTCAAACAAACGCAGCAGTTCCTTTAGTTTTCATTGATTCTTAATCCATTTTCCTGAATAACTACTGTTATTCTCATCTTTACCTCAGGGTTTTTTTTATTCCATACTCTAAGACTATGATGGTTCATATCTTTGCAGATTATTGATGTGACAAGCTCGGCCTCAATAAAATTCAACTTATCTCCAAATCCTTTTTTTACAAACTTTAGTATTTTATGCTGCCAAACCAGGAAGTGAAGGTCTATAAATCCGGAATCCCTTGTATTAAATCGGCGTGACATTTGATTAGGCCAACAAGCACGATTGTTAGCTTTTGCCAGTTTATAGAGATGGATAAAAAAATCTCTAGGATTTATTATATTGATTTGTTTTTTACATTTTTTTACCGGAGTGTCTTTTGCACCAGCTTCCTTTAATATTCTAATAAGCTCAGTTTGTCCTTTGTCAATCTTTGCAGCTCGTAATGCATTAAAACCCCATTTGTTTTTATAATTTACAGCAGCGCCTTTCTCAACAAGTAATTTGACAATCTTTTTTTTATTTAAAATAGCTGCCCATATCAAAGGTGTTATATTATGACTATCTATTTTATTGATATTTGCTCCATTTTTAAGAGCGGAATTTATTCCTTCAATATTTCCTTTATTTATAGCTGAAAGTAAATTATCACCGGGACTTGAAAATAATAAAGCAGGTAAAAATAGTATAAACATAATCAAATATTTTTTTTGCATGCGACCTTTCTCCTGATAATTATTAATGAAGTTTAAATGAACCTGTGTAAAAGGCAAGATTTTTTTCGATAATTGGTTATAAAAAAAGGCCTGTAGGGAATTCCCAACAGGCCTTTTGTTTGCATGGTTATTTTGTTTCGAAAAATCTACAGGGCATCATCCCAGAACCAGTTTCCGGCTCTCCAATCGTAATCGCCGGTAACGGTTCTGTTGAGGCCGCCGCTAAGGCTCGAGAAGAATGCGCTGGCTTGTCCGTATTTTCCACCGCTAATGCTTGAATAAGCTCCACTGGTTGTATTATTAGATCCACCGCTTATTGCAGAGGTAACTCCACCGGCAGCATTCAGTGATCCCCCGGAAATACTGCTTTTTATAGCACTGGCAACGTTGCCGTAGCCACCGCTTACACTGGCAGATTCTCCACTGGCAGTGCTGCATTCTCCCCCGGAAATGCTGGAATATTTTCCTGTGGCTTCATTTTCGGTTCCACCGGATACAGTCGAAAATTGTTCAGTAGCCTGGTTATCATGGCCCCCGGTAATACTGGAACCGCTTCCACTGGCTACATTTGAGTTTCCTCCACTTACACTGGACTGATTCCCACTGGCGGTATTATTGCTGCCGCCAACAGAACTGGAATACGTACCGCTTATGGTGTTGCCATAGCCACTCACAATCCCGCCATATGATGAAAAAGAATGTTCTCTTCCTACTACGATATTATGAGAGCCGCTTCGGTCATCTCCACCCATTGTTTCGTTATACCCGATAATCAGGTTTCCCAGTCCATTTGTTGAATGAGTATACCATTGACCGTTAACGATCTGAACGTTCATGCCGGAAAATCGTAATTTGCTTCCGTCTCTTGTAACGCCATCAAATGTATTATTTAAGCTGGTAACATCGGTCTCTACAGCGCCGATTGCGCTGCTGTTATTATCAACATCGGTCCGCAGGCCTGTAATGAGGAGGCTGTCGCTATCGACATCGGATCGTAAGCCGGTTATGAGACTGGTATTGCTGGTTAAGTCGGTCCTTAAGCCCGTAATGAGGCTTGAATTGCTGGTAAGGTCGGTTCTTAAGCCCGTAATGAGGCTCGAATTGCCGGTAAGGTCGGTTCTTAAATCTGTAATGAGAGAATCGTGGCTGCTGTCGGTGCCTTCCAGGGCAGTGATTTTGAGAGAATGTTCGTCGACTATAGTTTGTAAGCCGCTTGCCGAAGAGGCCTGGACAGCTTTCAAGCTAGCGATCTCATCTGCCTGTTCCTGGTTGACCTTTTGGAGGCTCGCAATTTCTTCTTTCATAGTACTGATATTTGAATACATATCAGAAAAACTGAATTCACTGGAATCCGTATCACTTTCGGAAGTTAAACCGCTCTCACATCCGGAAAATGTTATTATGGCGATTGTTATCAAACTCATGTATGCTTTAAGAATATTTTTCATAATTCCTACTCCTTTCAAAATTGAACATTATCTATAATATATGTATTTATTTATGTAGCGTCAATATGGAGGGAATGAACGCTAGGTGGGGAGGAATGAACAACAGTTTTTTATTGACAATGGCTGAAAAATGTCATATTTTTGTTATATGATCATATAATCGGCAAAGATCCAAAAAGGGAGGTTCCGTAATGAAAAAACTTTTATTAGCTGTATTAATTACAATTGTTTCCGCAGGTCTATTGTTTTCAGAAAGGTCACTTATGCAGAAAAAATTGGGTGTAGTACTTGAAAACGCAGTTGGTCATTGTTACACAGAATGCAAGGAGTTTAGAAGTGTAAAGAGATGCAACAAAGCCATTGACGACCTGGAAGTAGAAATAAAGGAATTGTTTAAAACCGCGAAAACAACAAAAGTAGATTCTACTGACAAAAACGCAAAAGAAGCGGCTGTTATAATGAAGAAGTATTGTCCAAAAGCAGGAAAAGGGTTTGTTAAAGCAATAGATAAATAGTTAAAGTTTGCTCCTATAAAGAGCTCTGAGAAGATAATCCCTTAAAAAACGGCTTTTTTTGGAAAAAAATTAATTTTTTGCAAAAAAAGCCAAAAAAAATTTCATCAAAAGGCCTTCCCATTCGTCCTATTAATAAGGGGTAAAAAAGTTTGCCCCAAAAACCTGTTTTGGGAGGAAAATATGGCACATCCAAAAAGAACGTGTGAAGCAGGATTAACCTATCACACCTGGTCGCGCTGCCGTCAGTGGAAGAGGTTAATGAAAGATAATAAGGTAAAGCATCTGCTTGTGCGGATACTTAAAGACGCCCAGGTTAAATTCGAGTTTGAATTATGCGCGTTTGCAATTTTAGACGAGCATTTTCATTTCATAATAAAAACAGTTAATGAGCATGATACGATATCGCTGATTATGCAAAATATTAAGGTTCGACTTGCCCGGAACTGGAATATCATGAATAATGAAATTGGGCCTTTTTTTAACGAGCGTTTTGGCAGCCGGATTATTGACGATAGTGATGTCCCGGAGTTTGATCTTAACTGGCTTTTGTGGTATATTGCCTATAACCCGGTTAAAAAAGAGATCAAAGAAAACCCGAAGGTGGGCAGGAAAAAGCTCAAAAAAGAGAAAGGGATCTTTCTTGATCCCCGGGATTATGAATTCAACAGCATTAACGCCTATCTCAATAAAGATTACGAGTCACCTGTTGAGATTACCCTTCACCCGTTTTTCATTGAATTGGGAAAAACCCCTGAAGAACGGATGGAAAGATTCCTGCGTTTGGAATCCCTTTACAAAGAGAAATTGTACCTCGACCTGGAAAAGTTTCTTTCATAAAGTCCCCGGGATTCCTGCCGTTTTTACCGCTACAGTACCTTTTTAAAAGCGTGACTCTGTCCCGCCCGGGTTTGGTGTGCTCGCGTCTGCCGAATATCCGGGTATTTGCCTGGTTCTTCCCTTCTTTTTGCTATTGATTCCTTTTTTCGAAGTGTTCTTTTGCGGCAAGGAGCTTGTTTTTAAAAGCCCCCTCTTTGATCTGGCGCCCTTTTTTCGGTGTGTTCTCAGAGCTCTTTATAAGAGCTCTGAGAAGTTTTCACTTTTAAAAGCGTGACTTTGTCCCGCCCGGGTTTGGTGTGTTCGCGTCTGCCGAATATCCGGGTATTTGCCTGGTTCTTCCCTTTTTTTTGCTATTGATTCCTTCTTTCGAAGCGTTCTTTTGCGGCAAGGAGCTTGTTTTTAAAAGCCCCGCTTTGATCTGGCGCCCTTTTTTCGGTGTGTTCTCAGAGCTCTTTTAAAGAGCTCTGAGAACACACCGACAGTTTTCCTTTTACCTTGTTCCTTGCACCTGTCTCAACCACTCTTTTGCTTTTTCCGGGGAGTCGGTAATAAAGAGTTCGAAGTTTTCAACTTTTACAGACTCGATCATTTCGTCAAAAGCCATTTTTGAGATAACATCCATTGGCAGCACCAGGGAAAAATATTTTACTCCTGCCGTAACCATTCGGGGGAGCCAGTCTTCTTCGGTCCATTTTTGATCATTGATAAAAACAGTGCCCATCTTCCGGAGATCCGCGAGTATTTTACTTCCGTTCTTCTCTTTTGTGAATTTCAAAATTTTTTCCAGTGCGTCGCGGTAGTGTTTGCTGGGGGCGAATTTTTTCCATTCATATTCAAGTGTGGAACTGTCGTCATCCCATTGTGCGATGATATATTCGGTCTCTAATAATGGCATCATTCTAACCTTTTTGTTAATGTCGGTAAATAAGAGTATATTAAATTATGATGATAGTCAAGCAGTATTCAATTCTTTGACATCTTTTGACGGTGCCGGGGCGGGATGTAATGTGAGAGTTCAACAGTAACATGCCCGAGAAATATTTTTGTGGCCCCTTTAACTATGATCCGTTTTTTATCGGCGGTGATCCAGATTAAGGCCTTTCTTTTGTATTTTTTTGAATGAGGTTTGTCTTTTCGTACTGCTTTCCCCTCAAGTTTATAGCAGTTGAATGTTCCTGCGGGAACCTTAATTTTTTCCCTGCCCTTTAGAGTCAGTTCCAGGCGCCAGATCCGTTTTCCTACAATATAATCAACACAAACAGGTTTTCCTTTTTCGAATTTCCTCATACGAAAATCGATAAACATGCTCAGCATATCATGCGTACCGGTCTGCATCTTTTTTCGAAAGCGGTAGCGTTTTTTGTTATGAAGATAATTCATGTATACGAAATTTTTATTCCTGTTATACACTGCGGAAGTTATTTTGCGTTTGCCTTTCCCGTAAGAGTAAAAAACAGTTTTTACCGGAAGACCGGTGCTGCGGCTGGTGTTTGAGAAGATGTAATATCCAAAGGTTTTAAAGGTGCTGAAGAAATTGTTGGTTTCCGCGAACATGGTGAAGGGAAGTCTTGTTCTACTCTCAGGTTCATCCACCCACGCAATAAGGTTGCCGATATAAATGCCCCAGATATACGCTTTATAATCAAAGAGTTCTCCCGGTCCGTGGGGCGTACGGGAAAAGGAATCATATTGGGCAGGGGCGCAGGCCGGAAGAGGTTCCCGCTTCGGTTTTTTTTGAGCTGCCGCAAAGAGACTGCTTATTAGGATGATGACGAATAATAAAATCCCGTATTTTTTTTTCACCTGGTATATCCCGCTTGTTGATATTAATCCCGGACTACAGTATATATAAACCCGGAGAAATCAACACAAAACCGGGTAATTTCTTTTAAACCGTATTAAAAAAGTGTTTCAGTCTTGCGGTTCTGAAAATATTGTCAATGCCCTGGTTCAGCCGGGAAAATACCAGTTTTGTACCATACTCCGCAGCAGTATTGTCGAACCAGACCATCGCTCCCACAACAGAAGAGTCAATATGGAGCAGATTATTGCAGTCCATTTCAACGATTTCCGGCTTTTCGCGAAATTCGCTTGATAGAATACTCATAACCCGGTTAACATCGGAGATACAGAGAGCACCCTCCAGCAAAAGCCTGGTTCTTTTTACGCTTTTTTCTACTGAGATCCTTAATCCTTGTGAAGTATCCAAATTCATATTTTCCCCCTCTTTAAATAAAACAGTGTTTTTAAAAAACAGTAAAAGTCTTTTTCTCTTTAGCGGCTTCGAATAATTTATTAATATTGCTGATATCAAGCTCCAGGTTGCTGTATTCCAGTTTGATCCCATATTGTTTAACTGTAGTGATGAACCAGATCATGGCGCCAATAACCGAAGAATCGATAAAGGTAAGTTCCTTGCAGTCAATTTCTATCACTGAGGGCTTTTTCCGTAACTGCCGAAGCAGTATGCTCATGATTCTATCTATATCAACAATAACGAGTATGCCCTGCAATCGCAGCTTTAACCGGTCATTACTGCCTTCAATAATAATTCCCATATTTATCAAGCTTGTGCTAACGGGCATTCTATCGGGGTTCAGTGTGTTCATTTTCTCCTCCCATAAATATGCTCTCATTATATAGGTGTCATTTCAGCGGAAATCGGGCTAATTTTTTTTTCAAAGAGCGATTTTTTTTTAGCCGGCGTCTCAGAGCTCTTTAAAAGAGCTCTGAGACGCCGGAAAGTGTTAATTTTGAAAAATTTGTTGCTAAAAAATACCTGTTCCCCGATAATGCTAATAAGGCTCAAATGAGATTTTGGGCAAATCCAATATAAAAAAAGAATAGTAAGTAAAATGAAATTTAAGATAAAACAATATCAGAACAGGTTCAAACTGAAATTTTCAGAAAAATATTATGTATTTAAAAAGAACTTTTCAGGCATCTGGGAAGGATACAGGGAAAAGGGTCATGAAAAAATGACCGTAATGTTTATTCCCCATAATGAAAAGAAGATATTTAATTTTCAAATATCAAAATTTACTATCCTGTTTTTTATGCTCCTCATCATGTCCGTTGTTGGAACTTCACTATACGCCATAAGAAAGAATCATATAATTAAACGTGAAGAGCAGCGGCTTCTTATGACCTATGAAGATATTCGTTCTCACTTACTCCGTTTTGAAAAGCTGACCGGCAGTATTGAAGAGCTTGTTGATGATATAAAACCGGAAATTGAAGACCTCTACGAATTAACAGCAGGAACAGAGGAGTCGGACCGGATATGGCAACTGGATGAGTTCGATAAAAAAGGCCTTGAAGAGCTCAATAAAATGAAAAATATTCTTCCTGAAGAGATCTTCACAATGAAGGATCTTCAGAAAGACCTTGTCTGTACTACAAATACCATAAAAACCGTAAAGAATTTTATAGATGTAAGAAGCAAGGTTATAAAAGATACCCCTTCTATTGTGCCGAACCAGGGGCATATCACATCATTATTCGGCTGGAGAAGATCTCCGTTTGGACATGGACGTGATTTTCATACCGGAATTGATATTGCGGCCGCAAGCGGTACAATTATACGGGCAACCGCTCCGGGAACTGTCGCGACAGCAGCATGGGGCGGAGGATACGGTAATATGATACGTATCAAACATAAATACGGATTTGAAACTATTTATGGGCATTGTAAGTCTATCGCCGTAAAATCCGGCGCAAAGATTAAAAAAGGCCAGATTGTAGGGCATGTTGGACAAACCGGTAATTCCACCGGTAATCACTGCCACTATGAGATCAGGCTGGGAAATATCCCTATTAATCCATACCCATATATGAGTCGAGTATGGTAGTTGAAAGCATTACCCGTATATATAACAGTACCAATATTGTCGGGAATAATTTACGCCGTAGCAGCAGCATATACAAATAATAAAGGATTTAAGGAGCGTTTGATAGATTATATCGAATCAAACGCTCTTACCGAAGAAACAAAGGTCGCACCAAAAGAGCCCGCCGCTTTAACAGCAAGACCATATTTTTCCAATTTTTCCAATGAACAGCAAAATGATATTTTAAAATACCGGAAGGGTGATTGGGACCGTTATGTAATCGGTCCTGAATACCAGGCGCTGAGCCAACAGGACCCCTCCACTATGCTCTACCAGGGCGATGATGTGAATATTCATTCTTACGGATCAATGAGGCTGGCTCTTAATTACGGGGGATCTGTTTATACGGATGATAAATACCGGCAGTATGATGAAGATACCGCAGCATCCCGGGTTATAGAATCGGGATTTGTTCCAACCCAGGAAATGCAGCTCCATATGGAAGGCAAAATAGGGAAAAGACTCACCGTCTATATCGATCACGACAGCAGAAAAGAAGATAACCGCTATTTAATGCAGTACCGGGCTGTACGGGATGATGAAATTATTCGTGAAATAAACGCCGGTGAAATTGATATCAAATTCAATCATTCCAAATACGCTGTCTACGATAACAGTTCGGCAAAAGGAATGGGTCTTGATGTCACGCTTAAAAAGAATGATTTACAGGTAAAAGCTTTCGGCAGTATTACCAGGGGTAATTCGGAAGTTGAAACCTTTACCGGGAAGTCATCTCCCGGTTCACACACGGTAGCGGAATACCAGTATATCAAACGGGCGTATTACCAGCTTGAACCCTTTAAGCGGTATGATAATATCAGCTCTACCGCCTCCCTTCCTTCAGGAGCCGCCGCTTATACCAGTCTTGTAACCTTCACTTCAGCGCCGGCTGATATCGCCGCCTATAGTTTAAGCTCTGTTAATATCAGCTCTTCACAATTTGAATTGTACATGGACGATCAGAACGCGTATAACAACTATAATGCTATAACGCTCTCTCTTGACGGCGGGTACTATACAAAACTTGTTTCCGGAAGCGATTATACAATAAATTATACCACCGGCCTCATTACGTTTCTTAAAGATGTTCCCCAAAACGCCCGGATATTCGCGGCATATTCCCTGCAGAGCGGAAGCACCGCCGATCCTTCGGCACGGACAGATGTTAGCCCTTTTACGGGCCGCTATTTTGTATTTATAAAATACGGCTATTCAATAGACGAAGACGCGGACGATGACTTTACTCTTGATGTTGGAGAAGATAAAAACGGAGACAGTCAACTGAACCTGGATATTTATGAAGTCCGGTCATTTTACTATACCGGGGAAAAATATTTATTATCCAACAATTTCCGGATGCAGTTTTTTAAAGAAAACGAGGTTATGACGGGAAGTACTGTTACTGCACTGGGTAGTTATACCATTGATTACGCGCGGGGAATTGTGGGATTTACCCTGCGGGAACCCTTCAAATCGTTTAACAGCGGTGTGTATCTTGAAAACCAGCCAACAACAGTCTATGTCGACTCACGGTATAAAATGGCAATTGATTATTACCGGGAAGCCAGGAGTTTTCAATTAAAGCATTTTAATATTATTCCAAACAGTGTCCGGGTAAAAGTAAACGGCAGGGTGTTGTCGGCCTCTCTCTATACGATTGATCATACCTCGGGGTTCCTGTTTTTTCCGGACCCCAATAATCCTCTTGTTGGCCCTGCAACGGCAATTGAAGTCCGGTATGAATACCTTCCCTTTGGCGCCCAGGGACAGGCTTTTGTCGGCGGACTCAGGGCCGATTATAAGATTAACAGGAGTCTAAACCTGGGAGGAAGTGTCCTGTTTACCCGGACTTCATCAAGCGAAGAAATATCGAATGTAAATGACTCTCCAACGGAAACCGCCCTGTTCGAAGGAGACGCCGCTCTTCATCTCGATGAAAAACGGATCGCGGAGTTCGCGAATTTAGTTGGCGGTACCAGGCGTAAAAAAGTTCCTGTTGAAATAAAAGCCTATGGTGAATATGCCAGGAGCTATAAGAACGTAAACAGCTTTGGCAAAGGGCTCATCGATAATATGGAATCAACCGAGGAGATTGTGGGTATCTCGGTTTCGGAAAAGGATTGGGTCCTTTCTTCAATGCCGTCGTCGTATACGCAAACCGACAGGGGCCAGCTTTTTTATAAGTTCTACCGGAGCCTCTCCGAACCGGAAACATTGCAGGGAGAGTCCTATAGCTCAACTTCAGTTGATTATTCCGTTAAGCCAGGCCCCTATAATGTGGCATCGGGACATGTTTCAAATTCCATTCAAGAGACGAGCTCCCAGCGGTCCCTTGTCCTCGATTTTGATTTTACCAGTGGAAATTGTGTCTCCATTGCTGCCAGGAAACTGTCAACCGGGGCTGTCGATTTTTCCGGACTCCAGTATGTTGAGATATCGTATAAGTATACAGGGACCACTGGAGAGGCGGTTGATATCCACTTCGACCTGGGAAAAATAAAAGAAGATTCCGATGAAGATTCGGTCTTTGACACGGAAGACGCTAACAGCAACGGCTACCTCGATACCGACCCCTCTGCCGGACTATACGAAGACCGGGGATACGCGTTTAACGGAAATAATACCACTACAGTAGGTTCGGGACCCGGCCTGGATTATACCACCAGCGGCGACGGGGTTCTTAATAGTGAAGACCTTAACGGGAACGGGATCCTTGACACAACAGAGCTGGCCTATACTATTCCCGATTCAAGCGCTTCAATAAGCGTTACCGGGTCTTCAACCTGGACAAAAAAGCGGATTTATATTGACCGTTCGAGCCTCACGTCCGCGCAAACGGATATTCTGCGGGAAGTGGAAGCCATGCGGCTCTATCTTGTTAAGAATGGCTCAACAAATACCGGAACGGTCTATATCGACAATATTAAATTTGTCTCTTCCCGGTGGAGTTCTATTGTACTCGATAAAAATTCCTCACTTTCCGTATCCACTGAATTGAAAGCAACAATAATAAACAGCATCAATGATGATGATTACCGGTCCGAAGCATTTCTTTTTTCGGAAAAAGACGTGTATAAGTCTTTGTATGGCGATAAAACCGACAGCGAGCTTTCATCGGAAAGCGAATCCGCGTTACAGCTTGCGTACGCGATTCCATCAAACACCAGTGTTTCAATTACCCGGCGTTTTTCAACTCCCCTGGATATACGGTTTTATAAAACCATGAACCTGTGGCTGAATGTGCGGGATTCTCTTTCGGGCACTATTGGTATAATTATTGGTTCGTCGGACAATGATTATGTAGAATACCAGTTTCCTCCGGACTACGCGAATGTATGGCGGGAAAAGAAACTGAAGCTCATAAGTGATTCACAGGGTGATATCGAGGTTTATTCAAGCACCGGTACTGTTGATATGAAACGTATCGCGTATATTACCTTTGTTATTTATGATGCCGCCGGAAGCGGTACCATCTGGCTGAACGATATATATGTGTCGGAGCCGGAAACCCTTTCAAGCGGCGCGCACTGGTATGAAGGAGAACTGCGGATAACCAAACCTCTTTTTCGTACCGACGGCGGGGTGCCCATTTTGTCGGATATTCATATAAAATATATCCAAAAAGGGCATGATGCCAATTTTAGCACCATCGCGATGAATACAACCGATATAGAAGAAGAATATAAAGAGGTCTATTCATCGGTAAATATTCTGCCTAATTGGAATGCCACGGTAGATTTTATTACAGAAGATTCCGAAACCGACAGCCTAAATGAAGAGGTGATTGAAAGTAAACGGGGGACTTCCAGCAGGAACAGCCTGTCGGTTGTGTCCGATTATGTTTCAAACATCAATGCGGTTCCCAGTGTAAAGGTATCGTATAAGCATGATTCATATACCAACTACAGGGATGAAACCATTTCCAGTACCCGGACAACAAAAAAAACCGAAACCAGTACCCATACACCGGTTATCGCCATCAATGAACAGATCCGTGATTTTTTGTGGGGTCATTTTTCCCTTAAGATTTTAACGAATATGTTCTTTAAAAAAGAGGAGATAGAAAGAACCACGGTGGATCAACTCGATGAAAAAGAAAAAAGACAAAAATCGGGAACCTCGTTTGATATTAATTACCGGAATAAAGTATTCTATTTTCGTCCTACTCTTGCTGTAGGGTCAGAGGAGATCATCGCGCTTTCGGGCAAGGGAACCGTAAACGACATGGGGGTTTATTCGGACGTGGAGAGCAGCTTTCACTTTCCCCTGGTCTATGGTAATAATTTTAAGTTCGTGGAACGAAACAAAAAAGCAGGAGTTGTTCTGGGCTTTAATATTCTCGATTATGTTCTCCCTGAATATAAGTTCGATTTTCATTACCTGGAAAACAGGTTTCTTGATTATAATGAGAACCAGACGCACGACAGTGATTTTTCAAGGACCAAGGACGCGCGAAGTTTTATATCAACAAATATTAAAATACCCATAAAACTTAAAAAACTGGAATTCGTAAAAGGGCTTAATCTTTCCTATGGAAGGTCGGTATATTTTTCCGAAGCATATATCCCCTATGAAGGAGAGAATTCCGGTTCTTTTGAAGAACAGTATGGTATTAACAGGCCCCTGGGCGGTCTTTCGGGCGTGGGCATGAATATTTTTAAATACTATCCCGGTTATTTTTTCTTTGGGAGAGGGAATGCGGCCAGGGGGCGTGATTACGCCTATAATAAATTTAACAGCGCTTTAACCTTCCCGGTGAGCGGAATCACTGTTAGCGATTATACAAACAATCTGAAATTGGTAAATAATTTTTCCCTGAACTGGACTTTTGATTTTAAAAAGTTTACCGTTAGCTCAATGGCAGGGCTCAACCAGGTGTGTGAGCGGAACAGTGTCTATGGAATTCCACAGCAGGTTGTTAGCAGAAATTTTAAATTTGATTTTAATTTTAACCTTATGAAGTTATTTGATTTTGGATTTTTCAGGCCAAATGAAAAAGGGCAGCCCCATCATTCCGCCAATCTAAGCCTTGGATATGCTTTCGACACGAATATGATAATAACGTCAAATATTGAAGAGAATTCTCACAGTCCCAACCTGGGATTGACTTTTAAATGGGACCGGACGAGTCTTGGTTTTAAAACAGGAGTCGCGTACAAAATACGAAATGATGAGGAATATATATTTGTTAATGATTCAATCCGTCATTCCGCTGATGATATATATATCGCGAATATGGCGGAGCAGGCGGCATTCAAGGAAAATGATTTTGGCTATACCCTGTCGGTTTTGTATGTGACCGATGTGGAATGGCTGTATAATTATTTCGCGACGTTTTATAAGCTGGCTGCGCGGCCTATATTTTCCGTGGAATATTCCATGGCTCTTAACCGCTATGATTACAGCAATACTGTTTCGCCCGAGCCCTATGACCTGTATCTTGTTAAAAATAAATTAACTCTGGACCTGCATAAAAATATACAGGGAGGACTGGCCAACAGGTTTGCTCTTGAACAGTTCAGGAACCGGGAAACCTCCGGTATTAGCAAAGAAGTTTTTTCATACGAAATAACACTGAATTTTTCTTTGATATTCTAACCGGGGCGCGCCCCCTTGCGGGGGCGCTATAAGAAGTTTTACTCTTCCGGAGCACCGGTGAAGATTTCTTCGAAAGAGTCTTCAACCGCGGAATCATTCGACAGAATATAGTCGAGTTTTCCCGGGTAAGTCTTGAATTCTTTACCCAGGTAAAATCGTCCCGAAAGCACTTTGCCGTAATAGTACGCGGCTTCGGAGTTCTCTTTAACAATAGAATTGAGTTTTTCTCCGGAGGCGCCGCCGGTAATGGCATCTAACTTTGGAGTGGCAATGGAAAGAGACCAGAGGTGCATCCAGGCATAGCTTAACATCTTGAACGCTTCCTGCAGGGGAGTGGCATTCGCGAATATTTCCATTAATTTTCCTGAATTTTTGCATTCGTTGAGAAATTTTACGGTCTCATCCATCCTGTCGACACCCGACTGAACAGCAGAAATGTATGTATCATCAACAATGCCCCTGGCACCGGATATTACTTTGCCAATTCTTTTTTTGAAAACCTGGTAATTATACTGATCCGGGTTCATGAGAAGCTTTCGCATGGTAAGGTCCATTGATTGGATGCCGTTTGTACCTTCGTATAAAGAAAGGATCTTGGAGTCACGGGCGAGCTGTTCTACCGGGTAATCGGAGCAGTAGCCGTAACCGCCGTATACTTGAATTGCTTCTGCCGTAACGACCCAGGCATTGTCGGTGTTGCCTGCCTTGCATATGGGAATGAGGAATTCAACAAGAGCCCGGGCTTCCTTTGCCGTATCCCCGGTATCGTTATGAGAAACGTCAATGGAGTAGGATGCGAGCTGCGTAAGAGCTCTCATTGCTTCAACAACGGCTTTCATACGAAGCAGCAATCTTTTAACATCAGGATGTTTAATGATCGTTGCTGAGCCTGCGTCGGGATTGCTTTTCTGAGAAGGGTCCATTCCCTGGATCCTGTTTTTAGCGTAGGTAACGGCATGCATATAGGCGGAACTTGAGGCTCCCAGAGCCTGAAGGGCAACATCAAGGCGGGCTTCGTTCATCATCTGGAACATGATTTTCATGCCCTTTCGTTCTTCGCCCATAAGAGTGCCAACGCAGCGGCCATTGTCGCCAAAGCTGAGGCTGCAGGTGGCAGAGCCCTTAATGCCCATTTTGTGCTCAATCCCGGAACAGACAACATCATTTTGTTCACCAATTGAACCATCGGGATTAACATGAAACTTGGGAACAAGAAATATTGAAATACCTTTTGTACCGGCAGGATCTCCTTCAATGCGGGCTAAAACCGGGTGAATAATATTGTCATAGAGGTCATTATCACCGGCCGAAATAAAAATTTTCTGACCCGTAATAAGGTAGGTTCCGTCGGCCTGTTTTACGGCTTTGGTTTTTAACGCGCCAACATCGGAACCGGCATCGGGTTCCGTAAGACACATGGTGCCGCCCCATTCACCGGTGACCATTTTTTCCAGGTAAAGCTTTCTGTCTTCATCGGTGCCGAAGTCTTTAACCAGGTTTGTGGCTCCAACCAGGAGAGAGGTGTACATGGTATACGAGATATTCGCGGCAAAAAAATATTCCATGGCAGAGCGGTATATAGTTTCGGGCATGCCCATGCCGCCCCATTCCGGGTCATTTCCAAGACCGGGGAAACAGGCTTCAGTAAAAATTTTGTGCACAGGCTGATAGCATTCCGGAACGGTTACGGCCCTGGTATCCGGGTTAAACTGTACACCGGTTTTGTCGCCTTCCGCGTTTGCCGGGTATAATTGTTCTACCGAGATCTGTTCAACAAGATCGATAGTTGCTTCAAAGGTATCTTTGTCGAAGTCTTTGAATTTGTCGTACCTGGTAAGCTTGTCCGCTTCCAGAAGTTCAAATAAGACGAATCGTTCGTCACGTGAATCAATGAGGGGGTTTAGTGCCATGGCTTACTCCATAAAATTTAGTTTAATCTGTTCTAGCTCAATACGTGGGTGCAGCCGACAGGGGAGTGACACCTCTTAGGGTTGCTGCGGAACTCACTTCGTTCAGACAGTCCTCACAACCCTAAGAGGTGTCACTCCCCTGTTGAATGGCGTTTATTCACCCGGGTTTTGAACAGTTTAGCGTTGAATAACTATTGCTGTTCCCATTCCGCCGCCGGCGCAAAGCGTGGCAAGTCCCTTAGCAGCGTTCCTGCGTTTCATTTCATACAGGAGTGAAATAATAAGACGAACACCGGTAGCGCCAACAGGGTGTCCGAGACCAATGCCGCTGCCATTAACATTGGTAATGTCGCGGTTAAGGTTCATTTCTTTTTCGCACGCAAGGAACTGGGCAGCGAATGCTTCATTGAGCTCAACAAGATCTATGTCGTCAAGAGAAAAACCGGCTTTTTTAAGAGCTTTTGAACTTGCCGAAACCGGACCAATGCCCATTATTTCGGGATTAACACCCGTAGTGGCAGTGGAAATTATTTCAGCAAGGATTGGAAGACCAAGCTCTACTGCCTTTTTCTTTGACATAATAAGTACTCCGGCGGAGGCGTCATTGATCCCTGAAGCGTTCCCGGCAGTAACTGTTCCGTTGTCTTTAAAACTTGGTTTTAATTTTTCAAGGTTAGCCATGCTGCTGTCGCGCCTGGGGTGTTCGTCCGTATCAACAACAGTTGTTCCTTTTCTTGTTTTTAGTTCAACCGGGACAATCTCATCCCGGAAATAGCCCTTATCTATGGCCTGTGTGGCCCGCTGGTTGGAGAGAAGAGCAAGCTCGTCCTGTTCCTGGCGGGAGATGTTGTATTGTTGAGCAAGGTTTTCCGCGGTAAGCCCCATAGGAGGCCCAACACCGAGATTGGTTAATGAATCCCACATGGAATCTCGAAGTTCCGTATGGCCAATGTTCGTGCCATAGCGCATTTTTTCAACAGTATATTGGGCGTTGCTCATACTGTCGGTACCCCCGGCCATAATAACATCGGCTTCACCGCATTTAACCTGGTAATACGCCATCTGGACCGATGACATTGAGGAGGTGCAGTTCCGGTGAAGCGTCATGCCCGGGATTGAAACAGGAAGCCCGGCCTTGATCGCCGCGACCCGCGCGATATTGTTTTCTCCATTGGTTTTTTGATAATTGCATCCCCAGAAGATATCATCAATTATTTCGGGATCTATTTCCGCTCTTTTAACCAGCCCCTGCATTACCGGGATTGTCAGATCAAGAGCGCTTGCGGATTTATACGCTCCTCCCAGTTTGCCAATAGGTGTCCTGCATGCTGCAACAATAACAACGTCATTCATAAGAGTTCCTCCGGTTATTTAGTTAATGAATGACCATTCACCAGATTTCCAAATTTTGTCAAGATTTATTTTTGACAAAACCTGGCGGGAGTTAATTTTCGTCTGCGGCTGGTGTTCCCGGAATAATAGAGGGTTGTTTAATTTCACCTGATGTAACATATGAAACTATGCAGAGCGTAAGCTCGTTAATAAGCTGGTCCTGATCAGATGGGTAGTCCAGGAATTTGACGGAGTAAATGGCGTATGCTGTCATGCCATGTATGATCTTTGCGGCGACTTTTATGTCCATAACCGGCAGAGGCCGGGTCTCGGCATAGCGCTTAAACAGGAGTTCAATAAGGTCCAATTCCTTTTTTTCCGCCCTGATATAAATCTCGTTAACGTCGGGATCGAGAAAACGGAGCCCAATGGTCTGTTTGTGAAAGGCCGGGTCCGAATCGAAACTTTTAAATGTTATCGTTACAAAGGTGCGGATAATATCCTTTAAATCGATCTTTTCCAGGTCTACACTGGTTAATAACTCTATATTAGACGCATTATCGGTCATGGAGCTGATAAAATCTTCGAGAACAGCCAGGAATAAGGTATGCTTGTCCGGAAAGTAGCTGTAGAAACTGCCGATTGAAACTCCCGCAACAGCAGCTATTTCATTTGAAGTGGTCCCATATATCCCTTTTTCGGAGAAAAGGCTTCGAGCATTATCCATGATACGCCTTTTCATTTCAATACCACGCCGCTGTTTCGGCTCCCTCACTGTTTTACTCTTCTTTGGTTCCGTTACCATTTCGTTCATTGTCCCCCCTCCCAGTTTGTGACAATCTAATTCTACTGTCTGAAATAAAGTATATATAAAAGTTACATAAAAATAAAGTAAAAAAATACCCCCATATTTAAGCCTTTTTATTAGATAAAATATTCCATTGTACATTCTGGTAATTATTGGTTAAAAATCAATCATTTTTTGGGAAAAATGCCGGAGAGAGGGAAACGCGGCGCTTCCGCGCCGCGAAGAGGGGATGCTTCCAGGCCCGCTCACTTGCACAATTTAGTTTCTTGAGAGCAGCGGACCCGGTCTTGCCGGGAAAAATACGAAAGAAACTGTTTTTATACCGGGGTCAATTTCTGTCGGCCCCCCCAACCCCCAGAGGGGGCGCAAGAGTTTTTGGAAAGGCCCTGTACCTTTGTGGGTTTTGAAACCTTTTTCCATCATCTTCTTCCCCCTCGGGGGGATAGGGGGGGGATGGTGCCCCCTAAGGGGGAAAGGGGGCAAGCAAAAAGAGTTTCTTGAGAGTGCCGACCCGTTAGACAGGGAGTTATCTCCTGCGGAGATTAACCTGCTTTATTTAACTCCGTAATAGACAAATCCGCCCCCTCCGGGGCGGTTCCAAGTCTCCACTTGTACCTTGCCCCAGCCTCGCACACAAAAACTAAACAAATACACGCAAACTGTTTATGACAAATTTGTCAGGAAGAATTCAAAAAAAACCAGCCCGGGCGGGTTGCTAATTTGGCCGATTTTTAGTATATTATAGTCATAAGACTGAAAATATACAGAAAAAAGGTCTTTATCTGGGGGGTAGTACTGTGGGTATTAAAAAACATTCCAAAATGCGAATATTCTTATTAGTTATTTTCGCAAGCATCCTGTTTTTTATTACGGCCTGTTCCGACATGGGCAGCTGGGATCTTATTAATAACCAGGAAACGTCTGCCGCGCGCCCCCTCCCCCTTATAACTCTTTCAACTGCAAGCAGCTCCATTGCTGAAAACGGCGGGACCGCGACTATTGAGATTACGGCATCTATAGTATGGGACGCCGATATTAGCGTACAACTCTCCTGCGGCGGAAACGCTTCCGCAGGCAGCGATTATTCCATTAGCTCAACGACCCTTGTTATTCCGGCCGGTTCACTTTCCGCAACTTCCACGATTACCAGTATTGACGACGCAATTGATGAGGTTGATGAAACCATCATTGTTGCTGTTGACTCTGTGGTAAACGGAAAAGAGGACGCTGCCCAGCAGGCAAATATCAGCATTACTGATGATGATGTTGTCCTGGTAAGCCTTTCTCTCGCAGGCGGCGGTACCATTGCTGAAGACGGCAGCGCCGAAACTGTTGAGGTTTCACTTTCCGCCGCTTCCGCTTTTGATATTACCGTAAACCTGGCTTACGGCGGAAACGCGGCAAATACGGTTGACTATTCCGCAAGCTCTTCCATTACAATTCCCGCAGGCAGCACTTCGGGCTCCTGCCTTGTTTCCAGTGTTGTTGATACCCTTGATGAAACGAATGAAACCGTTATTGTTGATATTGACACGGTTACCAATGGCACGGAAGACGGAGTCCAGCAGGAGACTATTACCATTAATGATGATGATGCTCCTCCCGCGATACAATTTACTGCTGCCTCATCCTCGGGAGACGAAGACTCTTCCGCTTCTGTTGAACTCTCTCTTTCTGCTGTTTCGGCCCTGGCTGTTGACGTAAACTATTCTGTTTCCGGCTCCGCAAACGGCAGCGGTATCGACTATACCCTGGCCGCGGGATCTGCTTCCATTGCGGCAGGAACCACTACCACGAATATCAGTATTCCCATTATAGAAGACCTTCTTGATGAACCAAACGAGACTATTGAAATAACCATCTCTGCCCCGGTGAACGCGACCCTGGGCGGGAACACAACTCATACCTATGTCATCAATGACAATGACGCCGCTCCCCAGATTCAATTTACCGCCACCTCATCAAGCGGCATCGAAGCCGCTTCTCCCGTTAGCGTTGGGCTTTCCCTGTCGGAAGCTTCGGGACGGACCACTGCGGTCGATTACATCCTTACGGGAACGGCCACGGGCGGCGGAGCAGACTATACCCTGGCAAACGGGACTGCCACTATTCCCGCGGGCTCTTCCACTACAGCTATCAGCATTCCGATAAGTATCGATGCTCTTGAAGAAGATGACCAGACTATTATACTAACGCTTTCAAACCCGGGCAACGCCTCCCTGGGTGCCAATACGGTTTACACCTATACCATTCTCGATACGGACCGGGACGGCCCCCTTATTACTGCTGCCGAATATTTCGATACCGACAGCAACGGCTTTATTGATCATCTTAAAATTACCCTGGATGAAACAGTGAACGATTCCACCTTCGACGGTTACGGCGGCAGCAGCGCGCTTGGCAGTACTACCTCAAAATGGCTTATTGCCGGCTACTCAAACGTCCGCATCGACACCAGGGACAGCATTGACGGAGGCGGCGGTGAGAACGACTCTGTTCTGTGGCTTGCCTTTGATGAAAAAACAGACACCTATGATACGGAACTTACTCCGGAGCTCACTGTGACCGACGCCTCTTTACGGGACTACAATTCAGGAAATTGTTATTTAAATACTTCCAACGGAGCCTGTTCTACCCAGAGTTCCGCTGACATCGCTGCGGGAGACGTGACGGAAACCGACAAAGCCGCCCCTGTTATGGTTGACGCAGTGAGCGACACCGGGTTTAACCGGCTCACGGTCACCTTCAGTGAACCCGTTGACAATGACGGCGGTGCTTGCGACACCCTTCTGGACACCGGTGATTTTACCTATGGCGACGCGAGCCTTGACAATGTAAGCAATATAAATAGCATGGGCACCGATTGCAATGCCTGTGTTGACAGGTCTGTTACGGTGATCCTCAACGGCAGCTTCTCCGCAGCCGACTCCGGTACCGATACGGTAAGCGCTTCTCTTAACTCCGTGTATGACGCTGCCAACAACCCGGCAAATACCACGGCTGTTGTGATTGCCGGGGTAAGCGATTATGCTGCCTTCTATCCCCTTAACGGGAACGGAAGTGACCTGAGCGGGAATGGGAATAATTTCACTTCCGTCAATGGAACCCCGGCTCCGGACAGGAATGCCGCTCCTGCCAGATCCTATTACCTGGACGGCGCCTTCCCCAGTTTTCTCGAAATTTCTGATCCAACTGATTTCGATTTCACCACTGAGATGACCATTACAATCTGGGTAAAACTGGACGATGCCGCTGCCGGTCAAAAAATAATAGGGAAAACCGACCTCGCCGTTACCAGTGGATACGTACTTGGTACTGATGCCAATCAAATTTATCCCGAAGTCCGGGACTCACTGGGAGTGAACTACACACTCCAAAGCGGGTTCATTGCTTCCAATACCTGGACCCACCTTGCCATGACCTGGAGGACCGGGGGCAAACTGCGGGCCTACATTGACGGCATACAGGTCGGGGAAACAGACGCCAGTACAAACCCTATTGCGGTACAGGGCACGGGCGGTTACTTTGACGTAGGCGCGGCTCCCTGGGACACAAATGCTTTCCCCATGGCCGGGAATATCGACGATATTCGAATGTACGGCAGGGAACTCTCCCCTACGGAAATTTCCGTACTCAGCAAACTCCCTGCGAATTAAGCAGTTGGCACTTCGGCTCCGCTCAGTGACCCACTTCGGCTTCTTCGGCGAAAAATGGGCCGGTATCAGAGGACACTTACTCTTAAACAGCGACCGCCTGGACGGGTTTGCTTTTCACTGAAACCTGCTTTTATTATTTTGACCACATAACACTCTAACCAGAATTCCTTAAAAAAATTTATCGAACGAAATAAAAAACCGCTTATGGTGCCGGTTTGATCTGCTTCGATTGTACTATCAACTACAAGGCTCAAAATATTTACAAAAGAAACTTCTAAAGGCTCAGCATAGGAGGGCGAGGTTAACCGCCTGGACGGGTTTGTTTTCCGGCAAATTAAAAAAAATGTCGGAAAATAAAAAAAATGACCAAACAAAGTTGACGGTGTAAGCACCTTTTAATATTTTGGCACATGAAGGCCAAACCAGAGTCTCCCTGGCCTAATTCGCTTACATACAAATAAATAAATAAAAATAATTCCTTAATAAAGGAGGTCGAACGGTTTATGGGTATAACAAAACTCTTTATTAGAAACTTTCTTGCTCTTCCAATTTATGCTACCATTTCAATTGTATTAAGTGCCTGTTCCAACCAGGGCAGCTGGGATATCAGTATGGATCAGGCTGGCAGGTTAAGAGAAGCCAAACCGGTAATAAGTCTTTCCACTCCCGCAGGCACTGCCATTGATGAAAACAACGGGGCCGGGGTTGTGAGGGTAATACTTTCCAAAACCTATCACAGCGACGTTACCGTGCTGCTTTCATGC
>JAAENB010000879.1 GCA_024224995.1 bacterium | reverse complement strand
CGGCTATTTATCCGGCGCGGATTCTTCTTATACGATTAAGATGCGTATTCATAGTATTGGGAACGCCCCGGATGTGAGAGAACCGGGTTATCGGTGATCGGGTCTTCGGCTCCGCTCAGACACCGGATGGGCGGGAAAAAATAGGTCAGAAACTGCGGTTTACAATGGGCCAATTCCATCGGGGTGCGACCCCTGCGAGGGGATTTAGTATGGGGCTCTGTTCTGCTCCCGGGGTTAAAAACCCCGGGCTACATGACGATGCCCCGCTGGGGCATTATTGACATGGGGCAGAATCGCTGAGGCTTTTGCTGGTGGAGGTGTTGAACCGGGACAAAACCACCCCAGAGGGGTGGAGTCATGTAGCTCGGGGTTTCAACCCCGTGAAACAGAACATGGCCCCGGGATAAAATCTTCGGGAACAGGCCCTATTTAAAATTTAGTTCCTTAAGAGGGAAACATGAAAATACGATATGAAATATTTGGCGGAATCATAGCCACGGAAGATCCTCCCGCGTGCGTCTTTGTGGACAGGGATTACCTGTTGAACCTGGACGGGAAATCTTCGCCGCGGTGGGAGCAGGAAGATAGCTCGATATTGTCGGCGCCAATAGAGGCTCATTATGCCATAAGCAATTACTGTTCAGCAGGATGTACCGGGTGTTATATGGGATCGGAACAAAAGCAGGAGCTTTTGCTGAATGATGAAGCAAGCTTTGAACGGGCAAAAGAAATTGCCCGGACCCTGGCGGAAATGAATATTTTTCATGTAGCCCTGGGAGGAGGAGAGAGCTTTGCAGTTCCCTGGTTCCTTGAACTGGCTGCCTATTTCAGAAGCTTAGGGATCGTTCCAAACGTAACCACCAACGGATATCATATAAGCGATGAAATCGCGGCGAAGTGTTCTGTCTTTGGACAGGTAAACGTAAGCCTCGACACGGTAGGAACCGGGCAGAGCGGCGCGCGGGAAAAAGGCTCTTTTGAAAAAGCCGACAGGGCAATTACGGCTTTGAAAAAACAGGGCATCCGCACCGGGATCAACTGCGTCATCTCCCGGGCAAATTTCAACAGCCTCAACGAGATCATTGCTTACGCGAAACAAAAAAAGCTTGTTGATATTGAATTTCTCCGGTTCAAACCTGCGGGACGGGGAAAAGATATTTACCGGCAAATGGCCTTAACACAGGACCAGGCAATAGCGCTTTTTCCCCGGCTAAAAAAACTGGCCCGAAAATACCGGGTAGGTCTAAAACTGGACTGTTCTTTTACCCCGTTCATTTGCTATCACAAGCCCTCAAAAAAGGCCCTTGAGTTTTTCTCCATCCTGGGCTGCGATGCCGGGAACTGGCTCATTGGCGTAAGCCCCGAAGGCATGGCCTCTCCATGCAGCTTTGTGGAGAACATGGATGTTGATATTAAAACCTTGCAAGAGCAGTGGGACAACAAAGAGACCTTTTCAGAACCGAGATTCTGGGACAGAAACACAGACTCGGTTTGCAAATCCTGCGAATATGTTTCCATTTGTAAGGGAGGATGCCACGCGGTTTCCCGGTTTGTTACCGGGTCGTTTAGTGATCCGGACCCGGAGTGTCCGGTAGTTG
>JAAENB010000878.1 GCA_024224995.1 bacterium | reverse complement strand
GGTACTGTTCACAGGTTTCAGGGAGGAGAGAAGAGAATTGTTTTGTTTTCTCATGTAATTGCAAAAGGGGAACCGCGGTTTTTAAACAGTCGGGTCAATCTTTTAAATGTTGCTGTTTCACGTGCCCAGAAACATTTCATTTTTATTGGGTCGTTGGAAGCTTTATCCAGAGGAACCTATACATCGCTTTTGAAAAAACATCTTATTCAGGAGGGGGAAGCGATTAAGGGGTACTTCAAAAACTAGATAACCATCCATTTATAAATACTCGTGGCTGTGTAAATATATTTATGTGGTTATATTTTTACTCCCAAAGTTGAATATCCGTCTAACGGAACCGAATAGAAACAGCTTCAAGCAGGTCTAATTCATTGAAATAATGCCAAAAAAAAATAATTCAAAAAAATAGTTGACATCTTAAGGCGATGCTGGACATAAAAGGGGATCAGTTGCAAAACAGGTTTTTGAAACTCAAAGCCTAAAAAAAGCAAAAAATGTTCATCACGAAAAAAAACTGTTGACAGTTTAAATGAAAGATGAACATAATTACTGATCAGCTGCAAAACATCGCAGTGAGTTCATTGAAAAGAGAATCAGGTTGAGAAGTACATGTACCCAGCATAAGTAAAAAAGGTGAGACGGCATTCGTGCTAGTTTCACAAGCGATTCTTGAATGTTGAGAATCGTAGATATACAAAAGAGTCATACTCAAAAGGTAAGATCTTTTAATTAATTGATGGAGCAGCTTGCTGTTCCATACTAAATTAAGAGTTTGATCCTGGCTCAGAACGAACGCTGGCGGTATGCTTAACACATGCAAGTCGAACGAGAACACCCCTTCGGGGGTTATTAAAGTGGCGCACGGGTGAGTAACACGTAGATAACCTGCCCTTTAGTCTGGGATAGCTTTCCGAAAGGAGGGGTAATACCGGATAATACCAGAGATCGAATGTTTTTTGGTTAAAAGATTTATCGCTAAGGGATGGGTCTGCGGACCATTAGCTAGTTGGTGGGGTAAGGGCCTACCAAGGCAACGATGGTTAGCGGGTCTGAGAGGATGATCCGTCACACTGGAACTGAGACACGGTCCAGACTCCTACGGGAGGCAGCAGTGGGGAATTTTGCGCAATGGGCGAAAGCCTGACGCAGCAATACCGCGTGAGTGAAGAAGGCCTTTGGGTCGTAAAGCTCTTTTCTAAAGGAAGATAATGACGGTACTTTAGGAATAAGCCCCGGCTAACTCCGTGCCAGCAGCCGCGGTAATACGGAGGGTGTAAGCGTTGTTCGGATTTACTGGGCGTAAAGGGCACGTAGGCGGCATAGCAAGTTAAGGGTGAAATCCCGGGGCTCAACTCCGGAACTGCTCTTAAAACTGCTAAGCTAGAGATAATCAGAGGTGGGTGGAATTCCAGGTGTAGAGGTGAAATTCGTAGATATCTGGAGGAACACCGGTGGCGAAGGCGGCCCACTGGGATTATTCTGACGCTAAGGTGCGAAAGCGTG
>JAAENB010000877.1 GCA_024224995.1 bacterium | reverse complement strand
TCTCTCAACAGCAAAACAATCTTTTGGTTCTTATTAACTACATCAGGGAATGAGTCCCGGCTTTCCGTAACAGGAGCCACGGATGGCGACGCCCATGTGTTATACACGATGTATTATCACATGGGTGGAGGAAAGCCGGGGCTCATTCCCGAGCGCACCTAATAAATTAAACTTCTGCCGTAAATAGCAGGTAAACGCGGCGCTGGCGCGCCGCGAGGTCGGGGGGTAAAGGGGGCTTCGCCCCCTTTACCCCCTCCTCGGGCGCAGCGTAAGCTGCGCCTTAACAGGTGGGTGAGCTGAAAATGGAGTTGGTGCGCTCGGGAAGAAGCCTGATCTTTCCTCCACCCTGGTGTCGCCATCGGTGGCTCCGGTTCCGGAAAGATCAGGCTTCTTCCCTGACATCGTTTTGAGTATTTAAATAAATGAATATTTATTGACATTTTTGGTTTTTTGTATGTTATTAAAGTATGGATTGCTGATAACAATTTTTTTAGGAATTAAGAGAAATGCTTTAAGAGAATAATTTTTTTTCCGAAGTATATTATAAGGTGAGTGCTGCCGTGTAAATATATAATGAAAGTGAGTGTTTTTCCCCCACGTTATGAGAAGGGAAAAGAGCGTTCAAGAGTAATAGCTAATGGAGCAAGGGACAGAAATAAATAGTAACAGGCTTTTTGTGCCAAACAGGTGCAAAGATCCCTATTATTTTGAGGATATACTTGTTCAGCAAGAAAGGATTTTTGAGGATATAAAAGAGCTTGATTTGTCTAAAATTACTTTTATTGAACCATATTCCATGTTGTCTCTCTTATTATTGGGGAAAAATTATCTCAGGAACAGGGGAGAAAAACTCAGGCTGATAAATATCCCAACAAATATACATCAATACCTGGCAAGGATGGATTTTTTAAAAACAGAGATCTTTGAAGTACCATATAAGCTGAATGAAAAAATGCAGCTCAAAAGAAGCTCTTTTAGTTCACGGGTCATTGAAGTAACAGAAATACCGAACAAAGAGAGAGAAAGTGTTAAGGTAATATCGGAGGTTATTGCTCTATTCAGGAAAAGAGCGTCTCATATTCTAAAATACTGGCTTTCGGAATCGATAATTGACTATTTTGTAACGGTAATTTCCGAAGTGTGCCAGAATGTATTTGAGCATAGCCTTGATTCGGGATATTTTTCAATTCAGACCTATACAATGGGAAAAGAAAACATCGTAAGACTGGTAATATCGGATTCGGGAATTGGGATAAAAAAGAGCTTTGATAACAAGCTGGAAATTGAATATGAGTCAACGGCAAAATTAATAGAGAACGTATTTACCACTCCATTATCGAGTAAAAGAAAATTCGGTTATGGACTATGCCAGGTAAATAGTATTATAGAACGGTTTATGGGAACAGTTTTTATCCGGTCCGGAGATGCATCAGTTACGGCCCTGTATAGACAGGGAAAAGGAAGAACGTATAATTTTCTTAAAAATGATCTAACGTATTTTAACGGAACGCAAATATCAATATCTCTTATGGGACAGAAGTAATAAAATTATGGTTATCAGAATAAAAAAGGTGGCAAAGGATCTAAGAATAAAGACTCCGGATTTAATAACCCGGCCTGTAGGACGCCGTATTTACAAAAAGATCAAAAATTTACTAGGTAATATCACACATAATGAAGTAATAGTTCTTGATTTTGATGAGATAAAAGTTATTGACTCTTCATTTGTAGATGAGTTAATTGTATCAATTATAAATGATTCAATAGAAAGCAGGCCCGAATACTTTATTAAATTAAAAAATATATCGAGTATTGCAGAGATAAATATCGATTCTGTTTTTAAATCGTACTCGATTTACAATAAGGATCGAATAGCGGTTATAACGGAAGATATTTGCCAAAATAATAAATTTTATATCGGCCAATTGGAAGATGTAGAGAGAGATATAATCGATTATTTAAGGGTAAACCAGGCCGTAAATATTGAAGAACTTGAAAGATTTACCGGGCTTGGACCCGATGAAGTAGCAACAATAATGGAAGCACTCTATACTCTTCGAATTGTAAGACACGAAAGTGATACGGTTTATAGAGTAATATGAAATTGGTAATACCGGGAATAAGTAATGTCAGAACAATATGATTCTCTAAGTGAAAAGACCAAACGAATTGAGCATTCTCTCAAATATACGAATGGTGATATGGACAAAGCCAAGTCTATGGCTGCGGGCCAGTATAATGATATAATCGCTGTCAAAGGAAAGTTCGCGATTCCAAGTTCCGGTCAATCAGGGATGTTTTTTGCCTTTTTTAACATCTATGATGAATACATCGCGTATGTTGATACAGTTTTATCAGGTAATTCAAGTATATTCGACAAAGTGAGAGTATTTGATGACTGGAAATCACTCAATGATGACCTGTCCGCGTATAAAGATGGCGGAGACGCGATTGATTCCCAGGGATTTACGGACTTTTTACTCGATTCTTTGATCGGGTATGATGTTTTCCCGGATGTACAGAATGGGAATCTTGACGACCTCACCAGGACAATAAATGAGATTCTTGTTAAATCATTTAATGAAAAAGGACTACAGTGCCAGGTAGAACTGGAAACAACAAATTCACTTGCCCTGGATATGGCCGGTATTGGCATTGATCTGCCGAGTGATATGGAAGAAACGGACTCGTCAGGTGGCGAAGCTGCAAGCGGTGAACTCTCGGAATTCGACCGGAGGATAGCGGAAATCGAAGGAGAAGCCAATTATATTATTGGTGGAGAAGTGGTGGTTTCCCCGGTAAAAGGTAAGTATATTAATGATCTTAATGAAAGCGAAAAAATCATGGTGATGCTCACCGATAATGATGCTGTTACCGAAAAGATATTGTCGGTGTTAAAGGCAAAGAACGAAGACGGGCATGTTTCTCCGGTTAAGGGAAGACTGAGGGCCAAGATCCCAATGGAAAAAAGCGGGCATATGTTATATGCTCTTGTGGCAAAGGGAGTACTGGCGAAAATTATTGAAGAAGAAAATGTAAAGGTGAAAATGGATAGTCCGTCACAACAGGAAGAAGAGAAAAAGCCGACAGGCGATAAAAAAATTGTTCTGCTCGTAGCCTTATTGCTTGGATTGATCCTGGTTGCCGTGTTTATTCTAATGATGGTATTGTGATTGCAAGAAAACTCCTCTATAGTCTTATCCTTTTTTCTTTATTTATTACAATAAATCCAGTTCGCCGGGCCTATTCACAGATGCCGGACTGGACATTTTTCAAAGACCGAGAGGGTCATACCTATTATATCGACACAGCCGGAAAGATCCGAATTACCGGGGAGCCGGATCTGAAATATCACGCGGTTTCGATAAAAGGAATTGATTATTATCTAACGAATGCGGAAGAACTCATCGGGACTTCACATAAAATCGAAGGATTGACTCTTTTAAAGTCAATATTAGCACTTCCCGCGACAAATAACAGGATATACCAGGCCCAGGCCCGGGCGGCAAAGCATATCAACAATCTAAAAAAAAAGGAAGGAACCCGGTATAAAAGACTTAATGAAGCAGCTTCAATTTTGCTTTACCGGGAAGGGAAGCGCCTAGAGCTGCTGAATGACCGGATGTTTTTTTCCATTGGATTTTCCGGGACCGCGAAAGTGCTTCGAACCCGGGTAAGAAAGGGATTCCGATTCCGGTATCAGGGCATTTCTCTGGGGATCAACAGCACAAACAACTCAGAAGGATTTGATTATATTCTGTCAATTGATACGGAAAGGATCGCACGGCCTTTCAGGAGTATCGCAGTACTGGAAAAGAGCTGGAAAATGAACCTGGGAGCCGATTCTTTGAAAAGAGAGGAGCTGCAAAGAGATGAAAACCGTATCCTGTACCGGTTTACAAGCGGTTCAAAGCCCGCTTATTCCGGTTTTGAGGCAATAGTACGTAATAAAAATTACGGGTATATTATGAGAATAATAACTCCGGGAAACAGGTTTGGGCGAAATGAAGAAGCCATGAGAAAGATTATAGACGGATTTAAACCCGTCCCGGTTCATTAGACATTAAATCCTTTTTATAATTTTGACCTTGTTGCCAATTGAATACTTTCTATAGCCTGCGATTGCCGCAATGGAGTCCTTTGCTTCTTTCGGTTTTTTATACGGACCGGTATAGATCTTGTACTTGTTATTTTTTTGAGACAGAATCACCGTATGTCCCTTATCGCTCAGGAACCTGGCAATATCCCGTGACTGATCTTTAGTGTACTGATTGCCAACCTTTATAACAAAAGGATATTCATGTTTTGGGAAGATCTTTTTGTTCGATCCCGTTTCATTTTCACCGGGTTTAATTAAATTGGAAACCTTATTTTTTATTCCTTTTACGGCATTATAGGTCTGTTTGTCCACTATTTCACGGTCCGAACCACCGGCAAATTTGATCCCGATTGCCAGCCCCGTTGTGAAGGTAATTATACAGAGAGCACCAATGAGAAAGATTATTCTGCTTGCCCGTTTCCTGTTTTTTTCGGAGTCTTTTGTTTGTGTTCCGGATATGCGGGAAAAATATTCGGGATCCTGCCTGTCGAATTGAGGCTGGAAATTATTTTGATTTTTCCCTTCATAGAAATCTATATTCTGCATTGCTTGTTCCTCTTTATTTAGCTGCCGGGCGTATTTCACCCTTATTAAATTTTCGGCACGGAAGAATAAAACCATTACGAAAAATTAATTTTAAGGAGTAGCCGGGAGCAGTTTAATCTTTTAGGGTGCGCTGGGAAATTAGTCCCTGCTTTCCTCCACCCAGTCGAAAAAACGTCCTGTTTTGCGCCTGGGCGTCGCCTTCCTGGCTCCTGTTCCGGAAAGCAGGGACTAATTTCCTGACATCGTTAAAAATCCTAAAAAATTAGACTGCTACCGGAGTAGCCGTTATTTTGAAGACTTGACCAGGTCTTTTAAGGCGTTTATTTCTTTTTGTTTTAATTGGCGAAATGAGCCTTTGTTGATCCCTTTAAGGGTAAGAGGGCCATAAGCAATTCTTTTGAGTTTTTGAACTTTATACCCGAGATTTAGAAATGTATACCGTATTTGCCGTTTTTTCCCTTCACTGATCGTTATTTTTACCAGTTTTTTCGATATGGAATTAACAAAATCGACTTTTGCAGGCCTGGTGCGGATTTTGAGCTGATGAATAAATATCCCCCGTTCAATTTTTGATTTTTCCTGCTCTTCCAGGGGCTTGTCTATTTCAACAAGATATTCTTTTTCAACCTTGAATTTTGGATGAGTAAGCTTATGCGCAAGATCACCGTCATTTGTTAAGAGCAGCAGGCCTTCCGTATCTTTGTCGAGCCTGCCAACAGGGAAGACGCCCACTCGTTTAAATTTTTCAGGGATGAAATTCATTACAATAGGACGCCCTTTTTCATCTTTGAGCGTGGTAACATATCCTTTTGGTTTATGCAGCAGCAGGTAGTAAAATTGCCCTGATGCTTTTATTTTTTTTCCGTCAAGTTCAATAAGGTCGTTCTCCGGATCAACTGTTGTGGCAAGATCACGGGTCGACCTGTTATTGATACTTATTCTACCGCCGGTTATATATTCTTCAACTTTTCGTCTGGAACCAAGTCCGGTTTGAGCCAGGAATTTATTGAGCCGTATTTTCATTTTTTTCTGTTTTAGTTCCTTGTGTTTTTTTTGCGTCGTTTTGTTTCTTTTCCATTTTTTCTTTTGCTTCTTTTGCTGCTTTCTCTTTTCTTTCCTGCTCAATGTCTTCAACTATTTTCTTAAAGCGTATTTCTTTGTCTTTAAGCTCTTTTCTAAGAATATAGGTTTGTCCTCTGCGGACAAAATTCAGATTATGCTTAAAAGAGGTTCCTTTAAGAAATACCAGTTCATTTTGATTCATATCAAAGTTATAATCCCCCTCAATAGGGTTGCTGGGGTTTCCCTTCCAATATGATTTATATTTACCGTCATCATATATTTCCAGGCAATGACTGGTGAAATCACCAAACCGGTTAACACTCCACCATTTCCCGGAGATGTATTTTTTCATTTCTTCGGTTTCTTTTTCCCAGAACTCCGAAATAAAGGTATCAACAGTATCTTTATCGCGAGAATCCAGGAATTTGATGTTTTTACCAAAAATCCAGCCCCTGATGCTGTTTTTCAGTTTTACTTTGTACCAGTAATCCTTTGATTTCCCAATCCAGGATTTCGAGGCGGACCTGTCCAGAATAGTCACGGTATCGCCTTTTTGCAGCAGGGTGATCTTAGCCGTGTAGATAAAGGGGTCAATCCGAACGGATGTGTTGGAACTCAGGATTATTCCGGTTTTTTCACCCGGTTTTATTGGTTCTATGGTTTCGCTTTTTTTATTACAGCTGCTTAATGCAGCAATCAATATTGATAAAGTGAACAAAAGAGCAAAAATGCCATGTTTTTTCATTGTAATTCCCTCATTAGTATCTCATTAAAGGCTATTTATTTCTTCTCCTGGTATTATTTCAAGTTTTTTCTTTTAGTCAGGCAATAAATACAAAGGTTCTTAAAACAATGTCAGGCGCGGCGTTAGCTGCGCTCGGAAAACCTGTTAAATTAAGTACCCTCTTTGTAAGATTTTTTGAATTAATGTTGACGATTTATGCCGATGTTGAAATGTTATCAAATTGGTAAACGGATACCCAAATAATCACTAATTAGGAAAATGAGCAAGTCATGAAGCTAACTGAACTTTTTCAGGATAAAGTTATAACATATTCGAACTTTTTAACCATGGTTCGAATATTAACTGTTCCGGTAATTGCCTTTTTTTTTCACCTGGAAAACAGTACAGGTGATAGTATATATGTCCATTATGTATTTGGTTGTTACATTATAATAGGTCTTTCGGACTTTTTTGACGGGTATCTTGCGCGGCGATTGAACCAGGAGTCGAAGCTGGGGCAGTATCTCGATCCCATTGCCGATAAAATATCAGTCATATCAATAGGTGCATTATTATGCTATTATAAAGGTTTTCCCGCGTGGTTGTTTTTAGTGGTAATTTTACGCGATGTGTGGATGTTTATTGCGGCTTCTTTTTTATATTTTTTAAGAAATGTAGATGTAAAACCGAATATTTTTGGAAAAATAGGGATTGTTTGCATTGCCTTTACCATGCTTACCTATACCTTTTCCCTTTCATATTCTTTTTTAGGCATTACTATTAAGCAGTTCTGGATCTTTCTTGTTCTTTTCTTTTATGTACTGGGGATACTAGAGTCTTTTAGAATCTATTTTAAGTATGTTAAAAAGCAATAACTCCGCAAGCCCCGCCAGGGGCATACTGCTTTCCCTGTTTCTTGTACTGATTGCTCCCCTGTTTATTTCCGAAGACCTGCCTGCCGGAGAGAAAAAACATACATTTACTATTAAACACATTAATAAAAAAGAATACATCTCTCATTATGATCTCGTAAAGAAATTCGGAATAGAAAGCTCCTTTGATATTGTTTCCCGGAAAGGGAAGATTTATCATAAAAAGCATCACGCGGTCTTTCGGAATGGCTATTCATATATGCTGGTCGACGGAATGCTGGAAAAGTCGGAATACCCGGTAATACGGTCAAATGGGGAGATATTTTTTCCCCTGTTTTTGGGAAAAGAGCTTATTAAGGCTTTTTATCCCAATACCCGGATACAAAAAAAACGCCGTACTCTGGTTGTTGAGTTTAAAAAAGCCATAAAACCTTCTTCCGCCAATATATCGAGAAGAAAGAGGGATCGAAAACAGTATTCAGGGAGCAGTAAAGATAAAATAAGTTTTATAATAATAGATCCGGGACACGGCGGCAAAGATCCCGGCGCAATAGGCAAGGGGGGCTTAAAAGAGAAAGTAATAACAATCAAAATAGCCAGGTATCTTGAACAAAGTCTCAAAAGAAAACTAAAGGGAGTACCAATCCGCTTAACCAGGAGATCCGACAGGTTTGTGGAACTTGCCAAAAGAACGGAATATGCCAATAAGTATTTAAAAAAGAACCGGAACGGAATATTTATCAGCATTCATGTAAACGCGTCAATTTCAAAGAAAATATCCGGGTATGAAACATATTTCCTGTCTCAAAATCCAACAAATGAAGACGCGCGGAATACAGCAGCGCTGGAAAATAATGTTGTTATACTTGAGGATAAATCGAAGGGCGGAAAAGGCTATGGAGATGTGGACTATATTGAAGCCATGATGCTAACAACGCAGATACAAAAAGAGAGTTCCCTGCTGGCCAATTCAATACAAAAAGGAATGTCGAAAAAGGTCAGAAAGTTCAAATCAAGAGGAGTACGAAAAGCCGATTTTTTTGTACTCAGAGGCTCTTTAATGCCGGCGGCACTGGTTGAGGTGGGGTTTATAACCAATAAAAAAGAGGTCGCTTATTTGAAAAAGAGAGCGTATCAGAAAAAAGTCGCAGAAGGAGTCGCCTCAGGAGTAATATCGTTTATAAAGAAATACAATAAAATGATAGCAGGAAGATAATGGCAGCAGTTTAATCTTTTAGGGTGCGCTGGGAAATTAGTCCCTGCTTTCCTCCACCCAGTCGAAAAAACGTCCTGTTTTGCGCCTGGGCGTCGCCGTCCTGGCTCCTGTTCCGGAAAGCAGGGACTAATTTCCTGACATCGTTAAAAATCCTAAAAGATTAGACTGCTGCCGAAGATAATTAGGAAAATAATAAAGAAAAAATGGTTGATCCGTTGACGGGCATTAATTTATATAGACTTTTAAATGAAAAAATGACTAAAACCGGAGTATATACATGGGATTGCAAATAAAGGAGAAGATCGCAGCTTTAAAAAGCAGGATGGCTGCCCATCAAAAAGAGAGAAACAGGGTCTATATCCTGGCTTTTTCGAGTTTATTTCTCCTGAATTACCTGATGTTTTGTCTTCACACCAACCAGAACATATTTAATATTTTTCCTTCTATTCCAATGCTGGATGATAAAAAAATTGTGACCATATACCTGCCGTATCTTGATGGAAAGACCATCTTGAAAGAAGAAAGAGAAGTTCCCCAATTTGAGAATGAAAAGAATCTTGTAAAATACCTGTTTCAGTCCGTAGTAAAGGGGAGGAAAAATGAAAATACAGCCAATGCGGTTCCGGTTAACCTTTTTGTAAGGAAAATATGGATACATGAGACCTCTTGTATTATTGATGTAGCACCTTCAATGCTTGAAAGTAATTCAATAATAATAGAAGGATCGGAAAGTACTTTTAGAGAAGCAGTAGAAAAAACAATCGTTGAGAATATACCGTCAATAAAGAAAGTCCTGCTTCTTGGACGCGGGATCCCCGGCAATAAATTATGGGAAATATAGTGTGATATCAAGGTACCGGGAGGAGTTATTTAATTTTCCCCGGCCATTTTCCCTCAAAAACCTCAACTGCGGGACCTGTCAAATAAACATTATCATCCATTTCATTCCATTTGGTTGTTAAATCCCCCCCTTTCAGGTGGATAAGGATTTTTCTTGAGGTTCTGTTTGTTAGAGCGCCGGCAACAGTCACGGCAGATGCCCCGGTACCGCAGGAGAGGGTTTCACCTGAACCGCGTTCCCATGTTCTCTGGATAACTTCCTTTTCATTGATAACTTTAACAAATTCAACATTAGTACGATGCGGAAAGCTATCGTGATTTTCAATTATGGGACCGTATTTTTCAACGGGAAAATTATCAATATCTTCAACAAATATAACAGCATGGGGATTTCCCATGGAAACAGCGGTAATTTTAAATCGAGACCTGTCATCCAGGAGAAAAATTTCATTTATAATCATACCAGGCTTCCCAATCATAGGGATATGCTCTCTTTCCAGAATTGGCTGCCCCATATTGACCACAACCCGGTCTACCAGGTCGTCTTTTATACGCAGGTTTAACCGTTTAATACCGGCAAGAGTTTCAATATCAATCTCCTGCTTATCAGTAATACCGTGATCATACACATATTTGGCAAAACACCTGATCCCATTGCCGCACATTTCTGCTTCACTGCCGTCGGCGTTAAAAATCCTCATTTTGAAATCGGCAGTGTCCGAGTTTAAGATGAGGATTAGACCGTCGGCGCCCACTCCATATTGCCTGTTGCACATGGGGATTGCCAGTTTCTCCGGGTCCTTGACCTGGTTTGCCCTGTCATCGATATATAAATAGTCATTTCCGGTGCCATGAAGCTTGGTAAAATTAATCATTTTTAATCACCTGTGTCATTGGGTTAAGATTTCTTGTATATTATAGCTTTTACCTGTAAGATTTTCAATCAAATATTTCGTTTGCCGGTCAAAAATCGGGAAGCGCAGCTAACGCTGCGCAAGAGGGTGGGGGGTTGAGGGGGCGAAGCCCCCTCAACCCCCCACTGCTCTTCGCGGCGCGTTAGCGCCGCGTTTTTCAGTAGGTACGCTCGGGAATGAGTCCCGGCTTTCCTCCACCCCGGTGAATATACATCGTGTATAGCACCGGGGTGTCGCCATCGTGGCTCCGGTTACGGAAAGCCGGGACTCATTCCCTGATGGTGATGTAAAAAATTACAAAATTTTTTAAGATATTTTATTTTTTGGAATTAAAATACGATAAATAGAATAGGGGTAATGCAGCGTAATGAGAAATTGGTATATTTTAATTATATTTTTTGCCGTAACAGTGGCAATTGGTATAGGGGTTTATTATAAAACGTCCAACCTGGCGGAATATATAGGCGGAAATGAAAAAGGGTGGGAATATAAAGAAAAGGAGATAAAATCGCGGCTGTCATTTATTCCAATAATATTATATCATAATATCGACGGAAAAGGGCCATTTTCAATTGATCGGGAGGTATTACGGCAGCATTTTCAGACAATTAAAGATAATAATATCCGGGTAATATCATTATCGGCATTGATAGAAAGGCTCGAAGACCCGGTACCGTTTAAAGATAAGGTCATGGCAATAACCTTTGATGACGGGTATCTTTCAATATATACAAAGCTGCTTCCGCTGGTAAAAGAATTTGGCTACCCCGTAACCCTGTTTGTATACACGGATTTTATTCGAACCAGGGGAACAAAAAGTATGACCTGGAAAACCTTGAGAAAACTGGAAAAAGAGGGAATTGATGTGCAGTGCCATTCAACAACTCATGATGATTTAACCCTTTTTTCCGGAAAAGACGATTATGAGTCAAAGAAAAAACTTTTTGAGGAGCTGTATCTGTCAAAAAGAATAATTGAATTGTACCTGGGAAAAAAAATAACTCTGTTTGCTTTTCCCTATGGAAGATACGATGCGGATATAATTAAGATGTCTCAATTAGCAGGATACCGGAGGACATTTTCAACAAATTTTGGCTCAAATGTAATCACAAGGGATAATTTTAGTTTAAAGAGGCATCATATAAAAAAAGGTTACTCATTGGAGCGAATAAATGAGATCATAGATAAAATGATGCAATAAATAAAGAGCAAAGGACATATTTTTTAAAATAGATACAATATCATGTACTGTATATTAATATTTTTCTTGACAAGAAACATAAAAATATGATTACCTTACAGTGCAACACCTTCTTTACAAAAGAAATTTATCGGTCATTAAGGGGAAGTAAGATACGTAATGGAGTCCAAAAAGATCAGACCTATATCGAAATTCACCGCAATTATTAGTTTATTTATTTTATTAATATCAATTCAATCCGCTTTCGCTGAAGAAAAGGTTATAATTGATAATCTTGAGGTTCAGCATTATAGAGGAAAAACAGGAAAGTGGATTATGCCCGAGTCCAGGAAAAAACTGAAGTCTATAATAAGAAAATTCCGGGTGACCATGTCTGAAGTTAAGCAAATCAATGGTAGTAAGTTCAAGTATAGAGATTATATCTTTATTCCTTATTCAAAAGAATATTATGAGAAGTTAAAAGTCAATGGTCTGGAAAGGAAGTCCGTAAATAGCACAAAAAATGAATATATCTGGCCTATACGCAGAGTTCGGAGAATTACCTCTACTTTTGGTATGAGATGGGGACAGCTTCATACCGGTGTTGATCTGCCGGCAACAAAAGGAACTCCTGTTATTGCGGCTCTGGACGGCCGGATAATATCTGTTGGATACAGCGGCGGGCATGGAAAATCCATTTATGTAGAGCACAGGAATCATTTTTATTCCCGGTATTCCCATAATTCCGTAATTCTGGTGAAAAAAGGTGATTTTATCAAAAAAGGACAAATTATAGCCCTGGTAGGAAGTACCGGTAATTCCACGGGAAATCATCTTCATTTTGAGATCAGGTATAACGATATTCCTCTGAACCCGCTCGATTTTCTTCCCAGAAAAGAGCATCTTAAAAAAGCACATAAAATGAAAAGTGCAATGAAAAGAAGAAAACGACGCAGATAGTCCATTCGTGGGTTTGTTTTCCGGCAAGCCCACAGCACCGTCCGTCACCGCCTACCACCCTTTAATACAATTTCAAACCCGTGAAACAGAGCATGGACACCGGTCTTCGGCTCCGCTCAGACACCGGATGGGCCGGGAAAAATAGGTCAGAAACTGCGTTGATACCGGGGTCTATTTTACGAAGTGTGCTCCGGCAAGGGTTTGGTTCTGAGAGACGCTGCAGTGCAACGCCTTTACTGGCTGGTTTCAGGCCAGGGCTATGGAGATTCCGGGAAGGGGCGTAAGAGTTATTGAAAATGGACCCATATCAGCCCGACACCCAGTTTCTTGAGAGCAGCTGACCCCGCAGAGCGGGCTATATCAGGTATATCAACCCGGAATGTAAATTATGCCTACCGGGAGT
>JAAENB010000876.1 GCA_024224995.1 bacterium | reverse complement strand
GAACGTTCTGCAGAGGCATCACTCCCGGCAGGCATAATTTACATTCCGGGTTGATATACCTTATATAGCCCGCTCTGCGGGGTCAGCTGCTCTCAAGAAACTCTTTTTAAATAGGGCCTTCTTCTTCATAACGAGGGGCTGGAAGCCCCATGCTATGAGAAATCCCCATAGCCCTGGTGAACTATTTTAGAAACAGGGCCTGTTCCCGGGAGATGTTATCCGGGTTCTGCTCTGCTGCCCTATGGGGTTGAAACCCCGGGCTAAAATTGGCTTATTTCCAAAAACTCTTGCGTCCCCTTTGGGGGTTTGGGGCCGATAGAAACCCGGTCCGGTCTCAGAGGAACTGGTTGACATAAGTCCGATAATAATAAAATTTGAGTGTAAACCATGCGTGAGAAGAAGGTGAAACCGGTGAACCAGCAGGATCGAATAGAAAAAATAGCAGCGAAGATTGAAAACTTTTTAAATATAGGGCTTGAGGCAGGAGAAGATGTTCTTCATTACGCGCGATCCGCCCTGGGTATTGAAACAGTGGAAGAGGTAGGAGAGCTGCTTTGTGATGAAGAATTATATGGAGACGGCATTATCGACCTGTTTTTTTTTCCCAATGAGAGCCTGAGACTGGATGTAGAGCCGCTGGTGCCTCCGGAGGGGCTGTCACAGGAGGCGGAAGAGAACCTGTGGCGCTGCCTTCATGAAAAGATCTCCACAGTAAATGTGGGATTCGTGAACGATAGTTATCGGACAACTATTCCTCTACCCGGTCCTATTCTACGAAATTTCATAGCGCAGCTAAAACCGGGCAAAAAGATGCATCCCGGCCTGTATGAAGGTTTTATAACCAGTGAGGAAAAAGAAAAGTCCATAGGGGCAAGGGTGCGGGTCAGGAATTCCGCTTACCTGTCGACCCCGGAGAGAGAGGAGTTTTTACTCCGTATGCTGCAATCACTTATTCGCGAAAACAGGGTAAGCGAAGAAGAGGCAGCCTTCTTCCCGGACGCAGGAACACTTTTATACGAAGCGCTTGATTTTATGTTAAAACTGTTTACGGAAACCAGGACCAATAAAGATATACAGGATATGATAATTCAAAAAAGAAGATTCTGGGAGGACTCACTTAAAACCGCAGACAGGTTCGATAGAGAATACGGAAAGCTGAGTCCGGAATTTTTCATGATGCAGAAACTGACCCCGCCCGTAGTGAATGAGGAAAAGGCACAAAAAAACATCTGCCTGGCAGATTTAATCATTAATTTGATATAGATATTTGAAGATGGTTTTTTATTATTTTGGAGCATGAGATTAAAAGACAACTCATGCTCCAATATAATAGAGCTGGTTGACTAGCATGCAATACTTATATTATAAGTGGTTTTGATGACATCAAGAATTTCAGGGACATCAGCAGGGCAATTTTCTTTAGCAGTATCAATAACATTAAGAACATCCAGTCTGGTGAGTTCTACATCATAGTTTCTAACTTTGGTAATGAATTGGTTAAGGTTCATTGCTTCTCCACCAACACTGATATAATTTTGTAACATCATAATAAATCCTCCATGGGTTTCTTCATTTTTTCTCATTTTTTTAGAATAAGTGTATGTTTTTTATAACAATTTATACTAATAAATTCATAATATACTCTATTAATATGCAAGATTCGTGCCATCTGCTGCGATTAATAAAAAAAATACAAAAAAACATCATTTATTAGGTTTTTTTTACTATAAGTTGTACAAAAATTCACATCTGTTTTTGTTTCTTATAAAAAATATTTATTTGTGATTTTTAAAAAATGACATAAATTAAAAATCGTCATAAAAAAGTGAATGAATACTCATATAACTATTGAAATTAATCCTCACTGTAGCATTTTTGCAACATATTATTAATTAGTTAAAATCTACTTTTTTTCTTGACACTATTCGCCTGATAAGGTACATGTGTATAGCAGTCATTCATTATGCAGTACTTTGAGAGGAGGATTATATGGAACTATCTGATTATAGAAAAAAAGAGATGATAAAGTTAGTAAGGAATAAATTAAAAGAAACAGACCTGGCAATAAATAAGCCTGATGTCATTGCAAGGAATTTATTAATCTATTATAATTATGATATTGAAAGAGTTTTGCAGCTAGCTATTTGAATATCTAAACAATCACACCTTCTTAGATTCTCTTGAGAGTTTGAAATCTCTCAAGAGAATTATTTTTTACTCAAAATCCCCCTATCAATCTAAAGTATGAGACCTTTTAGCGCAAAACCAAACTTTAGAACGATTTCCGTTTAGCAATTTTTTCCCTACCTTCCGGGTATACATTCACAATAACAATTAATTACCTGGAGCATTTTAAATGAAAACAAGAATAACACGAAACAAAACTATAGCCTGGAAGATCTATTTCGGATTAACATTCCTGAATATAGCTCTATTTTCCTTTATCTATTATAAGTATCCGGCTTTAAAGGAAAGCTTTACGGAAGAAGGGTTTTTTCTTGAAAACCTTACCCTGATAGTTTATTTGATAGGATTAGCAGCAGCTTTTTTCTTTATTTCAAAGCTGGAAACCAAAAATGAAAGCAGGATATACCGGTTTATCCCTTTTGTTGGTCTGGTCTGTTTACTGCGGGAACTCGATTTTGGTTTTCACTTATTCAAAAGTTATTTGCCTGCTGCCAATAATTTTCATGCGTTACGACACATGCGGGCACTTGTTGAAGAAGCAGCCTTTGGAGCTGTCTGTATTGTATCTATTTTGCTCATAGTGCTGGCCTGGAAATACCGGCAGGCCCTGTACGGGTTTATCAAACAATATCAATCATATTTCTTTGTGCTGCTTTTTATTGTTTTTATATTTGTTTCCCAGGCATTGGATCTTCGTCTAATTGATCTTGCTTTTTTGTCGGGAGAAGAATTTATAGAAGAATTACTTGAGTTCAACGGGGCTCTTGCTTTACTGTTCGCAGCATTTTTTATCCGGCCATGCGTAAGGAACTATATGCAGAATTAGTTCCGTGATTAAAAATCGCAGGGGCAGGTCCTGCCCCCTGGCAATTAATTAGAGATTAATTAAAGATCAATAACCATTCCTTCCTTTGCAAGAATTATATCAAAAGAAGCTTTATCTTTATATTCTTCCTGGATGCCATCAAGTTTGTTATCATCATGTGCGGGATTAAAATGCGTACAAATAAGTTTTTCTTTAACCCCTGCCTGCTTGGCGTTCTCAATAGCCATATCGTATGTTGAATGGCCAAAACCCTGAACAACCATTTTATCACTATGATACTCTTCTTTGGTGTACTGGGTGTCATGGATCATAATATCACAGTCTCTGGAAAAATTAATTGCCGCTTTGTCTCCACCAATCTTTGACTCCAGGTCCCAGAGGCAGGCAGCGGATTTTCCATTATCAATATCGGTAATTCTAAAATACATAGCTCCCTGCTGGGGATGAGAGGGGGCGACAGACTGTATCACTTTGATATTGAATCCGTTCCTGTCGAATTCACTGTCATCTTTCAGCTCATAATGTTTTCTTGTCGATTTCAGATCTTTATATTCAATTGGAAAAGTAGGAGGGATCATATTTGATTCAAGAACCATTCCAATATGCTTTTTCAGTGTTTTCATGCCCATTATTTGAATACTACAATCTTTAAAATAGTTGGGCGAGAAAAAAGGAAATGCCTGGGTATGATCGGGATGGAGGTGAGTAAACAGCATCGCGATATCCAGGTCTTCTTTCTTCGCGAAATAATTCCCTAATATTTTTTTTCCCAGGGGAACTGCCCCTGTCCCGCAATCAATAATAATCCTTTTTATTTTACCATCTACTATCTTAGAAAAAGAAACACAGGTTGTATTACCGCCATACCTGTTTGTGGCCTCTCCCGGCACCGGGTAGGAACCTCTTACTCCGTAAAATTCAATTTTCATTTGTCACTGTCCTCGATTGTATACAAATTTTGAATAGCTTGTACTGTATCTACTACTTCTCTTTTAAACGTCAATGTTTTTTTAAGAGTGCGGACCCCGTCGAACGGGGAAAAATACGGAAGAAACTGTGTTGATACTGGGGTCTGTTTTCCGAAGATGCTCCGGAAAAGGGTTTGGTTCTGAGAGACGTTGCAGTGCAACGCCTTTACTGGCTGGTTTCAGGTCAGGGCTATGGAGATTCCGGGAAGGGTGCGAAAGTTTTTGAAAATGAGTCAATTTTAGCCCGGGGTTTTAACCCCAATGGGGCAGCAGAGCAGAACCCGGATAACATCTCCCGGGAACAGGCCCTGTTTCTAAAATAGTTAACCAGGGCTATGGGGATTTCTCATAACGTGGGGCTTCCAGCCCCTCGTTATGAAGAAAGAGGCCCTGATTTATATCTTAGTTTCTTGAGAGT
>JAAENB010000875.1 GCA_024224995.1 bacterium | reverse complement strand
GAATACCGGGAGCAGCAAAAAAAGAATTATAAAAAGATGGTAGCCTTTTATGCTAAAAAGCAGGGAGTGAGAAAGGAAATAATAGACCTGCCCGGAGAGAAGGACTTTCAGGAGAATTATACCGAAATAAAAACAGGCTCACTTGTGCCGGGAAAATATATGATCCTTGCCTCCAATAGCCCGGACTTCAATTTTGATAAAAATATAGTTTCCTATTCGCAAATGGAAGTGTCGCGTATATCGTATATGAGCAGGAAGCGGGGCAATGACCTGCTGGAGTTTTATGTAATGGACAGAAGTACGGGACAGCCGCTAAGAAATGTCCGGGCCCAGCTGATGTACCGGAAATACAGCAATACATGGGGAAAATATTACGACAAAAAAGGAAAAGTATTTAA
The DNA here is from genome assembly GCA_024224995.1 of bacterium. Next base: position 4,877 of record JAAENB010000875.1, on the reverse strand, counting down.
GACCAATAAGCACGGATATTTTAAGATCTCACAAAAATCAAAGGTAGAGAATTATTTTCATATAGAGTTTCGTAAAGGCAAAGATGTTCTTTATACCGAGAATTCTTTTAGCCTGTACCGGCCGTACCAGCGGTATCGCAAGTATGTGCGCACGGTCTTTTTTGTGGACCGGGGAATATACCGGCCCGGACAAACAGTCTATTTTAAAGGAATAAAACTCCGGACCGACACAAAGGACGGAGAAAAAAATAAAATTCTAAAGAACTATGGGGCAACAATAACGCTGTACGACCGGAATCGTCAAAAGGTAGCCACCCTGAAACGAAGGACCAATGAATACGGAACGTTCAGCGGCAGTTTTACCCTGCCAACAGGACTTATTAATGGGAATATGTTTATTGATGACGGGCATGGCCGCGTCAATTTTTCAGTTGAGGAATACAAGCGTCCGAAATTTGAAGTATCCTTTAAGCCCCTTGAAAAGACCTTTCGTTTAAATGATACGGTAACAGTAACGGGAACGGCAAAAGCCTATGCCGGGTATCCAATAGACAACGCCCAGGTGAAGTTTCGCGTAGTGCGAACGGCTTTTTATCCCTACCGCTGGTACTGGTGGAGTTATACACCGCCGTCACCGTCCATGGAAATAAAAAACGGCGTAGTAAAGACCGATGAAAAAGGAAAGTATGAAATAACCTTTAAAGCGATCCCGGACGAAAGCCTGCTTAAAAAGAATAAACCCGCGTTTCGATATATGGTCTACGCGGATATAACCGATATAAACGGAGAGACCCGGAGTTCAACAAAGACCGTCACAATCGGGTATACGGCGCTTATGCTGCGGATGCATATCGCGGGAGAGCTGGACAGGGACAAAGGGCGCTATGCCTATAGCATCAATTCAACCAATCTTTCGGGGGAGTTCGCCGCAGCTGCGGGCAAGATCGCGGTATACAAACTCCGGGAGCCGGGCAGGATCTTTCGACGCCGGCTCTGGAGAAAACCCAACACCTTCGCGATCAAGAAGGATAAATTTTACCGCCTGTTCCCCAATGATGTTTATGATAATGAAAATAATATCCGCGCCTGGAAACGGGGCAAAAAGGTCCATACTCAAATCTATGATACCGGGAAAAATAAAAAGCTTGCTTTTACCGGAATTAAGCGCTGGAAAACCGGGAAATACCTGGTAGAGATGACGGCAAAAGACCGCTATGGCAATGACGTAAAAGAGATTAAATATTTCACCCTCTATTCGAGCAGGGGAAAGAAGGTACCCTATCCGTTATTAAACTGGTTTACCATACCCAAAAGCCGCGTAGAGCCCGGCGGGAAAGCGGTGATCCTTATTGGGACTTCGGAAAAGAACGTGCGGGTGCTGTATGAGCTGGAATACCGGGGAAGCATTATAAAAAAGAAATACCTGCGGTTAAATAATGAACAGAAAAAGATAACAATCCCCATTAAAGAGAAACACCGGGGGAATATAGGGGTGCGCCTCTCCTTTATTCGCCATAACAGGATCTTTACCCATAGCAGGTCTATTTATGTACCCTGGACAAATAAGGAGCTCGATGTTTCTTTTGGGACTTTTAGAAATAAATTAAACCCCGGAGAAAAAGAGAAATGGCGCATACGGATCAAGGGAAAGAAAAAAGACCTGGTTGCGGCAGAGATGGTTGCGACGTTATATGACGCGTCCCTGGACGCGTTCAGGGCAAATCACTGGAGCTTTAATATTTACCCGGGGCATTACCCGCTCTATTCATGGGGCCGGGATCGTTATTTTAATACCAGGAGTTCACATTCCATAGGGAAAACGAAGGAGCATTATTGGTACGCGAGAAAAACCTATGACCGTTTAAACTGGTATGGATTTTACTGGCGCTACTATTCCCGGAAGTCCAGGCGGTATAAAAACGGCGGCGGATCAATAAGGGGAATGTCACGGGTCTCCCGGGATGAAGCTCCGCTGGCTCTGGAAGAAGTAAAGGAGTCTGAAGAGGATAGTGAAGCTATCGCAGATGCTCCCCGGTCATTAAAAAAGAAAACGAAAGGCAAGGCGCTGGCCGGGAATGGAAAACCGGCACCTTCTCCGGAGAAATTAAACGGTAAGGCTGAAGACAACGGGCATGCAACAGCGGAAGCAGCCCCGGTAAAGGTGCGGACCAATTTTAGTGAGACCGCGTTTTTCTATCCCCATTTAAAGACGAATAAGAACGGGGAAGTAATTATTTCTTTTGAGATTCCCGAAGCCTTAACCAAATGGAAGATGATGGGATTCGCGCACACGAAAAAACTGGAGTACGGGTTTGTATATAATGAACTGGTAACGCAAAAAGAGCTCATGGTAGTTCCCAATCTTCCCCGGTTTTTCAGGGAAGGGGATTCCATGACCCTGACGTCCAAGATAACCAATTTAACCGAAGATAAACTTTCGGGAAAGGCAAAGCTCTTTCTTTTTGACGCGGCAACAATGAAGCCCCTGAACGGGCAGTTTAAGAACCGCAGCAGTGAAACAGCCTTTACCGCGCGGAAGGGAGGAAGCGCCCTGGTACGCTGGAACATCGCGATTCCGGAGAATGTGGATGCCGTTACCTACCGGGTCACTGCCCGGGCGGGAAAATTTTCCGATGGAGAGGAGCAGGCGCTGCCGGTACTGAAGAACAGGATGCTGGTAACGGAATCAATGCCCCTTCCGGTACGGTCGAAACAGACAAAGCATTTTACTTTTAAGAAGCTCGTCAATTCCGGGGACTCCACAACGCTGCGGCATCATAAGGTAACCCTGGAATTTACTTCAAACCCGGCGTGGTACGCGGTCCAGGCATTGCCCTATCTTATGGAATATCCTTTTGAGTGCATGGAGCAGACCTTTAGCAGGTATTACGCCAACAGTATCGCGTCGCATATTGTTAACACGAATCCGAAAATAAAACGGGTCTTTGATGTATGGCAAAAAACAAAGGGATCCAACGCGCTTCTCTCCAATCTTGAGAAGAACCAGGAGCTGAAGAGCCTGCTTTTGCAGGAGACTCCCTGGGTAATGGATGCCAACAATGAAACAGAGAGGAAAAAGCGCATATCGGTCTTGTTCAATTTTAACCGTATGGCAAATGAGCTGGGCAGGGCGCTGAAGAAGCTGGAAGAAGGGCAGCTTTCATCAGGGGCATGGTCCTGGTTTAAGGGAATGCGGGAGAACCGCTATATTACCAGGCACATTGTAAGCGGGTTCGCTCACCTGGGACAGCTGAAGGTGAAGGATCTTCGAAAAGATAAGCGAATATGGAAGATGGTAAAAAAAGCGGTTCACTACCTGGACAGGAAGATCCGGGAGGATTATGAATCTCTTAAGCGGCGCGAGGTAGACATGTCGCTCCGGCATATTGGATATCATCAAATCCATTATCTCTATGCCAGGAGTTACTTTAAAGATATAGAATTCTATAAATGGGATAAAGAGGCCTTTGAGTATTATAAAGGCCAGGCGAAAAAATACTGGCTCGATTTTAACCGGTACAGCCAGGGTATGATATCCCTTGCCATGGACCGGTACAAAGAGAAAGAGACTGCCCTGGCAATAGTAAAATCCATTAAAGAGCACGCGCTCTATTCCGAAGAGATGGGAATGTACTGGAAAGACAGTTACGGCTACTACTGGTACCAGGCGCCAATAGAGACTCATGCCCTGCTTATTGAAGTGTTCAGTGAGGTGGCTGATGATCAAAAATCGGTTGATGATCTTAAAACATGGCTGTTGAAACAGAAGCAGACCCAGGACTGGAAAACTACCAAGGCAACAGCGAATGCCTGTTACGCGCTGCTGCTTCGGGGAGATGACTGGCTTAAGGAGAACAAGCTCGCTGAAATCACTCTTGGAAGCATGAAGATTGAACCGAAAAAAATGGATTCGGTAAAAGTAGAAGCCGGAACCGGGTATTTTAAAACATCCTGGTCCGGAGCGGATATTAAACCGGAGATGGGAAAGGTCAAAGTGGTGAACCGGAATAATGTCGTTGCCTGGGGAGCGCTCTACTGGCAGTATTTTGAGAACCTGGACAAGATCACCCCCCATGAAACTCCGCTGAAGCTGAAAAAACAGCTGTTCGTGGAACGCAGTTCCGACACGGGACCGGTACTTTTTCCCCTGGACAAAAGCGCGCCAAAAATCGGGGACAGGATCAAGGTACGGATAGAGCTCCGGGTAGACCGGACTATGGAATATGTTCATATGAAGGATATGCGGGCCTCGGGATTTGAACCGGAGAATGTTATATCACGCTATAAATGGCAGGACGGTCTTGGCTACTATGAAAGCACCAAAGACGCCTCAACAAATTTCTTTTTTGACTACCTGCCAAAAGGAACCTATGTATTTGAATATCCCTTGCGGGTAACGCATGAAGGGGATTTCTCCAACGGCATTACACAGATACAGTGTATGTACGCGCCGGAGTTTACCAGTCATTCCGAGGGAGTGAGGGTTAAGGTCGGGGACTAGAGGCCCTGCGGGCCGGTTGACAGTTGACAGTGACCGGTTGTTTGTGAGAACGAGGTTTGCAGCCTCGTTCTCTTTGTTTGGGGGGCGGCCCGGTCGCGTCTTAATATACGGTATATGAAGCCGGAATGTAACCTATGGCCGGAGCAATACCTCCGCAGGATGTTCGGAACTCGCTCCGCTCAAACAGCCTCACAACCTGCCGAGGCATCGCTCCGGCCATAGGTTACATTCCGAATGACGTTTTTCGGTATATCAAGACACGATCGACCCTGTGTAGCGGGAAAAATATAGATCAGAGACTAAATAGTACTGCGGGCTGCATCTGGCGTAGAAGTATGGGCTCTTTGGGTTGTGAGGACTGTTTGACCGGAGGGAG
>JAAENB010000874.1 GCA_024224995.1 bacterium | reverse complement strand
GACCATCCGCCATGCCGCATATACTGGCCCCCTGATTTTAAGGGGAAGAACACCGGTATTCCCTTCCATACACTGGGAGGCTGGGGCAGGTCGGCCAGGACATGGGAAATTCCCGCTAAGGAACTTATGAAAAAGAGGAGAAAGAAAACCCGCATGGTTAGATATTTTTTTCTCAGGAATATGGCGCTTATTAAAAGCGCTGTCAGTGTTAATATAAATCCGGAGACTATTGCCCCGGCAATTGAGTGCGTTGCTCCCCGGTGCCCGATCAAGGGGTTTGTTGAGGTGTAATAGCCAAAGAATGAATCAATGTCGGGAAAGGCAGCCGCAATGGCCAGGAGCAGCACCAGTAGAAGATAGTTGATCTTTTTAAATTTAAATAGTGATTGGATCGCGTAAAATATATTAGCAAATGAAAATCCAATCATCAGGTGTTCCGGTATTGTCATAACTTGTTACTCTCTTTTTTTTTGATTCTAATCGATACTGTATATATCTCTGTTTGATTGTCTATAAGAATTTTAGCTCTACTCTAAAATAGAGTTGTTGTTCCCTTCCCTTCAGTTAGCGATTCCTCCACTATAGCGGTACCCGGTTTTTTTTCCTTTTATGAAATAACGTTATAATAGAAACTGGTTGGCTCAAGTGTCTCAAAGAGCTTGATGAATTTAGACTATGGAGGAATGAAATGAAGAAGATAATTTGTTTTTTGTTGGTCCTGGGTTTTGTCTTTACGGGGTGTGAAGCCGGGATTAATTCAAACAGCTCCGGCTCTGGTGGTTCCGATAGTGACTTCAGTTTTTCAGATATGTATAGTAAAATTAAAACATTAACGGAAGCATTGCAATCCCTGGAAGGGACGCAGTCAACATCGGCTAACAGCCTGGAATCCAGGCTGGCTAAGCTTGAAGCAGGCGGCTCAAATGTTCCCGTGGGAACTATCGTGCCCTTTGGCGGAGTTTCATCGACAATTCCTTCGGGCTGGCTTTTATGTGACGGAAGAGCAATTGACAGGGTAAGCTATGATACGCTTTTCGCAGTGGTTCAGGTTAACTGGGGTAGTGGAGACGGTTCCTTCACGTTTAATCTTCCCGATCTAAGAGGAGTTGTCCTGCGCGGTGCGAACCAGGGACGCGTGGACGGGTATGCGGACCCGGATTTTGCCGGGAGAGTGTTCCTTAATGGCGGCAGTAATAACAGCGTTGATGAGAAGATTGGGACGTTCCAGATGGATGAGTTTATGAAACATACTCATTCATACGACCGTCATGCTGGTTTGCGATATAATACCGGGAACAATAGTGATGGAAGGGTTCTGTGTATATACTCGATTGAGAGAGCAACATCAAGTGCCGGTGGAAATGAGTCCCGGGGGAAAAACGCTGCGGTTCATTATATTATAAAATATCAATAATAAATTTATTTGGTTGCTGTAGAGACGCTGCAGGCAACGTCTCTACGGTTTTTTTTATTCCAACGGCTCCTTACCAATGTAGCAAAGGATCCCGTCATAAACAAAACCATTTTTCATGGCGTTTCGTTTTTTCTCGGAACTGGCGGTATAAATAAGTTCGCCATATTCGTTGTGAAGCTTGAATAATGGCGTGGTCTTATTTGCCTGGTATAGATATACATAACCCGTTATTCCTTCGTAAGAAAGCGCTGGATTATCGAGTGATCTTTTTAGTGTCGAAGCATCGGCAGTATAAAAATATCCCCGGTCATCACGAAACCTGAACAGGGGGGTTGTGTCCTTTTCATAGCTGCTGTAGACATAGCCTTCCAGGGCTTTTTCAGCCTCTTCACGGATGGCAGAATGAAAGTGTGTGTTTTCGTTCGAAAGATCTAAAATAGCTCCTTCGAATGTCCGGATGTCTGTGTTTTCCAAATGAGTCGTTTGCATTTCAAAACCTCTTAATTTTTAAATGTTCTGGTTGTTTTTTATTTGTTTCCAGTGTTTAATTTAGTTGTTACGTGTAATATAGCGAATAAACCCGTGATCGTCAATGTCGTTCATTCCCTCTCACCTAGCGTTCATTCCTATTTTGAAATAAATTACTGTACATCTGAGTGTGTTTTGTCAAGAAAAGTTTGTTTTTTTTAAAAATAAAAAAAAATCAAAAAAATTCAAAAAAAACGCCGGTTTTGACTGCTTTGTTTGTAGTATATAGTGACTTCCACAGACACCCGGAATGTCTGTGGGAAAGAGAATATTTTTTTCAAATTCATTACTCCTGTTGAGCCCCGGCCTTGCCGGGGCTCAACTTATTTTGTCATCGTTTATATATATGTATGATTTTACAAACGGGAAGGGTAAAATTTTTTCAGAAAAAGTTGGTATTCATCTTATAATATTTTATAAACTAAATATAAATTTTTATAAAAATATCGCCTTGATAACCCATTCTTTTATAAAAACCCACCCAATTCTGATGCTTTTTTAGCAAAAGCACAATATTTAACTCTAAAATCCGATTTTTTTTAACAAAAAAGCCTCAAATAATAGTTTTTACACCAAACCGCGCTCATCTGGCACGATTCTTGCAATATAATACAGGTAAAAGGGGCAAGGTGAAAGGAAAAGAAAGAAGTCCCTGGTAAAAAACTTGAAACTTTGAACTTGAAACATCAAACTTTGTTTCTTAAAGGAGGAGATACAATGAAATGGGTATATAATAAATATATAAAAGTGCCGGTGAAATCATGGTGCGAAGAGGTAGATGAAGCCGCTATGACGCAGGCTAAGAACCTGGCTAATCACCCTGTTGTGTATAAACATGTGGCTTTAATGCCCGACTGTCATGTTGGATACGGGATGCCTATTGGCGGAGTTATTGCCTGCGATAATGCCGTGATACCGAATGCTGTTGGAGTGGATATCGGTTGTGGAATGGGAGCCGTGGAAACAGGGTTATCAGCATCAAACATAAAAGACAAAAGTGTGATACGCGCTCTGGTGGATTACATCAAAGCCCGGGTCCCGGCAGGGGAAGGGCACGCTCATAAGCACACCCAGGATTGGGACGGGTTTGACCGTTTCTACAGTTCTTTGATTGGAGAGATGCCTCCATGGTACGATGAACATGGCGCGAACCTGGACGGCAGGAACCTGGGGACTCTTGGGGGAGGGAACCATTTTATCGAACTCCAGGAATCGGAAGACGGGAAAATATGGCTCATGATCCATTCGGGATCGCGGAACCTGGGACACCGTGTAGCTACGTATTATCATAACTGGGCTATAACTAACAATGAAAAATGGCACGTAACCCTGCCGGATAAACACCTGGCTTTTTTACCGGCAGATGATGAAGGTGCGCTCTATATTCGCGATATGAATTTTGCCCTTGAATACGCCGCGGAAAACCGGCGCAGGATGATGGAAGTCTTTAAAGAAGCGGTCGTTGAGATCCTGGGACATGAGACCTTTTTACAGGAGATCAATATCCATCATAACTACGCGAATCTTGAATCCCATTACGGGAAAAATGTCTGGGTTCACCGGAAAGGGGCTACGTCCGCGAAGGAAGGGCAAAAAGGGATTATTCCCGGAAGCATGGGAACCGCTTCTTATATAGTAGAAGGCCTTGGAAACCCGGAGTCTTTTATGTCCTGTTCCCACGGAGCCGGACGGGTTCTTGGAAGAAAAGAAGCCTGTAAAAAGCTGACTGTTGAAGAATGTGATGAGGCAATGGAAGGGATCGTCTTCGACCGCTGGGGAACCTATAGAGGCCGGGGGAAAGAGGCCGAGAAGTATCCGGATTTGAGTGAGGCTCCGCTGGCGTATAAGAACATTGATGAGGTTATTGAATCGGAATTGGATTTGATTACGCCGCTAGTGAAGTTGAAGCCGCTTGGGGTTGTGAAGGGGTAGTTGAGGAAAGTTTGAAGTTTGAGGTTCGAGGTTCGAGGTTTTTTGCCGCCGGGTCAACACCACAGAGGGATAACCCCCAAACAAACACCGCGCAGGGGCACGGCGCGCCGTGCCCCTACACGTACCGAATACCCGGAATCTACCTCGCCAGCATAATTGATCCGGTAATATCTTCAAAATAAGGTATATTTGTTCTAATTTCAAAAATAGCTGACATCTGTAATCCGGCAGTCAAAGTGACAAAAAAATCCAAAAAATTTGAACGGTTTTACCCGGCGGTTTTCAGTTCTTTTGTGTGAAATGAACTTCTATTTCTTTCAGGTTCAAGGTAGCACCTGCCGGAATTAAAAAATTCATCCCGAGAATGCCATTGATATCGAATCCATAATCCATGCCAGCTACTTCGACTTCGAAATTTTTTATTTTAAAGTCGTCAACCTGGATAAATTCTACAACTCTATTGAAAACCACCTCTGTTCCCCCAACACCTCGTATTGTTTGTAATATATCGGTTGGTTCCGGTTTTATACCTGTTTCAGATAGGATATCAACTGATATCACCGTTGAGGAAGAGCCGGTATCAATCAGGATATTGTCAATTTCAATAATTGCTCCTTCATGACATACTGATAACCTGGTGTAAAGCAGATCATTTTTAAGTTCAGGTTTCATGTCAATTGCGGATTCCTATCCATTTTCGTTCCGGTATGTCTAAATCATCCCTGCTTGTATGAATGAAATAGTATTCTTTTAAAGGATTACTTTTATGAAGCCGACGATACTCTGTCATCGCCTTTTCGCCGTCAGTGCATTTTTCAATGATGGATACCTCTTCAATATGCCGTATACTATCAGAGGTCGTATGAGCCTCAAGAGCCTCTACAACAAGCCATTGATCCGGGTATGCTTCTTTAACTTCTTTCCATTTCATTGGAGTTTTTCCATTTATTAGTGTTTGTATTATTTTGATTTTTTTTTTTAATATTTCAAAAAAAGCAAAAAAAAATGACCGCTTTTCCCCGGCAGTTTGTAATATATAGTAACTTCCCAAAAGGGAACTTCCCCGAAAGGGAAAGAAGAGATGGGAAAAGAGAATATTTTTTTCAAATTCATTGCTCCTGTTTAGCCCCTCGCAGGGGTCGCACCCCGGCTTTGCCGGGGCTAAACTTTCTTTTTTTAAAAGAGACCTGTTATGAATAAACTGTTAAGCAAAATGCTGATAGTTGCAGCTTCGGTGCTTCTTTTAATGCCGGGCTGTGCGGATGATGAGTCCGGAGAAACCTCCGATGAAAACACAAGCGCGGTTTATGAAGGCTATACCCTTTTCGCGCCAATGAACTCCACAACGACCTATTTGATAGACATCAACGGAACAGTCGTCCACTCCTGGGAGAGCAACTATCGCCCGGGGCTTTCGGTGTATCTTCTGGAAAACGGGAATTTATTGCGAACCGCGAACCTGAGTGACGAAGCATCATCAAACTTTATGAATAACGGGAAAAGTACCGGCGGAACCGGAGGACGGATAGAAGAGCTGGACTGGGACGGGAACATCGTATGGGAATGGGAATATTCCAGCGATGAGTATCTCCATCATCATGATATAGAGTATATGGAAAACGGCAATATTTTGCTTATTGCCTGGGAATATAAAAAGGAAGAGGAAGTCACCGCGGCAGGGTGTAACACATCCCTGTTTAACACCGGGTATCTCTGGCCCGATCATATTCTGGAAATCGAAAGAACAGGAACGAACCAGGCAGCGATACTATGGGAGTGGCATGCCTGGGATCACCTGACGCAGGATTATGACCCGGGCAAAGATAATTATCAGACTGATGTCGATAGGTACCCGGAAAGAATCGATTTAAATTATACAGCAAACGGCTCAACAGACTGGAACCATACGAACGCGGTCGATTACAACGAGGAGTCGGACCAGATTTTATTAAGCGTACACAGCTTCGGAGAGATATGGATAATCGATCACAGCACCACAAGCGCTGAGGCCGCGGGGCACACGGGCGGCACCTGCGGCAAAGGAGGCGATCTTTTGTTCCGCTGGGGCAACCCGCAAACATACGGCAGCGGCTCTGCAAGCGACCAGGTTTTATACGGGCAGCACGACGCGCAATGGATTCCCGATGGCTATCCGGGTGAAGGGAATATTCTTATATTTAACAACGGAAGCGGCAGAAGCCCCAGCTATTCCAATATCCTTGAAATAACCCCAACCATGAACGCGGACAATTCTTATTATCAGAACGAAACAACACCTTACGAAGCGGAAGAAACCTGGGACTATACCCCGGAAACACCAACGGATTTTTACGCCAAAAATATATCCGGAGCCCAACGTCTCCCTAACGGGAATACTCTAATTTGCTCCGGACCCGACGGGTATCTTTTTGAGGTTACGTCGGAAGGCGAGACTGTATGGGAGTATGACTACGACGGGTCTATATTCAGGGCAACGCGGTATGCGGAGGATTATGCAGGGCTGGCGGGGTTAGGGGAGTGAAGGCCAGGAGTCTAAAGTACAACCTTCATTTCCTTGTGCACAGTAGCCCCTTTAAGTTTTGATATGAGCTCCGACTGGTAAAGCCAGGACAGATTTTCTTCATCCGGTGGAGGGGCTTTGGGCTGAACAACTGGGAGTTTGGATATCACATTCTCCTATCATTATTACACCACTGGGCTCAATTTTCATCATTATCTCCTCTCAAGAAACTCTTTTTAAATAGGGCCAGTTCCCGGGAAGAGAGACGTTGCGTGCAACGTCTTTACGGGTTGGTTTCCCGGAGATTTGTCCCGGGTCAACACCACAGAGGGAGAATCCCAAATAAACACCGTGAGGGCACGGCACGCCGTGCCCCTACACGTACCGAATACCCTCGCAGGGTCCGCACTCTTAAGAAATTTAATTATGCTTGTGCGCGGGGCGGTTTTAGTGACGTTTTTGTGTAGGGTCGGAATTACCGGGGGCAGCGCTATAAAAAGTTGCCCCCGAAAAGTAAAACATCTAACCAAAAAATTATTACTAAAGCCATTGCTCATGGGCACCGCCAAAATGGATATTTTTTAAAACCGTTTCACCGGGGTATACTTTAAATACACTGGTTGTTGCGCTATTATGATTAGTCGTCATTATATACCGTTTCATGTTCCCAAGATCATACTCCATAAGAATCTCACAATTAGAACCCATGTTCTCTTCGTCTATATATTTGACCATTATAATAACAGAATAATCCCCGTTACTGTCGGTTGTAGCAGTATAAGTTCCAATGTTATCTACCCTCACATTTACCCGCACATCGGCTCTGCCGGTTGAATTTGGGCTTGTTTCAGTATCATACACCTTCCCCGTTACCAGGGCAATAGCTCGTTTTTGGTCATCATCCCCTTGCCGGTCTATTCCCTTCGAGGGATCAACAGGCTCGCCATCCTGGCAGCCGGTATAAACTGTCAGCAGCAGTACGAAGCTTGTTAGTATTAAAAATAATATTTTTTGTAAATAATTCATAATTTGAAACCTGTTTATAGTGCCGAAAAATCAATATCCATATTCTCGTTTGCTCCACTAGTGATGACTTCGCCAGTACAGCTAACAGTATGGCAATAAATCTTATTATCATAATACTCAAGATAAATCTTAAAATTCTTGCTATAAGAAGAATCATCGGGAACCCAGGCATCTATGCTATAATCTCCATTAGCGGCAATTGTTCCCCGGTAGTTGGAAAGCTCGCCTTCAGCTACAACCTGAAGCCCGACAACACCAGGATCTGTCCCGCTAGTATTGTCCACATTCCCCGAAATAACAGCCGCCTCAAGACTAACTCCCCCACTCTGATCTATCCCCTTCGGAGGATTCAACGTCTTCCCACTGGTCGTCTCCATTGAGCACCCCGGCATCAGAGCCAGGCCCAACACAGCAACGGCCATCATCCTTTTTATTATACCACTATTTATTTTCATCCGGATTCCCTCTCCGTCTCCCCTTCTTGTTCTTGCCCTCACCCCAGCTCCTAATAATAAAACGGCTCCGCCCTATACGTTATCCCAAAATAAACCTGGTGCCCTTCGGTATTGGTCCACGACTCCCCAACAGGAGTAAACCCGATATTATATTCACCAAAAAGCCCAATATTCTCAAAAAAAGCAAGCTCCAGCCCAAGGCCCACATACCCGCCAATAGAATGAAACACCGCTCTAAAATCATCCCCGCCCAGGGGATTAGCAGCGGACTCGTCATAGTACTGGTAGCGGACCGCAGCAGACATATACACCTCGAACGAAGTCATTAAAAAATAAAACTGTAAAAACTTATTCCGGTAACCCAGGTCCGCGCCGTACATATTGATAGTCCCTTTAGAAACAATATCATCCGACCCGGCAGCTTCAAGCGATTTAATTTCAACGGAGCTGCTCATAACAAACTGTTTATAAAAAACCCGCACGTAAAAATCATGGCGTGCCCTGGTACTGGTCCCTTTGATCCGGGAGGCGCTGTTCTTAGGCGTAAGAATAAGATCCACAAACACCCCCATACCCTGGGGATAATAATTACCAAGATCCGTATTAAAAAGCTTCACTCCCCAGCTAAATCCGCCATAGCCGAAACGCAGTAAAGAATTATAGCGCAGGATCTCGGACTCCTTTTCCATGGCGTATTCCCGGATCTCTTTGTCGAAGCGGCGGTCTTCTTCGTTTATTTTCCCGCGGATCTCCTTTTTTTCTTTGGCTTCCAGCCGGTCTTCAACCCGCTCATACATATCATCGAGAAAATCTTCAATGTCATCGTCATCACCATCAAGGAGATACACCGCCAGGGCACGGGAAGCCCGTTTGATATCGTTCGCGGTGTGTTTGTCTTCAACGGGATACCGGGAACGGATCTTGATGGTTTTAATCCGGTGAAGGCGCATGCTTTTGCCGTAGCGCTTAAGGATCTTAGCCGTAATTAAGAGATTATTACCGGTCTTTTTAACCCGGCCGAAAACCAGGGCATGAGCGTTCATTTTTTTCATGAGCTGCTTGGCCCATTCTTCTCCAAAAGTCTGCTTAATCTCCATCTTGGCCACCTGTGCCCGGTGCGAGTCCTGGGTGGTAATATCATAACTGCTCTCGGAGGCGAAAACACTCACCATGTGATTGGCAATGGTGTCGCCAATAGGATCATTTTGATTAATACCTGTTTCAATAAGAAAAGGATTAACATACAAAAGTTTTTTCTCCGCGAACAGAGCCGAAGGCAGCGTGAGAACCAGCACCGCGAGAATAAACAGTGACGAATAAAATATTTTTTTATTACCGGCTTTCATTATTATTTATCCCTCTTAATATGTAATCCCAATACCGAACCCAGGGTATGATCGGTCCTGAAGGTAGCTCCAAAGAGGATTTGCAGCCCTTCCACATTCACATTGCTGTCCCCAATCCTGGTATACCCCATATTCACTTCAGCGAAGATTCCCGCGTTGGCGATAATAGAGACCTCAAATCCAAGCCCGGCCATAATAGCCCAGCCGTTAAAGCTCTTGGTCTTTTCCACACCGCCGCTGGAATAGCTTTCTTTTAAATATAAATACCGCCCCGTAATAGAAAGATATATAGACCAGGCTTCCCGCAGGAAATACGTACAGCCAACATACCGCATGCCAAAGTCGAAACTCATTTGCCACAGCGAAGGATTCACGTCGGGAACGGGATAATATTTTCCCAGGGTACCATCGTAATTGGTAGTGTCGGCACCCATGTCAGAGGTAATTTGACTCAAGCCCGCGCTGTCTACATCAAAGGTTTTATACGTACCGCGGATATACAGGTCTACGCCGTCACCCACACTGTCTTTAGACCGGTAGATAAAATAATCAAGAAACCACGCAGTACCGTTTGTGTAATAATCCCTGAGTTCCGGATTATACATATCCACCAGGTCGAACCCTTTAATGGCAAAAGAGCCAAAGCCAAAACGGATAAGAGGAGAGGACCGGAGTTTTTCCCGTTTACTCACTGCCGCTTCCTGAATGGATTTCAGGTCATCCTGGTGATCAATTTTCCTTTCTTTAAGGCCGTCTTCTTTGTCCGTGACATAGGAATAAAACCTGTTAATATATTTTTCTTTGTTCGAAGCCAGGTAAGAAGCAAGAGCCCGGGAGCCGTGCCACAGATAGCGGGGCTTTCGCACCCGGATAACAGAAGAAGAACTGACTTTAATAATACCGCCTTTGGCTTCCATCATTTTTGCCGTAATGACAATAACACCCTTCTTTTTAAAAACCTTTCCCAGGACAATATAATCGGTCTCAATAATTTTCATAAGTTCTTTCGCGAAGGCAGCGGGATTGTCGGCATCAAAAACCTGCATGGTCGCAAGGTTCCGCACTTCCCGCTTAACGTCTTCCTCGGAAGTGAGAATATACTCCTCATCTTCGATAAAGACTTCCGACATATAATCCTGAATATCATCACCGATGGAATCGGTCTTATCAATGGTCGCGTCTACGGCAAAGGAGTGGATATAGACACTTTTACTTTTTGCCGAAAGGCTGGTCCCGGGTATCAAGAGCAATGCCGGTATGGCGATTATGAGTAATAGTTTTGTTTTCATTCTTTACATATCCCCTGTTTTTGCGACAATCTCAGGTCTGTTTTTATCATATTTTTTCATATTATAATATCTTATACCCCACACCCAGAGCAACGATCTGTGAGGTTTGTTTTCTAAATACCATAGCAATGCCGTAGGTATCGGTTCCCCAGATATTGGAATAAGATGTTGATGTATACCCAATATCAACCACAATGCTGCTGAAAATCGAAAGCCGCGCGCCAAAGGCAAAGCTGTGTGAATTGAGCTCCGGGTTTTCCGCGTGATACGCGCCATCGGCAAACCCGGTGTTAGTGTACAAATACCCGGCACTGCACGAGAGCCAGGAGAAAAAGAATATTTCCAGAGAAGCGCCCAGGTCATAGGCGCCGGAAACTGTATCTTCAAGGCCGTTCCAGTTAGCCTGCTGCTGGAAATAATAAACAAACGAGGTATCCAGCTTCAGATTTTTCAGCAGTTTATACGATACGCCCAGGCTCAGGAGCGCCGGAATATCCCGCCGTTCCTTTTGTCCGTGGCCGGAGTTAGTCTTAAATGCCGCGGTCCTGTTTACGTTAATCACGTTATAAAGATATACATCCGACGTTTCCACTTCCCTTTTATAGTTGAGCGCGGTCTGTATCTCGTACCGCATGCCAATGTCGAGGCGGGGTATGGGTGATGAACTTATGCCGAACACACCGGAAAATCCGTGCGCCGAATCCGTATAGTCCAGGTCTATATCAACCTGGAAAGCATCTACAGAGGTATTAGGTTTCAGCATATACCCTGTTTTAATCTCTGCTGTTTCCCGGGCATACACATATCGCCCTCCGGCCGATACCGAGAACAGGCGGAAAAAATCCCAGGCCGCGCCAAGGACTGTTGAATAATAGCGTTTGCTTAAACTGGTGTTATGCGTTATTGAGGAGGCGGTATACGTATATAAATTATTGATCACATCGCTCGAACGGTCAACCGCGTCCCAGCCCAGAACGGACCCGCTGTTATAACTGTGTCCTTCTCCGGGAGCCGCAAAGATCAGGTACGCCCCCAGGCTGCCGGTGCGGTATACTATTATAGTACCGTAATCTACATTAAAATCATCGGCTCCAAGAGTTGCGTCTTCCACATCATGGCCGCTTTGCTGTACAATATGCCGGTACTTCTTTGATATGAGCGAGCCGTTTATATTTACGTATAAGCCCTCTTTCAGGGTGGTAACTGCCGCGGGATTATATATTGCCGTGTCCGTAGATCCGGTTGCGGCGCAGCGGTTAAGACTTCGCATATATTCGGCGCTCAGCCGGTTGAAGTTCTCCGAGCTGAGACTTTTAAAATTCTGCGCGCGTACGGGTATGGCCAGTGCAACAATCCCCGCAATCGCGCTGTATATGAGCCATTTCTTCATTTACAATGACCTTTCTTCTATTATGTATCTATATCCTGTCATAGCCGGTACCCTGCCCTGACATATATTGTCCAGTAAAACATCATTTCACCCTCAGCCGCGATATTGGTGCTGCTGTTAAAATAGCTTCCGCCGCCAAGGCCCATTTCTATTTCAGGGGCAAGGATAAATGAATCAAAATAAAAATTGTATGAGGCCGATAAGGTTGCCGCACGGAAAAGCCAGTTAATATTACTGTCCTCTTCTTCCGTTCTAAAGGTGGTAAACCCTCCGCTGAATACGAATCCCCGGAAATTGTACTTATACAACAGGCTTACTGTAGTTCCTCCAATACTCGCGGAGGATTGTACTGTTGAGGATGTACTGGCATCCCATGATTCCACTTCGCCAAAAGTATATAATCCCAGCCGGAAACGAAAGCCGGCGTTTGCCGTTAAAAAAACAGCATACTCAAAACTGTAAATACTTCCTGAGGAATAACTATTGTCGTATTTTGTTCCGTCACTGTAATCTCCCCAGGCGGAGAGACTAAAAAAAGGCGCGTACGCAATAAACACATCATGCCGCGACAGGTGAAGGCCAAAACTTTCCAGGAACTCACCCTGTTTATCGATTAGCCCTGTTGATAGAACATTGCAAAAGGGTTTTATGGCTTCGTCAACATCTTCCGGAGAAGAAACGGTTTCCTGACGGGAGAGGACCGCTTTTTTCTTTTCTACGTCCACAACCCTGCCGGATATTATTATCTTACTGCCCCTTTTTCCCACTTTCATAACAGTTCCCACTATAACATAGCGTACTGAAAGATGGACTCCTGCCTGGATAGCGCATTCGTCCGTACCGCACGCTCCCGGAGCGAATCCGGCTTTTAAAAAGGCCTGGTTCATGGCATTGAGATCGGGTACCCGGTGGGCCTGGCTGTTTATCATTTCGTTCCGTATTAGCTCGGATATTTTTACTGCTGTTTCCTGCGGGACATCCTTCGCGGAAAAATTCATAACCGCCACAGAAATGTCATCGTCCGCTGCCAGGGGCGCGGCTCCTGCGGCACTGATCAAAATCAAAAATAATACTATACGGACTCGCTTCATTAAATTGTCTCCATCAGTTTCGGTTATATCTATTTAATACGTTTATGGCAATTTAGGATTGCTAAGAATTTTATTATAACTGATAAAAAAGACAAGTACTTTTTTACTCACACAACTCCTGCCAAACCGAAGAACTCATCCTTTTCGGGTCCATGGCATTATAACTGAATCCCATAAAACACAGGCGGTCCGCGTCCCAGAGATACTTCGCAATAAGCTGATCGGTTTTCTTTCCGTGAGTATGATCATTCACTGCCTCAAAGATCTTTTTCCAGTATTCTTTTTTCACTTCCAGCAGCTTGCAGAGGTTTTCTTTTTTGGCAATAGAGACACTCCTGGCGCCATGATGGGGGTCTTTTTTGGTACTGTCGAAGATCCTGCCTATATCGTGAAGGAGTCCGGCTGCAATAGCAGCGTGTATCACCTCATGGGGCTCTCCGGCCCGGGAAGCCAGCTCACCTGCCACGGCAGCAACCTTTTTCCAGTGCCTGGTTCCGTGATTCCGCACTCCGGGGTGTGGAGAAACCACTTTTGACAATTTGCTGAACAGAACACTGACCTTTTTTTCTATCTTTTCCGATATCATGGAGACAGGTAAAATTCCCTTTTTATTGAGAGGACGAAAACTTACAGGGAAGCCCATCTTTAATGGCAGACTTTATATTTGTGGAATAATTATACTCCATTTCCCGTTTAGCCCGTTCTTCATAGGTTCCAAGATCAATTGACCGCGTAGAAGACCCCGTAACCCGCGATCCCGCTGCCGAGTCCCGGCGCACGTATTTATTGGACTTTTTGTCGTACACAGAGGTCTCGCTCCCCTGGGAGTTATCGCTCACTTCATGAAACCGTTTTTCTTCTACCTTGAGAGTCTCTGAACTTTTCCCAACAATCCGTTTGGAACCTAAGTATGCCTGGTCCTTAACCCGGAAAACATGAAAATCCGCGTCATAAGATCCTTTTTGAGTAAATTTCTTAGCTTTGTAATCAAATACAGGGAGAACCACTTTATTTTCAACATAAATAACACAAAATTTAACGGTTTTTAGCGATTTAACAGCCTCCCACATATGCCCGTCATTTTTGATGAACCCATACCGGGCATTCGGATCGATAATATGCTTGTACAGGTACTTCAGTTGATAATAAAAACCCACACTCGGCAAGCTTCGGTAGGGATAATCAAATTTCTTGTTCTTAACAAGGGGAAGCATCACTGCATTATGACCTTCATAACCATAGGAAGTATAGCTGGGACCCCAGACATTAAGAGGTTCGGGAAGAGAAAGATCTTTACGGGAGAACGAACTCCGGGTAATTTTATCACTCGCCTTTTTGATATTGGAATACTTTTCCATGACCCAGTCCTTGTTTTCCGCAATAATCTTCTCTTTACCGGGAGTACAGGCCCAAAAAATAGAAAAAACACAACAAATAATAATACTTCTATAGTTCATGATTTCCTCCTGCTGCGATCCATTGACAGTCCTGAATGATACCCCTAAAACAGCCTGTTGTCAAACCCTTTACCCGGCAAAAAAAAAACTGGACGAGAGAAACGGTTTATATGAATATATCTTTCGCATGTTAGAAGAAAGGAAAAACAGGGTGATAAAATCAAAAAAGGATTAATTTTTAAACAGGAAAATATTTTTTGTCAATATTCCTGGATTTTACCTACTATATAGTAAAAGATAAAGAAAAAATATAAAACTCAAGTTTACGATCAGTTTAAGGAGCCGGGAAACCGGCGGCGAGGTTATTATGGGGGTAATTTCCTCAATAGAAAAAATAGAAAAAAAAATAAAAAACTACAAAACGGGCCGGCAAGCCCGGAGGGCCTATTATGACGATACGCGAGACCATAATTGAAGTTCTAAAAAAGTACAAGTTTCATTATCCAGTGAGTGATAAGGTTCAGGGGATGATCCTGAAGTCGAAAAAAAAAGTACTCAGTTCCATTATACGCCAGACCAAAAAAAACAGCGTAGTGGTACCAATAGCAGTACGGCTATATTATGCTATAAAACACTACCGGCCAACAACAACCCTGGCAACCAGTGTCCGCCTGGTACACGCGGCATCTTTCATAATGATAGCATGTATCACCACAAGCATAATCTTTACGGCAAAGATCTATGTATTGGACAAAGAACAAATACAAATAGCCAAACCCGAATTACCAACAGGAACCATAATTTTCGCCATTGGCGATATTAAAGTCAAAACCGGGGAGAAAGAAAGAACCCTGGTCCAGGCAAAAGACATAATCAATATAAATGATACAATAACAACGGGGAAAGATTCCACAGTAACCATACAGGTTACGGATCTTGGCGTAGTAAGGGTCTTAGCGGACTCTACAGTATCTTTTAGCTCATTATTAAGCAAAACCGGGGGAACCGGCGGCGCGGAAGGAGAATCTCTTACGGAAACAACCCTGTCCCGGGGAAGTCTCTTTTCAAAGATCTTAAAGAAAAACACGAAATCCTACCGGGTAAAGACTCCAACCTGTGTCGCATCAGTCCGGGGTACGGAATTCCTCACCACATTCAAGAATGGAAGCTCAAAAATAGAGCTCCACAAAGGAAGTGTTGGCATCTCAGTAGAAGAGAAGGATGTTCCGGAGAAACTGGTAAAAGAGAACGAAGCTGCCCAAATTGGTCCGGAACATAAGGTCCGGGTATCATCAATAAGACCAATTCGCCGGCTCCAGTTGAAAAAATCCTCACTTCATCCCTATATAGAAAACTTCAAAGAGAAAAGCGACCTGGAAATCGCGGCAATTTTCGAAAAAGTTAAAGAAGATGAAAAGCTCATTGACCTGGAAATCAAAAAACTGGCCGATGAATGGAATAACCTTTCAGGTCTCGATAAATTACGAAAACAGGGAAAACCAATCACCATGCTTCATTTAAGAGACCAGACCCAGATCGCGGGACATGTTAGAGGTCAGGACGGTACAAATCTTACTCTTGATACAGGGGATGGGGTAATTAAGATTCCGGTAATTGAGATTGTAAGAAGATTTCCAATTAAATAAGGTAATCGGTCGCCTGCGGGCGGGGTGATCGGTAATCAGACTAAAGAAGAGTAAATCCGTAGAGACGTTGCAAGCAACGTCTCTAAAACCGCTCCTGCGGCAATAAACCTCGAACTTCGAACCTTGAACTTTCTTTTATGACCTTTTCGCCATGTATATTGAAAGCAGCTTAACCATGTCGGCTCTTCCGGCAATCCTGGCAATATCCATTGGAGTGCTTCCGGATGGAAAGGTTAAATCCTTGTATTCATAGCTTGACCGTGTTCGGGCAGTCAGCCTGGCTCCTCTGCTAATAAGAAATCGAGTGATTGCTATTGAACCGTAATGAGCAGCCTTATGAAGAGGAGTATGTCCGTATTTGTCCCTGGTATTGACTTCCGCGCCATTTTCTATCAGGTACTGAGCGATAACAAGATTTTTACTGCCAATAGCCCAATGAAGCGGTGTGGAGCCTTCATTGTCCTTATGATTCAAATTTGCACCCTTTTTTACAAAAAACTCAAGTGCTTCCAGATTTTCGTTAAGTGCTACATAATGTAATGGCGTTCTGCCATATTCATCCTGGGCATTAATCCCTTTTTCAGGATCATATCCGAATTGTCCCTCATACTGACTCCCATCTCCCGCGAAAAGAGACTGCATGAGGCCGCTTTGCCCTGAATAACCGGAATCCCCGGGTACAGTGACAGAGAAGGAGCTCATGGAGAATATCAGCATAATTACAATGAAGACCGGCACGTTACAAACAGGTACTTTCATAATCTTTCCCCTTACCTTATTATTTTTTTGTTTCTCAGTTTTTCCGTGACTCTTATGAATAAAAGTTTTTATTTATACTATTCATCTGGCGGGATACCACACTCCGTAGCAGCCCCGAAAAAACATTAAACACTATTATAACAATTCCATACGGAATTATGTCGTTTCCTAATTTAAGATACAAATGAAAATAGCAAGAGTCAATAGACAGGAAAAAAAAATACCGGGACAAATAAGTCCCGGTTTGCGTGTTCTGAACAGTGTTCATCAATGCTAAACCCTGACAGGTTCAGGGCTTATGATTTTTACAATCCTCCCGGACGGGTTGGAAATTATTAAATTTTTTTGAACTTTTTTTCTCGTTAAAAAAAGGCGACATAATCCGCTCTCTATAGGTGCTAAAAGTAAGGTTCAAGCAAGCATTCTCGCTAAACCCTGTGCCTTTTACCTGTTCTTCACCGATAACCGATAACCCGGCCCTCCGGGCCACCGATTACCGGGCCCCAGGCCCACCGGTCCCTTCCCCATCTTTCTCAGGATGCGGTTCTTTGAGAATATTCGGTTTTTTGAGACGAGTTCGCTTTCTAAAAGTACTCTTCCAGATGATCCAGCTCCGGAAACCCCCAATAGATGACAAATTTCTGCAATCCGTTGGAATCCCGCGCCAAAAAGAGATATTGAGATGGATAACTATCCAACGGGCCGGGATCTTCGGCAGCGGAAAGCTCCTCAACCAGCTGGTCCAGGTGCTCGTTAATAGCAATGGCGACTATGAGAGAAACGGACCGTTTAAAGATCTTCCGCATATCCAGCCACGACTCATAAACCTCAGCCTCCGGATAAGCATGAATCCGCTTCCAATTAGAAGCAATATCCCTGAACTGGTACTTAACCTGTTTAAACATCTCAATGGGGATCTCTTTCTCAAGCATAACCCTATCCAGGAGCATGATAATAATTTTGCTCTTCGACAAACTCAGCAGCTCAGCAGCAGCTTCAACTTTCGCCAAAAGTTCAACATTGATGTGAATAGTGGTATTAATAAACATAAGGCCTCCGGTTTTTATTAAAAGTTTTTAACCCCTTACTATTAGGACGAACGGGAAGGCCGTTTCATGAAAAAAAAATTTGATTTTTTTGAATTTTTTTCAAAAAAGGAGGAATTAAGGGAAAAACGCGGGAACGATACGGTTTTTGGATAAATATACACTTTTTAAAGAAGAATCTCCCTTCTCATAACGTGGGGTGCGACCCCTGCGAGGGGTTTCAAACCCACGTTATGAAGAAGAAGGACCGGAACAACATCCCCGGAAACAAGCCCTTACCACAACTCTTTGCGCAAGGGATACGCAGGGTTTAGTCCGGAGGTCTTCCGCAGGACCGGAGCGAAGCGGAGCCCGGAGAAGCCCGGCCCGCAGGGTGCGCCCAAATTTAATTTCTTCAGAGAAAAACCACCCCGGGCAAACCCCTTCTCCTCTTTTCTTACCGATCACCGATAACCCGGCCCTCCGGGCCACCGATTACCTTACGTATACATCGCCTCAATCTGGCTCGCGTATTTCTCCTGCACGAATTTTCTTTTAACCTTCATAGTGGGAGTAATCTCACCGGTTTCCTGGGAGAACTCTTTCGTAAGAAGGGTGAATTTTTTGATCTTTTCGACCTGGTTAAGGTCAATAGACCGGTCGGCAAGGAGTTTTTCAAAGAGGGAGAAAATTTCCGGATTGGCAACCAGATCATCCCGGGAAGAAAAAGCAATATTATTGGTATTCGCCCATTCTTCCAGGGCTTCGAAAGCAGGAACAATGAGAGCGGAGATAAACTTCTTGCCTTCGCCAATAACGGCAACATTCTCAACAAAATAATCTTCACCAATAAGGGTTTCAATCAATTGCGGAGCGATGTTTTTACCGCCGGCAGTAACGATGAGGTCTTTGATACGGTCCGTAATAAAAAGGTATCCGTTTTTATCAAGGTGGCCCACGTCACCGGTACGGAACCAGCCGTCATCGGTAAAAGCTTCTTTGGAAGCATCAGGTTTATTGAAGTACCCCTTCATAACATTGGGGCCCCTGGTAAGGAGTTCACCGGAAGTGTCGTCAACTTTGAGTTCAACAAGGGGAATGAGCTTGCCATTGGAGCCAAAGAGGAAGTCAAAGGGGCTGTTGCATGAAATAACCGGGGAAGTCTCGGTAAGGCCATAGCCGGAGCAGATATTCACCCCAACGGAGTTAAAGAAATCACAAATTTCGCCGGAAATGGCAGCGCCGCCCGAAGCAAAGAAGAACGTATTACCGCCAAAGAGGGCTCTTAATTTACTGAGAACCAGTTTGTCGGCCAGGGCGTGTCTCATTTTCATGAAAGGAGAAATGAATTTCTTCTGGTATTTTCTATCGGCCACTTTTTTACCTAGCCCGGTAGCCCAGTAGAAGAGTTTTTTTCTAAGGGCAGGAGCGGATTCAACCCGGGAGTGGATAGTGGAATACATCTTTTCATAGAGACGCGGCGCGCTGATCATTAATTCCGGTTTAACATCCTGCATATAGTCCACAACCTGGGTATGGTCGCCGCAGTAACTAATGGTAATACCGTAATTAAACATGCCGAAGCACCAGGACCGTTCAAACACATGGCTGAGCGGAAGAAAAGAAAGAACATTGTGGCAAAGATCCTCCATGCCTTTAAAGGGATAATTCCCAACAGCCCAGTACTGGTGGATCAGGTTTTTGTGAATAATAATAGCACCTTTAGGCTCACCCGTAGTACCGGAAGTATAAATAAGGGTGGCGATATCATCATAATGAGCTTTTTTAAGTCTCTTTTCGACCTCAGAGTCATGAGCGGTTTTTTTACCCATTTCAATGAAATCACTATAATACATTACATTATCGCGGGAAGTATCGATTTTCACGTTTTTGTCAAAAACAATGACATACTTCAATGTTTTTGACGCGTCTAATAACTCCATTGTCCTGTCATACTGAGCCTGGGCACCGGCAAAAACAACTTTTACCTTAGCGTCATCAATAAGGTACTCAGCTTCCTTAGTGGAGTTCGTGGGATAAATAGGAACACTAATGGCCCTGATACTTAAAATAGCAATATCGGCCTGGTGCCATTCGGCCCTGCTGGGAGAAAAAACACTCACGGTCTCTTCTTCGGCCACACCCAATTCAATCAGCCCCTTGGAAACAGCATGCATATTATCATAAAATTCAGTCCATGGAATCTCGACCCATTCACCATAGGATTTATCCCGCTGAATTATTTGATCCCCAAACTGTTTAGCCCGGTCCCGGACCATAACAGCAAGGTGTCTATCTTTTGCTAAAGTGTCTTCAAACTCTTTCTGGTAATTTGCTTCCATTGTAACGCGCTCCATTTAGTATTTTTATAATTTTACATTTCTGATTTATTTTTTCACAGTTTTTACCGGTTTTTTCTGAAATTAAAAAATGGGTGTTAAAAGTCAAGAAATATGTATACAAAAAGAAGAAGAATGAAAGACAAGAACACGTACAGTGTGATAAAAAGATAACATAGTTCACTACTCTGATGTTCGATCGGGACCAACAAAATAAAAATCGTTTACATTTTACCGTACCAATAATTAAAATCCCTTATGCAGCAAATTATTACATACATAAAGAATTATTGCCGCGAAGAGTTCCGGCCGGTCTATTTTGCCATTATTGGACTGTTCCTTGCGGGATCTCTATACATAAATTATACTTATGATTTTGAAACCACATACGTGGCAAGTTATAACAGCAGGCTCTCATTAACTACCAGTTATTTTTTATTTTACGCGCTGCCTTTTTTCTTTTCAATAGGCGCGTATGCTCTTTGTTATAAAAAATTTGATTTTTTAAGGAATCTCTCTTTCTGGTTTGTGAGTATTTTTGCCATACTGGTCCTGGCACTGGACGCCTCAAGCGACCTCGGCTTTGCAGCCATCCCCTCTTTTATTCCCGCGAGCGCGGGAACCTGGTTTATAAAATGCAGCAATGAACTTATCCAGGTTCTCGTCCTGGCAGTGCCGCCCATAATTTACTGGTTCATAGCAGACAGAAAAAGGATGAAGTTATACGGAGTATGGGCACATAAATTCAGCCCCCGGCCCTATTTTATAATGCTGTTATTAATTCTGCCTTTTGTGGTATACGCGTCGTTCAAAGCGGACTTTATACAGACCTATCCCCGGTACCGGGCGAACGGAGCAGGAGAATCATTGCATCCGGCCGCGGCATTTTTGATATTCGAGTTATTGTACGGGCTGGCATACGCGTCAGTGGAATTCTTCTTTCGGGGGTTTATGATCCATGCCCAGACACGCCACCTGGGAAAAGGGATTATAGTGCCAATGGCAGCGGTTTACTGCTTTATCCATTTCCAGAAACCACTCCTGGAAGCAGCAAGCTCTATTTTTGGGGGAATGCTTTTGGGGATTATATCATACTATTCTTATTCTATTTATGGCGGGATAATAGCTCACATTGGGATAGCCTGGATGATGGAGATTTTTGCCCTGGTACAAATCCATTTGCTTCAGGGCAAAAACACTTAATTCTTACTCAATACTTTTATTTAACACCTTCAATAAACCACATTTCATCATCAATCTCACATTCACCGTACCTGATCTTGAAGAAGCCTTTATTTCCCCATTCAGTACCCCAGCTATTTTTACAGATCCAGGCGCCTTCCGCATCATCATATCCAACGCACTGAATAACATGATAGCCCATACCTTCGCTTTTATCTTTAGGACCGGTATAAACCCCATCCCGGTAAAAGAAAATATCCTGGTATAATCTCATTCTTGTAACAAGAGGTCCGTGATTTGCGATTACGGATTTCATTGCGTCAACAACGTTTTTATCACGATGATCTTCCTTTCGGATCGCGTAATAATTGGATAATTTATGAGCCCGTTTCTCCCACTTATCGGGGAGCTGGAATATGGGGTATTGGTATAATGGATTATAGGGATTATACGTACATTCATCTTCCGTAACCAATCCCCTGGTTTTACAATATTCAAAGGCTTCCTCAATACCGTTTACCCAGCCCATTAAATAATTACAATTGTCCGAATGGTTATAGAAAAAAAGCTGCTGCTCGGACAGGTTGTATTCATTTTTATTCCCACGTTCTATGGGCCGGTTATCGTGAATATGCATATACGACTCCAGAGCGGCGGTTACGCCAAAAGCGGAACAGGATCCGCAAAACCCCTGTAGTTTTACGCTGGTTACATAATTATTTCCGTCTTTATTTCGCCAGTCAAACTTTTCAGGAAAATCCTTTGCTAAAAATTCATCCAGCTTTTCCGAATCAATAGCGGTATTTCCAATTTGTCCGGCTAAATCCAGGTCTGCCGCTTCCGGATCCGGATTTTGCATTGATGAGAGTTGAGGGAGGTCTGTTAATTTTGTATGATCATACACCTGCTCACTACAGCTTAATAAAAATCCCATAAGGGCTTTTAAGCTCGGCAGCCAGGACAAAGAACCTTCCCTGGCCTTTGATAATAACTGGAAGAAATCTTCTGTGTACTTGTCTAATTCTAAAGGAGATACTTCTTTTGACTGAGGCTCCCGCAGGTTTGCGTTCAGGCTGTCGCCCACAACCTTTCCAGATGCTGTAAAATTTGACATGTTTCCCTCTTTTTTTTATTCATATCTTTTTAATTGAAACTATTCCTGCTTGACTCCCCAGTTTCGCAGCCCCATGCTGCTTTATAAGCCAAACCAATTACACTCTTTGTGACTAATAATTTGTGGATCTAATGACCACAAACATATACAATATACTCAAAATTTCACCAATAGTCAACCCGGGCGGGTTTTTTTTAAGGATAAAAGCTCTCATTAAGTGGTTTTTGTACATAAAATCAAAAAAAAATAATTTTTTTAAATATAGGGTAAATCCGGATAAAAACAAGTTTAGAAAAACAGGTGATTTGTTTTTTTGACCAACCGGATAAGGGCAAGAAATTTTACTAAATTGAGGGTGAAATCACTCAGGGCTGGAGCCCCGAGTGTTTTTTGAGGAGCCTAAAAAAAGATCCCGCGATAGGCTTTAAATAAGGCTGTAATTAGTAGAACAAGTACAACTAAGGGCCCCATATAGAAGGGAATCCCAAGCAATTGCAGCCAGTTAAATACAGCAGGCCAGGCGATAAAACATGCTATGAAACAAGTAAAAAACAGCATTATCATGCCTGCGCGTCTTTCTGTGTTCCAGATAAGAACCCTTCTCTTTTTACTATTGGGAAGTTGATTGTACAGATCATTTCCAACCAGCAGGTCCACAACCTCTTGATCTTCTTCCGACAACTTACTATAAGAATATTTTGTTTCTTGATTATTCGAACTCATTTTTTTCCCTGTTACAAATTTGATTTATATTCTATTTTTTTGCAGCACCGGTAAAAATGCAATAAAAAAATTCTTCTCATAACAAGGGGTTTTAACCCCTCTTTATGAGAAGGTGCCCTTAAAAATTGCTGAGTAACTCTTTCCGGTCTTTTTTCGGCAGCAGGGATATAGGAAAAGCGTGATACTGGTATTTCTCACGGATCACCAGGTTACCCAGAACATTCTTCTCAAGAGAGATTATTACATCTGCCGGTATTTTGTTTCTTTTTGTTTTATTTTTTATTTCAAATCCCTTTTTGGACAGTTTTATTGAGCCGCCTTTAAATTTATGGTATTTTATCAGGTAATTAACAAACCTGAACAACAATAAAGAAATATACATTCCCATGACAAATATTATCACAAAAAGGAATGATTTAATATATTCCTGGAAATATAAAGCAGCTGCTGTAATGCCAATGGTAATCAATATAATAATAAGTTTGAGGCTCAATAACAAGAATAAGTCTTTTCTTTCAATGACATCAAAATCACATTTAGTCACTTTTTTGGAGTTAAATACATAGAATCGCATTGTGTGCTCTTTCCTTTAAGTATGGTACTACTGCCATGAGGCAGTAGTACCTTTACGCTTCTATATATTAATATTGGCAAGCACTTTTTTGTCCTATTCTTTATTGGAACGGGGTAAGAAAAAGACAAGCACGGAAGCAGCTACAGCAAGCGTCCCGGCAAGAGCAAAGGGAGTAAACCATGCCGACAATGATTCAGCCCCTTTAGCAGCCAGTTTTAAATCACCCGCAATCCAGGGTCCGCCGACACCTGCCAGGAAGTAAGCCAGGAACATAATACCGTAATTAGCAGCAATAAATTTAACGCCAAACCTGTCTGCCGTAAGCGCCGGATACAGGGCAAACCCCCCTCCAAAATTGAAACCGATAATTACAGCCAGTATAATAAGAAGGGCTGAAGTCAACCCGCCGGAAACACCAATTAAATACAGCAAAACGAATGCCCCCCCCTGAATAAGGGTCATAATAAAGACCGCCAGCCTGGTACCAGTGGCCATAGAAAGAGCGCCCCAGCCAATTCTGCCAAGCCCATTGGCTATTGCGTACCATGCCATCGCAGACCCGGAAATGACCGCGACAGTTATCTTATTTTCATGACTGGGAGAAAGGGATCCGAATTGCGCCAGGGAAAGCGCGTCCGTTGCGTAGAGCCTTAAACAATAAATAACCAGTAAACCGGCTAACACCGAACAAAAAAACGAAAAGAATATCATGTAAAACTGACCGCTTCCCAGCATTTTTCCGGGGCTTGTTTGCATTACAAAAACCTGGTCTTTCCCGGGTTCTATAAGCATCAGGCTGCCCAGGCATACCAGGATAAGGAAAAGTATCCCAAAAAGAACCAGGATACTGCTTACCGTATCAAGAGAACCAATGTAAAAATTCTCTAAAAATCCATACCGCGCGCCTCCTGCCAGTTTTACCCAGAGCATTGAACCAAATCCATAAGCCATAATAGGAACTCCGGTAAATAAGCCTTTAAATTCGGGCAGCCATTTCATACCGGCAGAAATGGGAGCCATGTATACCATCCCCATACCCGTTCCGGCACCAATGGATATACAAAATCCCAGAGCCCATATATTAGAAGAAACAAAACCGGCCAGGATATAGCTGGTTCCCAGAATAAGACCGCCAATAATTCCCATTTTCCTGGCTCCCAGGGAATTCATAAGAAACCCTGCTCCGATCATTGAAACTGCCATAATAAATAAAGCAATTGAAAAGATCAGCTTCATGGAAATATAGGAATAACCATAGGGTTCCCGGCTAAACAAAACGACAAAAACGGGCCAGGAGTAAAAGACCCCCAGAGCCAGGTGAGTCAATGTTCCCCCGCCAAGAACGATCCAGCCTAAATGGCGTCGTGGAACAGGGGAGCTTTCGGGTATACCAGGCATAAAAAACCTCCGGTAAGATATTTATCAAAATAGATCATGTTGGTATAATAAGCAACAAAATTTAAGATATTTCATTGACAAATTGTTCAAATTAGTCGATAATCAAGTAGGCTGCTAAGCGATTCTTTAATTAAGTGCTAAATAGATTGAAAAAAGACACAAAATATGACCGGAAAAAACAATACCAATAAACGAAACAAAAAAAAGCTCTTTGCCAAGATAATCAGAGTGGAGGACTTTTCTCTATTAGATAGTGACCAGGGTGTCATGCGAAAAATTGCCAGGGATATCAATGAAAATGATATATCGCATGTCTTTATTATTTCCCCGCCAACAGCATCCTCAGATACCGACTCATTTGAGGCCTTTGAACAGGTCAGCCTTGATCTCGACTGTACCATCAGGTTTTTTACGGCAAAACTACCCGAAAAATTCACGGAAGAAGAACTGAAAAAAGATTACAGTACTTCTCTAAAAAATATTGTAGAAGCAATCTATGCCCGCCACCAGGAAGAAAAATGCCTGGTAGTGTTTAATAGCGAATATATCGCCGGAGTAGTTCTTGCCTGCTTCTATATTACTGCCGGGTATGATGTACAAAAAGCTATTAAGATCCTGAAAGAATACGACAGCACCCTGGTCCGGAACGATCCCGAAATCGCGTTTATTGAAAAATTCTACGCGGAATCACAAAAAAGCACCGGAGATGAGGAAGAGTATTATTATCCCGATGCGCCGGCAGAACCGGTTAAGGGACTCAAGGCTTTCCTTGACAAATATTCCATTCAAACAAAGTTAATGTTTATCACTTCAATGATAATCATTGCCTCTCTTTTAACCATGATTATACTGGCCACCTTCTTTTTCAAAGATGATAGTGAAATACGGGTAAGAGAAAACAATCTTAAAATTGCCCGGCTTATTGGCTATAAAGTTGAATCCGATATTTCTTCCTATATAGAGAATGCCAGGATTATGGCTTCCATTATGAAAGGAGACACAAAAGCCGATTCATCGGAAGAAGAAAAAAAGCTCCTTTCAAAAAATAAAGAGATTATTTTCTTAGGGCTGGCAAAAAAAAAAGGAAAAAACTTTCATTTCACCCACTCCCTCTATAACGAAGATTTTTTAAGTGAATTCCAGATCAGGAAAAAAAATGTTCAGAGGATACATAGAATAAACAGGAATTCTTTTCTCAATGCTTTTAATGAAAGTACGGCGTTCCATAATATTTCCGTGGGAAAAAATATCCCTATCCTGGGAATATCCGCTCCCCTGACATTTGAAAACGGACGGGTCGATTCCATTATCATACTATATATTAAAATGGACCGGTTTTTAAAGATATTTAAAAACTCCGATGAAGGAAGCGATGAAAAATCGACTATTATGAACACCTTTATGGTAAATGAAGTGGGCGAACTCATTGCTCATTCAAACAGTAAAATGATCATCGCGAACGTAAATTTCAAGAATAAAATTATCGTTAAAAAAATGCTCTCAAGCCAGCTCAATAACGGGCAAAAACGATACAAGGATAGCGACGGTCTTTATCACCTGGGATCATTCAAAAAACTTGATGATTTTGGCCTGGGTATAATTGTAACCGTAAATGAAGACAAAATATTTGAAGCAGTCTATGGAATCCAGAGAAGGAATATCATCATATTGCTTATTGTATTATGTGTTTCCGTGTTAATTGTCTTTTTCTTTGCCAAATCAGTTACTATCCCCATAGTAAAACTGGTTGAAGAGACACATAACTTCCAGGAGACAAATCTTCCGGTTCATGCCATAAAAGGAAAGGACGAGGTCAGTTTTCTTACAATATCGTTCCATGCCATGATCGAATCGATCCTGGACTCCCAGAGAAAACTCCAGGATTATGCCGATAATTTGGAATTAAAAGTGGAAGAACGGACAAAGGAATTGAAAGAAGCGCGGGACGAACTCTGGGGAGAGATGAAACTGGCGCAAAAGATCCAGACAGTACTGCTTCCGGAAGAACCGGCCATTCCCGGCTACGAAATAACCGGTTATATGATGCCCGCGGATGAAGTTGGCGGCGATTATTACGATGTTATCAATGTTGAAGGCTATGACTGGATTGTTGTTGGCGATGTATCGGGACATGGGGTTCCGGCAGGACTCGTTATGATGATGGTTCAAACATCAGTGCGGGTAGCACTCGCCCAGAAACCGGACTGTACCCCGGCAGAACTATTAACTGCCGTAAACAGGGCAGTAGCGTACAACATCAAGCGCCTGGGTGAGCACAAATACATGACCATTGCGATTTTTGCCTGCTTTAAAGACGGCCTGTTCCACTATGCCGGTCTGCACCTCGACTTACTCCTCTATAGAGCCGATTCGGGAGACGTTGATTATATAAACACCGATGGGATGTGGATTGGAATAATGGATGAAATTGGAGAATATTTACCCATAAACTCATTTACCATGAATTCCAATGACATCCTTCTATTATATACGGATGGAGTTACGGAATGTCTTGATAAAGAGGGAGAGATGTTTTCCACTGAAAAACTGGCTGAAGTTTTAGCACGGATCGGGAAAAAAAGTGTTGAAGAAATAAAACAAGACGTTATAAAAGAATTGGAAGACTACATAAGAGATGATGACGTTACAATGGTCGTAATGAAGCGGCTGTAACCCGTTCCCCCTCTCATAACGTGGGGTGCGACAATTGCCGGAAAAATATTGAAATGAGAAGGTAGATAATGGCTTCTATTAAAACTATTATAAGACCCAAAAGCGATAATATGATAAAAATATCACCAATGATCCTTAACGCGCTCAAAGGAGAAGAGAGCGCGTTGATCGATGCGGTTATTATGACATCACAGGAACTGGTAGACAACGCGGCGGAACACGGTTTTTTTGAATCCGGCGTTGGCCAGGCAAAATATGAACTTCATATAGACGACGAAAAAGTATCAATCAGTATAACAAATTATGTCTCCTCAAAAGAGGTGATCACTGCGGTACGTCAAAAAGTAAAAGCCATAGCGGAAAAAGCTCCGGGGTACAACAAAGGGGGCCTGTATCGTATTACGGCAAACAATAAATTTTCTCTCAGCTGCAAATCCAAAGATACCATACTGGCAATAACTGCTGAAAAAAAAATAAAAGGCGCGTCGGCAGCAGCTCAACAAAAAAGTACTCCCCAGAGTACCCCTAAAAGGACTCCGAAAACGGTTTCCCGGAGCACAACTCCTGCTCCCGCAAGCACTCCCGCAAGCACTCCCGGAACGGGCGCTCCGGAAGAGCTTGTAGACCATGAACTGCATATCAAAGTTGAAAAAAAAGGACAAAAGGTCACGTTAAAATGGACCGGGAAAAGCAGCACCAGGAACCCGGAGAAGTCCCTTTCCCCTTATTTTGAAAAAGTGATTCCCACACTTAAAGGGTGTGAACTGACTGTTGACTTCTGTGAACTCAAATTCATGAACTCATCAACAGTTCCGCCAATTGTGACCTTTGCCACGAGCCTGGAAAAAAATTCCGTTAAAACCGTGTTTTATTATAACCAGTCACTTGACTGGCAGGTTGCTTCATTTAACGCGTTCAGGGTGATAGTCCATAAAATGAAATATGTTTCTCTTGAAGGACGTTAAGTGAAGCTGAAACTGAACATATCTTCCAGAGAAATCATTTTTGTTGCCGCAACCCTTCTTCTTATCCTGATCCTGTCGATTGTGCTGTACCTGGACGTAAACAGAAAAATAATAGGGGGCGGCGGCAAAACAATCGGTACAATTGTTTTTAAAAATAATGTTGTACGCAGGAAGTATACCAACCAGGTAATATGGGAAGAACTCTTCAAGAGCGCCCCGCTTCATAATAGAGATACGATCTACACCGGCACTGTATCCGATGCCAAACTGATTCTCAAGGACGGTACTGTTATTGAAGTTGGTGAAGACAGTCTTATTATAATGGACATTGAAGATGAAGAAGTCCGGATTAAGCTGGAAAGCGGTACCATCCAGGCCATAAAAGGTAAAAACACAGGTACCGATACTGTAATAAATATTACTCATGGCGACAAGAAAATAGTATTGGTAGACGGTGAACTCAAAGTGAGTAAAAGCGCGGGAAAGGATCTTGCCCTTTCGGTGCAAAATGGCGAAGCATCTGTTGATATCGCGGGGCAGGTACAATCGGTTAAAGCGGGTCAGGACGCCGTACTCACGCAAAAAGGCGCAGCCATTAGCATTACCCCTGTTTTATTAAAGAGCCCGGTCCCAAATGCCCGTTTATTGGCATCAAAAAAGAATCTCTCCGTGGCCTTCTCGTGGAAATTGAATCCCTCCATGCCCAAAAAACCGGGTGCTGTTAATTATACCCTGACAATCAGTAAAGATATCCTTTTTACCAAAATCATTAAAAAAACAACGCTCAGAAAAACCGGTACTCAAGCGTCGCTGCCTCCCGGATCATATTACTGGCACATTACCGGTAAAAAGAACGGGAAGCTGCTCAAGGGGAACCGTGAGATCAACAGGTTTTCCGTTATCAAGGACCCGCCCATATACCTGCTTAACCCAATCAACAGGAGAGTCCTGGAGTATGTAGACCGGCTCCCATTTGTCCATTTTTCCTGGATAAAAAATCCCAATGCCTCTTCATACAGACTTGAGATCTCGGAGGATAAAAAATTTACCAAAATAATAAAAACCCTCCATACGCCGTCACGCCGGATTGCTTATGAATTAAAACAGCACCTGAAACCGGCCGAAACCAAAATCTATTACTGGCGGGTAAAAACCGTGCCGGGAAACAGGAACTGGAAAGGACAAACAAGTCCCGCGTTCAAGTTTTCAGTAAAACGGAAAACCGAGCTTGCTGCTCCCCGGTTAGTATACCCCGATAATTCCGCGACATTGCCCTACCTTCCGCAGGAAAAAAACCTGGAAAGGGTTTTTAACTGGACACTCTCCGATGACTGTACCGGAACAAAGATCTATTTTTCCGGAGATAAAAATTTTAAAACCATACTCAACGAATTTTCATCAATTGAAAATCACTGGACCATGAAAAAGCCATTTCCCGACGGCAGGTACTACTGGCGAGTTCGCGGTTTTACCAGTGATGGCAAACAAACACCTTTTTCGGCAACGCGTTCCTTTCGCCTGGTAACTATTACGAACATTGCCTTATTGGCACCCCCAAAAAACGGTACTATTGAATTCTATGATTATGATGCCGGCGGACTAACCTTCACCTGGCGAAGATTAACCATTGACGGAACCTATCGTCTTGAGATCGCGAATGATAAATCATTCAAATCGATGTTCGCGACGGAATCACTCACCTCTCCTACAATAAAAATTGCCGATATCACGCCCGGGACCTATTACTGGCGGGTAACATTCCTTGATGAAAAAGAGAATGAGATCCTCAAAAGCCCGGTGAGCAGGTTGACAATAAATAACAGGCTCAAAAATCCCGCTCCCATTTATCCGGCCTGGGGACGAGTCATTGATATGACCCTTAAAAAATCCTTAGCCTTTCGATGGAAACAATCTAAAAAAACAAATGAATATGAATTCAAGTTATTCCAGGTTACGGGAACCAAAGAAGAACCGGCATCAAATGAGCTCCTTGCTCTTACCAGCAACAAGCTCCATTTCGACCTGCGAGATTTAACAAAACTCGATATGGGAAATTTTTACTGGACCCTGCAAGCTATTCATAAAGACCGTTCCGGCAAAATTATCTGTACCAGTAAAAAACTCCGGAATAATTTCAGTATTCACATTTCATTTGAAGAGGTAGAAATAGAAACTGAGGAAGAACAAATTATTAAGTAAACGCGCAAAAAAAAACTGGACATATAGAGAATATCGTTTAAGACAGATATTGTCAGGAAGTTTTTTTAAAAATCAGCCCAAGTGGGTTGTTTTTTAAAGTTCTGTTTAGTATATTATTAATCCGGGCAAAAATTATACAGTACGAATAAGGCATGAGAATACAAAAACTATTTTTTATAATACTACTGGGCGGTCTCTTTGTTAGCAGTACCCTTAACGCGCAGAGCAGTGACCCGGAAATAAAGATCGCTCTTATTAAATGGGTTCCTGTTAGCGGTGCCATTGGTTATTATATTGAATTAAAAGACCAGGCCGGAAAAATTCTCCATAAAAAAAGAAGCAAAGTAACTGAAGCACGTCTTCCCCTTTCTTATGGAGAATACTCATATAGAATTGGTATCATAAGCAAATTTAACAAAGTCTTTAAATGGTCGGAATGGCGAAGACTGGCCATAATCTCACCGGACGATATCTCTCATACAACCCATATCGTGGGAATTGAAGCCGGGTACAGCTTCAAAGCAATTGAAGAATCGGGTACCTATTCCGGTTCCCTTAAAAACGGTATTTTCTATGAATGCCACGCGTTTGTAAAACAATTTACCTACATCTACCTGGGAACAGCCTTCTCATATTATCATTTTATTGGTGAAGCAAGCGATTTTACCACTTCATGGATGCTGAAAGGCGGAGTCTATATGGGACTCGATTATCCCTCGTATAAAAAAGAAATAGACGGCTCCCTGTTCCATATTTCTCCGTTTATAGGATACAAACATTATTACCGGATCCACACCTTCCAGGATACTACCTTTTCCGCCAATAGACCGGTACTGGCTGCCGGTCTCTTTGTTAATTATGACCTTTTTGAAGATTATCTCATTGCTGTTGCCTTTGAATATAACAGGATATTCGATAATGTTCCTATTAATACTTTTGAAGTATATGCCCGTTTTGGTTTCCACCTGTAACATACGGCTACACTTATTTTTATTTAAATATTCTTGTTTAAATATCCATATCAAATTTTCTGTTTAAGACGAAATTGTCAGGAAGTTTTTCTATTAATCCCTCCAAAACCAACCCAGACGGGTTGCTTAATTTCAAATATTAAGTATCTTATTAATACTATGAAAAAGATAATTGCCCCCCACACTAATCTTATCATCATGATGCTGATATCATTAGTGATATCGCTTCTTTTGTCCGGCTGCTCAGAAATGGGTTCCTGGGATTTGATGGAAAACCAAAAAGTTGATAGATATAAAAACCAGAGCATGGTTACTCTTTCTCTTTCCGGCTCCGGATCAATAAGTGAAAATTCAGGTTCCGAAACCATTACCGCCACTGTTTCCCAGGTCCCGGAATCGGACATTACCATTGATCTTCTCCTCAGCGGAGACGCGGTCCTTAATACCGATTATTCCTGTTCTAACGCGACTACCATGGTAATTCCTGCCGGAAACACTACGGCTTCCACTGTTATTACTGCTATTGATGATACAACAACTGAAGATAACGAAACAGTTATAGTAAGCATTACCTCCGTTACAAACGCTGCGGAAGACGGGGAACAGGCGGCAGCAATTACCATAACCGACGATGATTTTACAGGTCCCGCAATCAGCGCTGCTGAATATTTCGATACCGATGCCAATGGCCGGATTGATCACCTTAAACTGACGCTCTCTGAAACAGTAAATGATTCCACATTTGACGGATATACAGGCGGGAGCTCCCTGGGAACGGTCTCTGCCAAATGGAGCATCGCAGGGTATTCCAATGTCCGGATCGATACCAGGGACGCCATTGACGGTTCCGGTGGAGAAAATGATACGGTCATCTGGATTGCCTTTGACGAGCAAACCACTTCCTTTGATACCGATGCTACTCCCGAATTAACAGTGACCGATGCTTCGCTTCAGGATCTCGACTCCGGAAATTGCTATTTAAACACCGGCATTGCTTCCTGCTCTACCCAAACCGCTGCCGATATTGGGAGCGGTGATGTTACTGAAACAGACAAAGCGCCGCCGGTTATTATTGACGCCGTAAGCGATATCGGCCTTAATTCTCTTGCCGTTACGTTTAGCGAACCCGTAGACAGTGACGGCGGAGCCTGTGATTCTCTCCTGGGAACTGCTAATGTTGTTTATACAAATGCCAGTCTTTCCGATGTCTCCGGTATTACAAGCATGGGGACCGATTGTGACGCCTGTGATGATAATTCAATTACCCAGGTTCTTAACGGAAGTACTACTACAAATGATATTAATTCCGACACCATTGCCGCCAGCACCACAAGCAATCCTGTTTATGATTCTGCCGGTAATACGGCTGTTGCGTCTTCACTGGCTGTTTCCGGTATGAATGACTTTGTTGCCTACTACCCTTTTAACGGCAGCACCAATGACCAGAGCGGAAATGCTGTCAATTTCACCGCCGGTTCCGGCTCTTTTGCCGCGGACAGGGATGGAAACGGCAGTAAAGCGTATTCCTTTAACGGAAGCTCTGATTATTTATCCAGTCCCGACCCGGCGCCTCTTGACGCTGCTACGGAACTCTCTATTTCCGTGTGGGTCTATTTAGCCAATCCCGCTTCAAACCAGAAAATTCTGGGCAAAGTATACTTCGACGGCAGTTCCCTGTGGAAAGGATACATGGTGGGTGTTGATGGTTCTCAACTCAATGTTGAGTTATGGGACACTGGCGGTGTTCAGTATACCGTTAGCGGCGGCGCTATCAGCGCGAATACCTGGACTCATCTTGCTGTTACCTGGGAAACCAATGGCAAACTAAAAGCATATATTAACGGCACCTGCGTTCAAACCGTTAATGCCGGCGCTAACCCTATCAGCACTGCCACTGGCGGTACCTTTAAATTAGGTGCCGGTGCCTGGTGTAACTTTTTCTGGGTAAACGGCCGAATGGACGATATTCGTATCTATAACAGGAAACTCTCCCCCACTGAAGTTGCCGTTCTCAATGACCGGCCTGCCGATTAATTTTTATGGCTCTTCAGGAATTATAGTGGAAAAAATTTAGGTATAATATTAAAATAACAATATGAAAGAATCATTAGAAGAATTTTATAACGGTATATTAGGTATTGAGCCCCCTTGGGAAGTTGTTTCGATCTCAAGGGATAGT
>JAAENB010000873.1 GCA_024224995.1 bacterium | reverse complement strand
GGCCTGGAAGTATGAGCTCTTTGGGTTGTGAGGACTGTTTGAGCGGAGCGAGTTCCGCAGCAATCCAAAGAGCTCATGCTTCCAGGTCCGCTCACAAGCAAAATTAAGTTTCTTGAGAGTGCGGACCCCGTGGAACGGGGAAAAAATACGAAAGAAACTAAATAATATTGCGAGCTGCATCCGGCCTGGAAGTAGTATGGGCTCTTTGGGTTGTGAGGACTGTTTGAGCAACGCGAGTTCCGCAGCAATCCAAAGAGCCCATACTACTTCCAGGCCCGCTGTACCAGCCAAATGGAGTTCTTTAAAAGCAGCTCTCCACGTAAGGGATACGCAGGGTTTAGTCCGGAGGTCTTCCGCAGGACCGGAGCGAACGCGGAGCCCGGAGAAGCCCGGCCCGAAGGGTACGCCCAAATTCAGTTTCCATACCAGAGCCTCTCCCCCTACACAACCGAAAAAAAATAAAAAAAATTCAATCCAACACTTGACCCTCACACTGTGTGAGGCATTATATTATAGTTATAAGAGGTAATCAAATGGAATACAAAATAAAAGAAGTAAGCAATATCACGGGCATCAGCATTCGAATGCTTCGTCATTATGATGAAATAGGCCTATTGGTGCCCCATTCCAGAAATGAAGCCGGATACCGGCTTTATTCCAATGATGATCTTGCGCGGCTTCAACAAATCCTCTTTTTTAAGGAATTGGATTTTGGTCTCAAAGAGATTAAGGCTATTATTACCAGGCATGACTTTGATCCCCTGGACGCGCTAAAATCCCAAAAAACTCTTCTTCTCAAAAAAGAGGAACGGTTACAAAAGATTATCTCAGCAGTAACTACTGCGATAGAAACTTTTTCAAATAAAGGAGAAACTCAAATGGACAAACAAGCGGAGTTCAAAGCCTTTGATATGAATGATATTGAAGAGCATAAAATTAAATACGCTGAAGAAACAAAAAAACGCTTTGGGTCTACTGACGCGTATAAAGAAAGCGCGAACAAAACCGCAAGGTATTCAAAGGATGACTGGAAACGAATTCACCAGGAGGCGCAAACCATTTATGAAACATTAATTTCATTCATGGACAAAGAGCTCTCTGATATAAAAATTCAAGAACAGGTTCATCTCTATAAAGAATATATCACAAAGAATTTTTATCATTGTTCTATTGAAATTTTTCAAGAACTTGGAAAAAGCTATTCAGCCGATCCAAGATTTAAAAAATTCTACGATAGTATTCACCCCGGTTTTGCCGATTTCTTTTCAAAAGCAATTGAAGCGTATTGCGATTCAAAACAAGTGTAACAGTGAACTTGCATAGCGCCGCACCCCCTACTCCCCCAGGGGGTGCGGTAATCATGTAAAAAAAGACCTTGACGCTGTTGATATGAATTGGTATGAACATGATAACTGCATTATGGAGGTTCTTATGAAAAAATTCACGCGAAAGAAATTCATTGCCCTGTCGGCAGTATCAGCTGCCGCAGTAGGAACAGGAGCAATATGCGGAATAGATTCGGACAGTAAAAATAAGACTCCTGAAAAGGCTGCCG
>JAAENB010000872.1 GCA_024224995.1 bacterium | reverse complement strand
TGCTCTTGTGGCGCAATGGATAGCGCATTGCACTTCTAATGCAGAGGTTGCGGGTTCGAATCCCGTCAAGAGTGTATAGACATATATCAGCAAATATAAGGGTCAATGATTGTCCCCGTGGTGCAATGGATAAGGCGTGAGACTACCATATTACACACATATCATACACATTGCGTACATCATACGCATATTACACACATATCATACACATTAGTGTATGGGCCTTAGACCACTCGGCCACGGATGCTAACCTCGAATCGCTATATTCACCATTATATCACGCGTATATTTAAGATTTGCAATTGGGGTCCTAATCCTGAGTATCAGCCATACGCGTATATTATTATCATACACTTATCATAACACAGTGCATATATAACATATATTCAATGGGGGTATAGCTCAGTTGGCAGAGCGGTCGGCTGTTAACCGATAGGTCGCCGGTTCGAGCCCGGCTGGAAGCGTATCACATATATCCTAGATATCCTAAGGGAAACTCACCAAGCATATATATATCATACGCGTATCATATACATATGCGTATATTTAAGATTTGCAATTGGGGTTCGAATCCC
Organism: bacterium; assembly: GCA_024224995.1. Next base: position 128 of record JAAENB010000872.1, on the reverse strand, counting down.
GTGTCTCAGATCATACGCGCATATATATCACAATATATATATATCATTATCATTACACTAGTGATATTATAATCACATTGCACGTAGGTCTCATAATCCTAAGGTTGCGGGTTCGAATCCCGTCAAGA
>JAAENB010000871.1 GCA_024224995.1 bacterium | reverse complement strand
TCTGCATCTGGCCTGGAAGTATCCCTCTTCTAAATGTGAGGACTGTTTGAGCGGAGCGAGTTCCGCAGCATTTAGAAGAGGGATGCTTCCAGGCCCGCTCACTTGCACAATTTAGTTTCTTGAGAGTGCGGACCCCGCAATTACAAACCGTATACCCGGTTTGTAATTGACAACAATTGTCAAATAACTATAATAGACTGGGGTTTTATGTTACAGACTATCCCGGAGGAATGAATGAAGCACAGTTTGAAATACTACACATTATTTTTTATTTGCACACTTATTCCAAGCATTTTATTTGCAAAACCCAATACCCAATCACCTGATTTTCATCTTGAATACCTGGTAGATGAACAGGGAACCCTCACTTTTGATGATATTTCCTCACAAAAACCGGCAGCCGGTAGACTTTCCTGGACAAAATCAAAAACGGGAACGCGCAGTTTCGGATTTACCAGCGCGGCAATCTGGGTCCGTTTTTCAATAACAAACAACTCAAACCAGGATAAGCACTTTTACCTGCAGGAATCCACTCCCCTGCTAGATGAGCTGCTGATATATATTAACTCCCCCGGCATGGAAACCAGGATAATCAAAACCGGGGATCAGGTTCGGAATAGCCATAAACGCGTTAGCCATAGAACATATATATTTCCCGTCACCCATAAAGCTCAGAGCGAACAATGGTACTACCTGCGGTACAAAACGTTCTTTCCAATGGCTTTTAACCTGTCTTTTATTACTCCCGAAGAGCTGCAGCAATTAAAAGATTATGGGAATCCAATATTATGGTTATATTACGGCATTCTCCTGGTAATGGTTGTATTCACCCTCCTGATCTTTATTTCTATCAGAGATATAAGCTACCTGTATCATTCATTATATATTGCCACGATGTCATTTGTTCTTATGATGCTAAACGGAACAGTATCCCAATACCTTGCGCCCGGGTTAGGAGCCTGGAAATATCCGGCTATCTTTTTTCTTACGGGGTTAAATCTCAGTGTCGCCATATATTTCGCCCGAAAATTTATTAATCTTCCGAAAATGGCTCCCAAACATGACTATGTTCTCCGAAAAATAGCAATTTTTTTCATTGCCTGGACAATCCTGGCCCTGGTGATTCCCGCTCCTTTCATTCATACTGTTACCTTGTATATCATGGTTGGAATAATGGCGCTCTTGATGTCGATAGAGATGACATACCTCCTGGTTGTTTATAGATCAAGGCAGCTTATATTTCTATTTACCGCGTTTATCTTTTTAACAATCGGCAGTATATTAAAAGTTCTCACCAGTCTCAGTTTTATTCCTGACAATTTCATAACAGCAAATGGGTTGTACATTGGATCAATATTGCAGATCATTATTCTCTCTACCGGCCTGATCGATAAAATAAAGTACATGGAACGAAAACTGGAAAAAACCGAACAAAAGTACCGGCACCTGGTTGAAGACTCAGGAGATATTATCTTTTCCCTGGATGAGAATCTTAATTTTTTAACCGTAAACAAGGCAGTAAAAAAGCACCTGGGTTATAAAGCAGGTGATATTGTTGATAAAAACTTTCTTGATCTTATTCATAGAACTCTGAGCGAAAACAATAATATAAACGAAAGGATCGTTGAAGAATATATTTTTGAATTGCTGGAAAATAAAAGCAGTGTATCGTTCCGGACAAATCTGAAATCCCGGTATAACCCGGAGCCGAAAGAGCTCATCATTAAACTGGAATACACCCATTTCGGCAAAAAGATCGATATACTGGGCAAAGCTTCACCAATTACCGAAGATATTCTCATACAGCTCCTGGACGCGGAAAAACAGACCTACCAGGTAAACAACTACTTAAGCAATATCCCCCTCCTCATTCAGCGGCTTACCCTGAACCTGGATAAATATTTAAATTCCCGGGGAATTACGGAATTACGAATAGCATTAAGAGAAATTATGATAAATGCCATTGAGCACGGCAGCCTGGACCTCCGGTTTGAAGAAAAAACAAAAGCCCTAATGGAAAGCAACTATCTCCAATTCCTGTATGAGCGTCAAAAAAATCCCCGCTATAGCAATAAAAAAATAACCATTGAATACTCGCTCAATCCCCGGATGGCAGCGTACCGCATCAGTGACGAGGGTGACGGATTTGACCATGAAAATATAGTAGCATCGATCCTGGATACGGCCAATACCGAAAGATACGCTCACGGAAGAGGACTCGCCATCGCGTTAAAAGCCTTTGATACGGTAAAATTCAACGAAAAAGGGAATCAGGTACTGCTGGTTAAATATTTTACTGAGACAAAAGAAACCACAACAAAACCGCTTTTTATTACGAAAATCACCAAAGAATCCGCGTAATCTGCCCGGCTAAATTTGTTATTGACTACAGCACAATATCAGCATAAAATTATTCCAAAACCAGACTCGAACAGATCCTAAAACCGGAGGGGCAATGAAATCCTGGCCCATAGCTCTTATAGCATGCAGCATCGTTTTTATCACTATTTTCCCTTCCGGAATATGGTCAAAACCCGTGATCCTGGATGATCACTTTACAAAAAGCACCGACATTGACTCAAACGCTAAATTCAGCATGGAATACTATACCGATGAAACCGGGAAGCTTTCTATTGAAGAAGTTTTTCAAATCGATAACGCCAAATGGAACAGAGTCAATTCGGGAGCTATTGCTTTCGGCTATAGCACTGCCGTTTTCTGGCTTCGTTTCTCCATTAAAAATACCACGAACCATGATATTGACTATTATCTCCAGCAAAGCTACCCTTCTTATAATGATATACGGTTATATGAAATTAATCCAAAAAAAATTGATCATTTGTTCACAACAGGAATAAATTACCCTTTTTCAGAGCGGGCAATTAAAGACAGGACTTTTATTTTTCCCTTACTCTCGAAAGCCGGAAGCCAAAACAATTATTACCTGCGTATGCATTCGAACAGTCCCCTTCTCGTCGATTTAAGGCTCCACAATCCGGCAACCCTGGAACAGTATAAAAACTATATCACCCCCCTGCTCTGGATGTATTACGGAATACTTATTATCATGGGGATATATAATCTTTTTATCTTTTTTTCCATCAGGAATTTCAGTTACCTGCTCTATTTTGCCTATGTTGCTTTGTTTATCATGTTCATTAACCATACCGACGGCATCTGGTTTCAATACCTCTGGTCCGGAGGAGGTCTTTGGGCATATTATTACTTCCCGGTTTGCGCCGGTTTTATATTCGCCGCGTTTGTACAGTTTACGAGATATTTTATTGATATAAAAAGATACAGTAGAATATGGAATATTGTTTTTAATGCCTTATCGATTTTTTCGATACTCTCGGGATTACTGGCAATACCTACGGGAAATGTCAGCTTCTTTACCATGATAATTTCATCACTTGCGACAATAGGAGCCCCAATTGTCTTTTTATATGCCCTCTACCTGGCAATAGCCAAAAAATCGAAAGAAGCCGCTTTTTTTTCCGCTGCGTCGGGCTTCCTTATCCTGGGCTCGGTATCGTTTGTTATTACAATATTTGGGCTTATGCCAAGAAGTTTCTTTACTTCATACGGATTCCATATTGGAACAATGATCCAGGTTTTCCTGCTCTCTCTTGGACTCACCTACAAAATAAACTATATGGAAAAGAAACTGGAAAAAGCTGAGCAAAAATACCGGCACCTGGTTGAAAGCTCCCATGATATTATCTTTTCTCTCGACGATGAGCTGAATTTTATTACGGTCAATAAAGCGATAAAGCAGCACCTGGGCTACAATGAAAATGATATTATTAATAAAAATCTCATGGACCTGATCCAGGATACCTGGAGCAGTAATCATAATATCGGGCGTGAACTAATTGAAGAACAGGTTTTTGATATGAAGGAAGATAAAGAAAGTGTTTCTTTTAGAGCTGATTTTAAAACCCGGTACAGCCCTGAACCAAAAGACCTGGCCGTAAAACTGGAATATATTCAATCGGGAAAAAATACCGATATCCTGGGCAAAGCTTCTATCGTCTCCGACGATATTCTCGTTAACCTCCTGGACGGGGAAAAACAAACATACCGGATAAACAATTATTTGAACAATGTCCCGCTTTTAAGTCAACGAATTACCCGGAACATGGAAAAATACTGCTCATCCACGGAAGCGGGTTTTATAAAAATTGCCCTCAGAGAAGTGATACTGAATGCTATTGAACATGGAAACCTGGGTATCCGGTTTGAAGAAAAACATGAGGTTTTACAAAACAATAACTATCTCCATTTCCTTTTTGAACGTCAAAAAGATCCCCGCTATAAAAACAAAAAAGTTACCGTTGAATACTCCATAAACAGCTCTTTTGCCGCCTACAGAATAACCGACGATGGGAATGGATTTGACCATAAAAAAGTACTGGAATCTGCCTCAGATACGGCAAACCAGCAGCATCTTTCCCACGGGCGGGGGCTCGCCATTACTGTTCAGGCTTTTGATTTAGTAGATTTCAATGAAAAAGGGAACCAGGTCTTATTAGTCAAATACTTCAACGACTCAAATATAGATATTAAGACCTGCTGCCTCTTTATTGATGACGAATAATCCCAATAAAAAATTGTGCTTGAAATTTTTTTTTACCCGGAGAAAATAGCTGAATTATCAAGGATTGGTCCAATAAAGAATGAAATTATTAGAACGAGATAATACCGTCGATACGGAAGGCTCTAAACCCCGGAAAAATTCGCGAATATCAAAAAAATTTATTATCATAATTGCCGCGATCTATTCCCTGCTTATTATTGTTACATCCTTTGCTTTCCATTACACCATGAAAGAAAATTCGGATATATTAGAAGAGATATTACTGGACAGCAACCGGGAAATACTCCTGGAAAAGACCAATTTTATTATTGAAAAAGTATACGCGCAAAAAAAAATCACTCTCCGGACAACCAGGAAACTGCTTAAGCAGCTCTGTATGGAAAATAAAGGTTTTCTCTCAGTACTTATTTACTCACGAACCAGCGATGAAAACTTCTTTTTCGTAAACAGTATTATTCCGGTTAATAAAAATATGAATTCCGAGCTCAAAAAAAGAGCTGTGGTTAAAGAAATTAAAGACATTAATTATCTTAAAAAAGGATATTATACCAGGAGCGTTGAATCCCGGGTATACTCCCGGAACAGCCTCTCCTGGCAAAATGTTTATTATCCCCTTATTGTCAAAAAAAAGCGGTATGTTCTCCACTTTAAAATGTCCGCGGCAAATATATCCCGGGCCCTGATTAATTACACCGAATCAACCAAAAATATACGCTTGTTTATGACAATCCTCACCATTATTTTGGTGACAGCAGTGCTGATCCTTACGGTCCTCATTATTCACAACTTTTTACTGCTTATTAAAAATCTTACGTTTTCCCTCAAAAAAGCCGCCCGCGGGGATCTTTCCGTGAGTCTTAACAGCGGAGTTCAAAATGAACTGAACGAACTTGCTCTTTCATTTAACAGTCTTATTGAAGAGTTAAAAGATAAAACAGAAAAAAGTCTTGTCAGGTACAGTGAAGATACGGTTGAAGAATCTTTTGGTGATATCTTTAAAATGGGCGTCTCCATGCTTAAAGAGAACAAACTGGGAGAATGTATCGCCATTTTTAAAACCCTTACAATTATTAAACCCGACGGTTTCAGCAGCTTTTTCAACCTTGGCGTTGCCTATGCCAAAGTTAAAGACTATAATAATTCCCTTGCCATGTTCGAAAAAGCCCTTGAAGCAGACCCCGCCCATGAGCAGACTCTGCAATATATTGAACGGGTAAAAAGCCTGGTCTCTCCAATTATATAATTCCCAATGAATATTCCGGAAAAAATAGAACAAATCTTAAAAAGACTGCCGACCCAGCCCGGTGTTTATCTCATGAAAGATGAATCCGGTGAGGTTATTTATATCGGCAAGGCGGCCTCTCTGAAAAAAAGGGTCTCTTCGTATTTTCAAAAAAAAGGGCACGACATTAAAACCGCCACCCTGGTGAAAAGTATCTGCGATATTGAATATATTGTTACGGACTCCGAGATTGAAGCCCTGCTTCTTGAGATCAACCTGGTTAAAAAACAAAAACCAAAGTTCAATATTCGCCTCAAAGACGACAAGCGCTACCCCTATATTGCCGTTACCCTTGATGAAGAGTTCCCCCGGATCAGGTATACCCGTAACCTGTCGAATAAAAACAACCGCTACTTCGGCCCCTACACCGATGCCAAAGCCGCCAAAAGAACTATCTCCATGATCAATTCTCTTTTTAAACTCAAGACCTGCTCCCGGGATATTCCCCTGAAAAAAGGGGAGCGGCCCTGTCTTAATTTCCAGATGAAACGCTGCCACGGCCCCTGCGTTGGTACCATTAACAAAGATGAATACCGCTCCCTTGTTGACAATGCCATTTCCTTTCTTGAAGGGCATATTGATCCTGTTCTGGAAGACCTTTCCGCCCGTATGAATACCTATTCTGTGAACATGGATTATGAAAAAGCCGCCTCTATTAGAGATATTATTTTTGATATCCGGAAAGTGTCGGAATCTCAAAAAGTAAGCGCCCCTATTGGGGAAGACCGCGATTATATTGGTGTTCTCATCCAGGGTGCCGAAGCCATTCTTATTCTCTTTGAATTCCGCCAGGGCGTGCTCCTTGGCAGAAAAATATCGGTATTTGAAAATGCCGAATACTCGGAACCAAAAGAAATTATAAAGTCTTTTATTCTCGATTATTATGAACGCTCGGAAATCCCTGTCTCCATTATTACGGAATTCCGCATTGATGACCGGGATATTTTAGAACAATTCCTTACGGAAAAATCGTCCCGTAAAGTGAGCATCTCCCTTCCCGTGAGCACTGAAAGCAAGGGCGTTATTAACATGATCCGGAAAAATATCGACCTTATTGCCGCGGACCGGAAAGCCGCGGAAAATTACAAGGAGCGGGGAGAAGGTCTTATTGCCCTGCAAAACGCCCTGGGTTTGCCGGTCCTTCCGGAAACCATTGAATGTTTTGATATTTCCAATATCCAGGGATCCTTTGCCGTTGCCTCCATGGTCTGTTTCCGCAACGGCCTTCCCGACAATAAAAGCTACCGCCGGTACAAGATCCGGGGTTACGACTCCCCTAATGACCCGGGCATGATGCACGAAGTTGTGGCGCGCAGAGTGCAGCACCTGGTTAACGAAGGCGGGGATCTGCCCGACATCATGGTTATGGACGGCGGTATTACCCAACTGTCCCGCGCCATGGAAGCGGCCGCGAATTTTGATGCTCATATCAAGATTGTCTCAATTGCCAAACGCTTCGAAGAGATCTATTTTGACGTGAAAAAAGACCCCGTCAGGCTTCCGCTCGACTCCCCTGCCCTGAATATTATCCGGCATATCCGGGACGAAGCTCACCGCTTTGCCATTACCTACCACCGGACCATCCGGGATAAAGCTCTTACAGGCTCGGTTCTTGATGATATCCCCAATGTGGGCTCCAAAACCAAAAAGCTCCTCCTTGGACACTTCAAATCTATAGATAATATCAAACAGGCGACTATGGACGATTTGACAAAAGTTACCGGTATTGGGGAAAAGTCCGCTGAAGTGATATTCCGGTTCTTTCGCGAAGAAGAAAGATAATTCTTAAATATATATATATTCTTGACATTGCCAATAAAATGTAATATGCTGTAAGTATAAATATATAAAAAATCTATTTAAGTCACTAATTTAGAATACAAATTAACAAAAAAACTTACAAAGAAAGCCTTTTTGTTAATTAAAATTTATATCAGAATTAGGAGAGTTTAAATGAAAAACGCTAAGAAGATTTTCTCATTATCAGTTTTGGTTATCGCTCTATTCGCATTTTCTGCCGCTGTTGGTTTTGCCCACCCAAAGGGTGATGAAAAACGTACTGTAGCTGAATGTGATACACTGGACAAAGGAAAAAAGCGCTGTAAACACTGTGTCACAAAGCCTAAAAAACACCACTTCCACCCCAAGGTAAAAACATGCCATAAAAATCTAAAAAAGTAGAATCAAAACCGCTAAACCCCGGTCACTTCGACTCCGCTCAGTGACCGGGGGGGCTGAAACTTGCTCGTTGCTTTTAAATCATTTTTAAATCATTTTTTCAAAAAATTTTGTCACGAATGTCCCTAAAATTGCACTCCCCTAATATAGAGTATATAATTTAAAAGGAGATTCAAGATGAAATTTAAGAAGAAAAACGTAAAAACCTTATTTAACCTGGTAAGCCTGCTTGCGGTTTTGCTCACCATTCTCGCGCTCTTTGCCTGCGAAGACAATGCTTTTGATCCCGATGACGATTCCCCCCAGGGAAACGGCGGCGGAGATTCCGGCTCCATTGAAATAGTTAGC
>JAAENB010000870.1 GCA_024224995.1 bacterium | reverse complement strand
CCCGATCCATTAAGAGCTGATTCCCGCTCTTCAAGAAGCCTTTCTTTAAAAACGGTATCGTATTTTGCCATAAGAAGCACGGATTCAACGCGAACACGGCTCATTCCGGTATGTAATTGGTTTTCGTCTGAGGCTTGCGGTGGTTGCGATTCAACGATGGGCCTTTTCGTATACATGATTTTCCTCCAAAAATATAGTTCTAGTAATAGGTTTTCAAACATGGTAAAAAAATGAAAAGTCGCGTCTGCCTGGTACTATTCAAATATTCTTTTTATTGTACCAAAGAAAAGAATATTAAACAATGACTTTTTTGTCTGCTCGTTTCAAAAAAGATATACCGGGTATCATTTTTTATCAGGATAGAATCCTGCATCCCGAAAGAGCCCGCTGTAATTTTTTGACAGCACCTTCAGTAACCTTTGTTTTAAAAATAGAAAGGTCTTTAAGGGATTTCAGGCTTTTTAAATGTTTAAGCCCTGTATCTTCAAGGGGATTATGATAAAGATACAGGTTCCTGAGATTTTTCATTCCCTTTAAATAAGCCAGTCCGTCACCGGTGATCCTGTTGTCGCTAAGGTTAAGGTTTCGCACAGTATCAAAATCCTTAATGAGCGCCAGTTCTTCATCAGTGATGCCCTGCATTGAAAAACTGAGGGTTGGAGTATTTTTAAAAAGTCTTCCCTCATGGCCCTTTAGAACGGAAACAATATCAAAATCACTGAAATCAATAATGACATCTTTGATATTGGGACATGTGCCAAGCTCATGGAGTCCATTTTCGCTTATTAATGTTCCTTCCAGTTCAATCTTTTCCAGTGTCCCAATAGATGTAAGATGCGTAAGACCGTTGTCACTAATTTCCGTATCATTCAGTTTTAATTCTTTCAAGTTTGGCAGGGAGCTTAAATGCTTAAGGCCATCATCGGTAATTTTGGTTTTGTTAAGGGACAGCTCTTTCAGTTCCCGTAAGGAGCCAATATAGGCAAGGCCGTCATCGCTTATTTTTGTGGAATCAAGATGCAGAGCTTCCAGGCTGGAAATAGTTTTAAGGTGTTTCAAACCCTCGCTGGTAATTCCTGTTTCTTCAAGGTCCAGCCTGTTTAACCGGCTTAGCTTTGCGGCATGCATTAACTGCTTGTCGGTAACAAGACTTGAAGCGAGATTCACATAATCTCCGGCTAAATAACAGTCGTCTGAGGGGCGTAATATAGCGTGAAGGGCGTTTAGTGCCCTGTTTGTATATGGGTTTTCATCAAGATCAACCAGGGTGTTTTGGAATGTAAAATTGGCCCCGCAATACGAGCATACAATGATACTCTTTGATTCATCAATCTCTATTTTAGAGCCGCACGCGTTGCAATCACTTGTAAGCATTTCACTTCCCTCTTTTTATTAATAAAATATCTGAGCTCGTGGAAAAGTTTTTTTTATTATATCAATGTCTTCTGTTTCCAGGCCTGTCTTAAGAATGTTTAATCTTTTGAGCCTTTTCAGATTACAAATATGTGCTGCGCTTTCTTTACCCAGAGGGTTATTCTCCAGGTACAGGGTTTTCAGATGCCGGAGTCCTTTCAGGTTCGCAAGTCCTGGTCCCGTAATGTTATTATTATTTAGTGTCAACAGTTCAAGTTTCTTAAACTCTCCAAGAAAAGCGGTCTCAGAGTCATTAAGGCCCTGCGCGTCAAGGTCTAAGGAAGTTTCGGACTTAAAAAATCTATCGCCGCCGGCCTTCAGGATTGGCAATATTTTGAACTTGTCCATGTCAATCTCAAGTTCTGTTAAACCAGGCAGAGCCAGGAGTTGTAATATACCATGCTCACTGATATTCGTGTAATGAAGAGTAAGAATTTTTAAGGTTTGTATGCCGGTTAAATGCGCCAGACCGGCATCGGTAATATTTGTAAAAGAAAGATCCAGCTCTTCAAGACAGGGTAAGGAACGTAATATTGATAAACCAAAATCGGAAATCGCGGTCCGGTCCAAATAAAGACATTTAAGCCTGGAAAGTTTCTGCAGATGGATGAGCCCCTCATCAGTAACCTTTGTCTCGGTTAAACTCAGGTGCTCCAGGGTTTTCAGTTTACTGATCATTGCCATGTCACTGTCAGCAGCCTCACTCTCGCTCAAATAGACATGACTGTGAGTAATATACATATTATTTTCCGGCCCGGGTATTGCTTTCAGAGCCCGGATAACTTCTTCGCTTGTTAAATCATCCTCAGGCTCCAGGCTTGAATTCCTGTCCAGTTTAAAAGCGGATAAACAGTATTGACAAATAGCGTTTTCCAGGTTGGGATCCACTTTAAGTGGTGAACCACAGTTTTCGCATCTATGAAATACTAATTGTTCCATATAAATACCCTATCAAAAATTTTATCATGCTTCAACAAATAAAAAAAGTAGTTTTTCCGCGGAACCCGGTCCGGTCTCAGAGGAACGAGCTCCTTTTTTTAATAATTGATTTTTTTTTCAAGAACTGCGATCTTCTCTAAAAGTGTTTTCTTTTCATCGTTCTTATCATTGGAATTGCTTTCTAATTCGGTAAGTTTTTTTCTATTATTGTGTATGATGACATACCTCCGTCACAGGGCAGATTAGAAGTAACCATTGCAAGAGCAGAGCCCTTCCTTTTGCAGGGAAGGGCAGAATTATCGGCAGGGATTGGCTAGAGTTCTCCTGAACTGTTAAGCTTGAGTAACCAGCAATTAAAGTTAAAAGGTCTTGTCTCTTCATCAGGGTCTGTTATTCCCGCTACGATATACCCCCCGTCAAAAGTAGTATCTACGGAATATGCCAGGTCCGAATGGCTCCGGTCGTATTTCTGATCCCATACAATGTTGCCCGCGTAATCGAGCTTTAGCACCCATACGTCGGTATTCACCTGCCCATAAGCTCCGGCAGCAACATACCCGCCGTCAAAGGTTGGTTTAATGGAATGGAGTTGGTCTCGCTCTTCTCCCCCATACTGCTTGCTCCATACTTCATTGCCCTGAGGATCAAGCTTGATTACTATTCCGTCGGCATTGGCTATATCCGTGCCATAGGTCACTCCGCCAACAATATAACCGCCGTCAAAAGCTTGCCGCGCCTCCAGAGCATAGTCATTACCCTCTCCACCGAGCAGCTTAGTCCATACTTCATTACCCGAAGCAGTAAGTTTTAAAACCCATATTTTCTGCAAGCCCGTAGCATCCACGCTTACAAGACCCGAGGCCATATACCCGCCGTCTATTGTTTGTTCAATAGATCGAGCACTGTCATAGCCGCTTTCCCCATAGGTCTTGCTCCACTGTTCATTACCGGCGGCATCAAGTTTCACGATCCAACAGTCATTATTGTCGGCGCCGGTGGGAGTGGTATATCCTGCGGCGATATACCCGCCGTCAAGTGTTTGCCGTGTGTCAAAAAAAAGATCATTTGAAATCCCCCCGTATGTTTTATTCCACTCTTCCGTTCCGTCAGCCGCAAGTTTTATAAGCCAGGCATCAAAACCTCCGGCTCCATACGATTCGGTTCCCCCGGAGACAATATACCCGCCATCAAAGGTCCGGCTAATAGAGAAGCCATAATCCCTCTCGCTTCCCCCATAGGTTTTGTTCCACTCCTCCATTCCCAAAGGATCAACTTTTGTTACCTGTAAATCATAAAAATCGGTATACCCGGCTACTATATACCCACCGTCAAATGTTTGCGTCACATCAGCTGTCCAGTCATCTGAATCTCCGCCATATACAAGATCCCAGGTTACCGGCTCGTCACAGGCACTCATCATCACTACCAGCAGTACCCCAATCATACACCTCAGCAGTGATCTTACTGAAAACATCCTTAATCGTTTTTTTAGATTCATGTAGATCCTCCATACAGATTTTTATTTTTATTTATTATATACAACGGCAGCAGAACCCATTCCGGTGCTTGCCTGTTATATTCACGGCAATCTGTTTTTAGTCTCTATGTTTTATGTTCCAGTTATGGACCAAGTTTTAATTTTGTCAAGACAATGAAGGAAAAGGGGGGGGAATGGGGAATTAACGATACGTGGAGAGGAATGAAATACAAATTCCGCATTGAGAGAGACTTTTTTATCAAAATTGCAGGTTTAATTTTCGGGAAGAAAAAAAGTATTAATAAAGTAAAAAAATTGTAAAATATATGGACATTTGTGGAGATATGACTATATTGGGTTGGTCAACCAACTTAATCAGGGTTATAATTATGAATAGTAGCCAAAGCATCCTATTCTCAGTCAATGAGGATAAGAATAAATGAAAATAATATTATTTACTCCCGAGAAATTCAAGAGAAAAAATATATATCTCAAAATGTTAAAGTACTCCTGCATTAAAAAAGAGCTTGTCGATGTTTTGTGTTATTGGTATTTTTCCGGAGGACTTTCCTGAAACAACAAGAGAGAAGGAATTTTGCGCTAATGCAATACTATAGATGAAAAAAGAATATAAAGATAAAATATTAGAATTTTTTTCTCATGAAAAAATAGTAAATAATGCCGTCGTTAAAAAAGTACCCGCCGGAACAATACTATTATCTGAAGGTGATATTGCATCATATCTGGGAATCACCCCGGTTTCATTATCCCGAATCAGAACCAGAATAAAAAAACAAATTAACAATTGTTAATTACAACAGTATCCTTTCAGTATTATATTTCATACATACATTTATATATTTCTAATGAGTATTGAGAGGATAAATCCATGCAGCTTTCTAAAAATATTTCCAATTCGATTCGGCTAAATTTCTATTTAAATCTGTTGAATTTTCTTCCATTTTTAATCGTAATAATCACCGGGCTTATTCTCCAGATTGAATACCACATGCTCAAACTTCCGGATGATTATTTTATATCAGGATTAAATAAGTCAGGTTGGTTAATCTTGCATAAAATATCGGCCTCCATATCTTTAGCCGGTATCATAGCCCATTGCGCGTTACACAGGAAATTTATTTCAATACTGTCCAATAAAATCCTGCGACGAAAATCCCTGTCGCCTGCCTCGCTATCATACTGGTTGTTTATTATAAGCATTCCTGCATACCTTATTGCAATGACATCCTGGATTCTTTTTGACCATGGAGATCCCGCCAGATTCTTACTCGTTGAGATCCATGACAAGCTTGCTTTACTTCTATTCCCCCTGTAAGCTCTTCAAGAATATTGCATATCTCTTCTTCAAGGTGCGGGTTTAGTAACCCGGGCGACAGGCAGCGGTGTATCGTGTATATTTCATGATAAAGGAGCTGGCGTACGGTTGCCTGTTTCACAATTATGGAGGATAGTATATGATATTTCAAACAGTTAAGAATCTAATAACTTCAAAGGATTTATCTGCCCAGTTTAAAATGGCCGGGATAATGAAGCTGGAGGGCAGCCTCATATTTTATCACGCGGGTATTGAAACGGGATTGTTTAAAACACTGGCAGAACCGGCAACCCTTGAAGAGCTCGCCAATAGATTGAACATCTCAAACAAACAACTTTTATCTTCACTTCTGGATCTTGGCTGTTCAGTCAAGGAGATCGCATGCAGAAACGGGAAATACCGGTTAAAGGGAGCAATGGCGAAAGCGCTTGTAAATAATGTTCCAATCGCGGAACTGCTGCGGGAAACAGTTCAATACCATGGTGATGTCGCGTGCAGGCTTGATACGTATCTTTTAAAAAATAAAAAAGGGAATTATCTGAAAGATTTTGGTGGAGTGATTGCCGAATCATCGAGATTAGCGGAACCGTTGATTAAAGCTTTCATCTATCGTACTATAAAAAAATCAACTCCACTCACAATTCTTGAATTTGGCTGCGGTTCCGGAGAATACCTGAGACACTATGTGGATATAAACAGGAACAATAGTGGAGCTGCAATTGACAAAGACGCGTCGGCAGTGGCAATCGCGCGTGAAAAAACAAAAGAAAACAACATCGAAAATAATTTCACTGTAATGCAGGATAATATCATAAAACCCGAAACCTTAAAAGGTAAATCATTTGATCTCATAACATCCTATTCAAACATATATTATTTTTCCGATGATGAGAGAAAGAAACTGTTCACTTCAGTTAATGCGCTGCTCAAGGATAAGGGCAGGTTTATGCTTGCAACAGCCATGAAAACCAGGGGCCTGTCATCGTCTTATTATGACCTTATTTTTTCTGCCACAGAAGCGCTTTACCCGCTTCCCCGGTTAAATGACATTGAGACTGACCTGAAAAAATGCGGATTTACCCGCGTGAAGATTGTTAATCTTTTGGGGAAGTCTTTCCTGGGGGTCGTGGCCTATAAATAGTGTACATGCTGTTATGCGCTCGGAAGCTTTATCCCGGATATCGAGATAAAGCTTTCATGGATCAAGAACGTTCATCAGCTTCAATATTAAAATCGTGCAGTAAATTATAGAGTTCAATTTTATTGTTGACAGTGAGTTTGTTATATATATTCGTTATATGGGTCTTTACGGTTCTTTCCGTTACGCCAAGTTTTTGAGCAATCTCTAAATTTGTAGTACCGGATAATATATTCAGAACAATCTGAATTTCTCTAGCCGTAAGGCCAAAGCGCTTTTGCAAAAAGGTAAGTCCTAAAATTTCCCGGGCAACACAGAGCACTCCGAGAACATAGTTCATGCTGTCGAAAATTTTTGAAATTTGCGCCTGGAAAGGAATCTCCCGGCCTTTTGAAGTATAAATAAGACGCAAAGAAAAAGTCTTTGAGTCAGTACTTAAAAAATCCTCAAAAGCCTGCCCTGCTGTATGACTATCAACAATATCTTCGGAAAGTTCATCAATTCGCCAGGGATGGTACCCGGTGATCTCTTTACCCTTTTTATTAATTAATAATATTTTCATATTGGAATCAAAAAGAATTACAGCCTCATTGATTGAATTAACAATATCAGTGCTCACCATATTCGGCGTTAATCCCATGAAACGGTATTGAACAATAACATAGAGAAGAGAAAGCATCCAGAAAAGGGAATATATCATAGTGAGGAGCTGCTGACCTGTGTATTCGGCAAAATAGTCAATGGGGTAGGCAATAATGACAGTAATAATCGCGCAAATAAAACTGATCTTTGCCTGTATCTTTTCCCGGTCAACTTTTGTTTTTTTCCACCAGATGAAAATGAGAATAACAAATATAGAGCAGTAGAACAACATCATTCCCTGGTAGAAAATATACCAGAATCCCAGGGGAAAATCTTGCGCGATGGCATTACTTGCGGTAGTTTTATATATAAGCAGCAATGGAGCAATCCATGCAGTAAGATGAAACAGCAGTTTAATTTTCAGAGTTCTATAATAATCAGTCAATAAAAGAGCGAATTTTATCATAAAGGGCATGTACAAAATCATGGGGATATATGAATATTCAACCAGGAGAGTTTTACTGTAAACATCTATAGTAATGAATTGAAGAAAATGAAAAAAGGTGTATAGCGAAAGCATCAGGCAGCAATAGAAAAAATTTCTGTTCAAGGGTGAATGTATATCTCGATACAATACATAGAGACCTATATTCAAAAAAAGAAGAAAGCCAGGAATTGCGATAATTGCTACAATAGAAGAAACTGTCATGTCTTTTACCCCGGTTTAATTGAATCAACTACAGTAAGTAAACTGTAAATTTTTTGTAAAGCCTGTTTTTTTCTTTTTTAAGCCTGGCAGCAACATCCATAATCAGGCTTGCCGGGAAATCCATTCCTTTTTCCCGGCAGACGATAAGAGCATTATCAAAATTTTTCACTACATTATTAATATATTCTTTTTTTTTCGTTTTAAAGGCTATATACTGGTAAATAAATGCGAGAAAAAAATTAAATAATACTTGGAAAATTTTGCTCAATAAAAAAAATGACCTTTTTTAACACATAATAGTAATTAAGGATGAAAGCAGGAATGTATATGAAATCATTAAAATTAGTAATGACTCTCTTAAAGCAAATATCATTTATTCTTTTGATAAGCTGTTTTACAATGTCCTGCTCTCTAATAAATTTGAAAAAAGATGTAAAGAAAAGCCTGGAATCTACAGCTTTAGTTGGGCGTATTTCCACCTCATTTCCGGGAAAAGGCCCTATTGTTGTTGCTGCTTATTCAAAAGATCGAGGAAAAATTAAGATTGCTCCCCATTATACGATTCTGCATGATTCCGGTGAGTACGGAATTATGGTTGCCAGAGGGAATTATTATGTGTTTGCTTATTGGGATAAAAACAGCAACCTGGTTTATGATCCTGGCGAGCCAGCCGGTCAGTATGGTGATCCCAAATTGATTTCAGCCCCGGCTGGAGGTGTTGTTCTTGGCATTGATATCACTATTACTGAAAAAGGTGAAAATATTGAACTGCCTGAGGGGTTTGAAATTTCAAAGGTAAAACCTGAGAAATTTCACAGCCGCCTTGCAGGGGCCATTATGGATTTGGATGATGAAGTTTTCTCCGAAGAATATGGTTTAAAAGGCTTTTGGGAGGCTAATGAATTTTTCAAGGAATTGGGGGGAAGCATTTATTTTCTTGAGGAATATGATCCAAAAAAAATACCCATTCTATTTGTGCATGGCGCAGCAGGCACTCCTCAAAATTGGAAATATTTAGTAAAAAATATCGATCGTTCCCGTTTTCAACCGTGGTTTTTTTATTATCCCTCGGGAAGCAGAATTAAGAGTATGGCATACCTTTTGTTCTGGAAATTGCATAACCTCCAGGTCAAATATAAATTCACCAGGATGTATATTACGGCACACAGCATGGGCGGGCTCGTGGTCAGGTCTTTTCTAACGGATTATGGCAAAACGCATTTTCCCTATGTAAAACTTTTTATCTCTATGGCAACGCCATGGGGCGGCAACAAGATGGCTGAGTTTGGTGTTGAGCAATCTCCTGCTGTCATTCCAAGCTGGATAGATATGCGGCCTCAGGGAGAGTTTATTAAATCTTTATACAGCGTAAAGATTCCCGAAACTACAAGTTTTTATATGTTTTACGGCCATAAAGGAAGCCGAAATCCTTTTAAATCAAATAATGACAAAACAATTGCCTTAACCAGTCTTCTGGACTTTAGATCGCAATCTGAAGCTAAAATGATTTACGCGTTTTATGAAGATCACTCCAGTATACTTTCCAGCAAGGAAGTAAAGGATCAGTATAACATGATTATCAATTCTTTTGATGAAGAGCATGAAAAAATTGCAAATCAACCGGGTGGACACATCCAGGTCCGTTTTTCATATGATTATCCTTTAAAGGGTGTAAGACCCTGGCCGGTTTTTGTGCTTCGCCCCACTGGTAAAAAACATGGGGATACCATAATCTATTTAAGTTCAAAAGACAATGACAGAATACTTGGACCTTTTCCTTCCGGTGATTATTCTGTTGGTCTTTACGCGGAGGGTACAAAAATAAAAAAACAATTTGTTCCTGTTTCCATTGAGCAAAATAAAACAAAAAAGGTTAATTTTGTTTTTACCCCTGACGGAAAAATCGGCGGCTATATAACAACAGCGCTAAAAGCGGAGGATCGGCCCGCGGGGATGCCAGGTACAAATTACCTGCCAATGGACAAAAAAATTACAATTTACTCAATTACCCTGAAGGGGAAGGGAATTCATCGGGTACTCCATCCCTTAAAAGAAGAAGATATTAATGTTGCGGATTATTATCTCTCTTATACTGATTTTTGTCACAAAGGATTTTTTCAATTTTTTGGGCTCCAAGCCGGCATGTATGAAATCACTATAAAAGCTAAAGGGTATAAACCTCTTAAGGAAAAACATGCTGCAACTCCAGGGAGATATAGAAAGCAAAAGGTTTTTCTGCTAACACCAAAAGCCCCCTGAGAAAATCTTCTGAAAAATTAAGTCAAGAGGATTAGTAACATGGTTGACAGGAAATAGTATGGTCCACATTTTGTGTTATTCATTGTAACTTAGACAAAGGAAAGGAATATGAACGATTATTATAAAGAGTATAAATCAAAATTGGTTTCTGCAGATAAGGCAGTCCAAATTGTAAATTCCGGTGATGTTGTTGATTATGGATCTTTCAACGGAAAACCTGTAGTATGTGATGAAGCCCTGGCCAAAAGAGCAGGGGAAATTTCCGATGTTAGTATTTTTTCAACAG
Source organism: bacterium (assembly GCA_024224995.1). The sequence goes on along the minus strand of JAAENB010000870.1, from coordinate 5,988 downwards.
CCACAGTGCCTCCACTACCTCAGGTAGCAAATCATCCTGAGAACTTCCTCTACACAGACTGGCATTGGACAAAGTTAACCCGTATGTTGGAATTCAATGGTAAACCATATTATTCCCCAATGCTATACCAGAGAGCGCCCTTTTACCATAGACACAGCCGTCCAAGATCCTTTCGGTCTGCTCTTTATGATCAACCGGATAATAACAAAAATGTAAAGGCCATTGCGATTTGCCAGGTTGGTGAGATGAATAAATTTGGCTACTTTAACTTTGGTCCGCAATGCTCCCATGCTTTAGCCAGTGTGGATACGGCAGATGCAGTTATTCTTGAAGTGAATAAAAATCAACCCCATTGTCTTGGTGTGGAGAATAATGTTCATATTTCCAAAGTAGATTATATTGTAGAAGCACCGGAAGACCAGGTGCTTTTCTGTGCTCCTTCGGCAGATCACAGTAATGTGGACAAACAGATTGCAGATCATATTATGAATTACATTAGTGATGGATGTTGTATTCAATTGGGAATTGGCAGTATGCCGAATCTTGTAGGAGAAATGATAGCAGAATCCGATTTAAAAAATCTCGGAGGCCATACTGAAATGTTTGTTGATGCCTTTGTAAAGATGATTGAAGCAGGCAAAATCAATGGAAGTAAAAAGAATATTGACCATGATCTCTGTGCCTATACCTTCGCGTTGGGAAGCCAGTACATGTATGACTTTATTGATAATAATCCCGGACTTCTGGCATACCCCGTAAGCTATACCAATAGTGCCGATGTCATTGGTCAAATCGATAATTTTATTAGTATTAATAATGCCTTGCAGATAGACCTTTTCTCTCAGGTCAACGCAGAAAGCCTGGTCATTGATGGTGTCCCCAATCAAGTATCGGGAAACGGCGGTATGCTTGATTTTGTACTGGGATCTTATTATTCTCACAGGGGGAAGAGTTTTATATGCTTTTCATCTACCTATAAGGATAAAAACGGAGAGACCAGGTCACGAATTTTACCCACTTTTGATCCGGGAACAATTGTAACAGTACCACGGCAAGCGGTTGACTTCATTGTAACAGAGTATGGCGCGGTAAAACTCGCGGCCTGTTCCACGTGGATGCGGGCAGAGAAGCTCATTAGCATTGCTCATCCCGATTTCAGGGAGGACTTAATCAAAGAGGCCGAAAAGATGAAGATATGGCGTCTGAGCAATAAGATTGAATAAATTACCCCCCATCTTTACAAAAAAATACTATCATGCTATAGTTCCTGCTGCCCCCCAGTGGTCGCAGTACTATTCATTTATCTTTATCCATAATTTTTTTATTGATTTCCAGGACCGTTGAATTAGTATGTGACTGTTTAATAATTCAAACAGGAGAGAACTATGAGTTATGCTAACGCAGATGAATACTACACCCGTTTTTGTTTTTATTTTGAAGCCGGGAAGCACCTTGCCACAAACTACACCCGCGGTGCCATGGTCCCGATCAACACCAGAGTGAGAATCCTGAAGAAAAGCGCGCAGAATATTCGAATTACACTTGTTGATACTAAAGACATTGTTTCGATCATAAATGTACCGGGCTACACAAAAAAAGATATAAATACATTATTCGATGAAATGTTTTCCCTCTCGCCTACAGACCTCTCCGGATTCTCCGATGAGATGCAGTCTGCTATTAAAGGAGGTGTCCTTAAACTGGACATGACCAAAGAGCAGGTTCTTATGGCCAGGGGATATCCTCCGCGGCATGAAACGTTAACCCTGGAACAAGACCGCTGGGTTTACTGGAGCAGCCGTTTTGTAAAACAGACAATTTTATTCAGAGACAACAAGTTAGCTGAAGGCCGGGGGATTTCCTAATAATAAAAAGCTTGACGATTTTTAAAATTATTGGTACTATACTGAAAGTAAGGGAAATAATATGTCTGGAAAAATTACGAATATACTTGTTATAGCTGTTACTCTTTGCTATCCGGCTACTGTGTGGGCTCGGGATATTGATGGCCTTATTCATTCTTGTTTTACCTTCCTCTATTTTCTTGTAATTGGAATACTGTTACTCTGTTTCATTATCTATTCAATCGTGAAATTGATAATTAAAACGAAGCCTGAAAAAAAGCAGGGCACAGTTGTTTTTAAAATATCCATTATATTAATTGCCCCTACAATAATAATTCCAATACTTTTGATCCATAGTTATCACTGGATACCCGGGGTTATTGGAGCGATGTCGGTTTTTTTCGGACCAATTCTTCTGCTTTCAATCATTTCTGCGGTTTTAGCAAAGTTTGTTATGAGACGTTCACTTTCCATTGATGAATGATTCTGAATGATCCAGGCGTTCCTGTCATTAGTTATTCAGGCGACAGCTATATTGACACAGAGGGCTCTCTCTTCTTTTACACGGGGTTCAAGTGTAGCTCTTGTTTGTTAATAAAGATTTAATAACTTCGTCGTCATGCTCTATTTGAATTTCAAGGTCAATGTTCGATGGCAACCAGGTCTCAGAGCTTGTATTTTTTTGTTCTCGGGTTCTCAAATCTCGTATTTCACCATCACCTTTGCCGTCCTCTGGTGGAAACCATACAAATGGTATTCCTTTTTTATCTGCATAAGCAATCTGTTTACCATATTTTAAAACATGGGGATAGACTTCGCATGGTATTCCTCTATTCCTTAGATTATTTGCAATCCTATTTGAATTCACTCTTTGTTGCTCAGATACCATAGCAACCATTACAGCAGAAGAAACTTTGCGTGAGCTTTTCAAAACTCGCTCATGTAGCAAGATTCCTAACATTCTTGTTATTCCAATTGACATGCCAATGCCAGGGAGTTTTGATTTTCCGTCAGATACAAGATTGTCGTATCTTCCGCCGGCTGCTATTGTTGGATACTTTGGAAAATCAACAAATTTGACTTCACATACGGTTCCTGTGTAGTAATCAAACCCCCTTGCTATGCTGAGATCAGCTATTACATCCATTTTTCCAGTGGAAGGAACATGAGTCAGAAGTGCGGTTATTTCATCTAATCCTTCAGTAAGCAAAGGATGTTCAATCCCGCAATCTGATACAGCGCTTTTTAACTTATCAGGATTATTTGTTTTTATATTTCCAAGATTTACACATTTTTCCGCAATGTCGAGATTGATTTGCAAATCTTCGACAAGAGTAGCAATGACCTTTTCAGGTCCAATTTTATCAAGCTTATCCACAATTCTTAATACATTTGTGGTATTATTGATATTAAGTCCTCGATAAAAACCTTCAAGTAGCTTTCTATTGTTAATTTGAATTTGCATCCTCGGAACCGGTAAGCTATTCAATACATTTTGAATAAGAGTGATTATTTCGATATCACTTTGTATGCTAAGTGGACGCGTGTCAACAAAATCAATGTCTGCTTGCAGGAATTCTCTATATCTACCCAAACCAGGTCTTTCCCCCCTCCATGCCTTCTGAATTTGGTATCTACGAAAAGGAAAAATCAGTTCATTTTTATTCTCAATAACATATCGGGCAAAAGGTACAGTTAGGTCAAAATGTAATCCTATCTCCTTATTGCCTTCGTCCTTATTTGCCTGCAACCGACGCAAGGTATATATTTCTTTGTCAGTTTCACCCTTTGACAAAATTACATTAAGCGGTTCAACAGAACGTGTTTCAACTGGTGCAAAACCGAATAATTCGAATTTATCTTGAATTATATTTATGATTCTTTGTTCGATTATCCTATCTTCCGGCAACCATTCAGGATAACCGGAAATTGTACTTCTCATTGCCATTTTATATTAAATCCTTTCTTTTTTAGTCCCGCGCGCTCTTGAATCCGGGTATAAACATTCCGCAAACTTATAAAATACAAGCCGGGAAATTGCAAGTTTGTGAAACCGTTACGCCCTTACTGTCTGACGAATTGACAGGTTATGTATGAGTGAATTAAAGGTCATAATTCCTTTCATACTCATTGATGCCATCAATTTGATCAATCCTATATAGCATTTCATCTTTCAAAATTGGATCATTCGAATTTGATAATTCTCTTATAACGTCAATAGATTCAGTTGTGCCAATTGACCATAATGCGTGACCACACTGATTGATAAATTGTCTTGTTCCTGTGCCATATGATTCTAAATATTCATACTTCTCTTGCATTGCCGTTTTAATATATAAGATGCTAATTGGGTTTGCTTTGTTTTGTAAATCATGGATTATCTCTTCATATCTTGTATGCCATTTTTCAAGTAATAAACGATGGAGTATGTATATAAATTCCTGCTCTTCTTCTAAATCCCAAAGGAGATAAAGTGCAATTTCTAAGCATTTAGAATCTTTATTGGAAATGATGACTTCAAATAATGATTCTAACTCTTGTTTATTTTTGATATCATTCCTCATTTCCTCTTTAAGTTGAGAAAATGAAATTTCTCTATTTGTGTATTTTTGCGTAAGTATATTTATTTTTTCACTCATATCATTTTCTTTTACTCATAATATTATTAGAAATACCTTTTTGTTTTATCGTTATGACTAGAAAAATGTTGGCACGTTTTTTCGCGCGAAATTATTCAATTTTAAGAAATAGATAATAGAAAAGCTAATACAATCGAATCTACTACTCTTGAAATAACAACGGTATAAAATAATCCGCAACACCTGTCAATCCATTATTGCAGCATCTTGTGAAGGGAGCGAGGTTTTCAAAAAACTTGACAAAATTTTGATTAATCGTAGCTAGAAAGGGCTTATCTAAACATTCTAATATCTTATTTTCGCGCCTGCTCCCTTAAGAAGAAGCGAAATAGTACAATGCCCTTTGTTAATAGCAATATCCAGAGCGGTTTTTCCTTCTTTATTTTTTATTTTCACGGATGCTTTGGCTGAAAGGAGCTGACGCACAACATTTATAAACCGTTCTTTATTTTGTTCGTAATAATAATTTGACGCGTGCATTAAGGCGGTCCAGCCATTATTATCTTTAATGTTGAGCTTTGCTCCGGACTTAATTAATTGTTTAACAGATAATTGATTTCCATTATAAGAGGCAAGTATAAGCGGAGTGTAACCATCTCCTCTCCGGAAATCAATTTTACCTCCAATCTCAAGGACAACCCGGATCATTTTATCTGAATAATAAGAGTTGCGGGCAGCAGCAAAAATGGTATAGTCATTCACCGTTGCTCCTTTTGACACTAAATAATTGACCTGTTTCATATTGCCCTTTAAAAGAATATCATTAAGAGGTACCGAGGCAAATTTGTCTTCTATGCTTATATTCGCGTTTTTTGATATTAGAAAATCAGCTGTTTTAAAATGATCATTAAGAATGGCGAGAACAAGAGCGCTCTCCCCTGCCTTATTTTTAATATCAATATCAATTCCTTCGCTCAAAATTTTTTTTACTTTTTCTATCTCATTTTTTTTAACAGCTTCAAATAATTCAGTTCTTAATTCATTTGAATTTTGGGCAGGGTTTTTTGATGTACAACTAAATACACAAATTAATAATAAAAAGATGGAGATTTGCTTTTTTTTCATTTGAGAACTCCTTGTACAAAATTAATCATCCTTATTCGCGCCGGACTCTACCAGAAGGCTCACTATTGTTGTAAAATCATCAGAATCCGTATTTACCAGTTTTATGATATTTTTGCCGCTGTTATCCCTTAATTTAACATCCGCTCCATTTTTAAGCAATAAAGATACGAATTCACCGCTGCCCAGTTCTTGTTTTTCATCTATGTTTTTTTCGTTAATATTTTTATCGCATGTTTGAACAAGGCTGTCGTAATATTTTAAATGCTCTCTCTGAGAATCATCAAGGGCAACCCTTTCATGATAAATTATATCTGACTGGATTATACTATCAATATTCAAAAAAGTCAATTTATTTTCGAAATTAATTTTTCCCCTATTCCCATGCCTCTATAATCTTCGTCGATTATCAATTCATTTATTAACGCTGTTCTCCCAGGATG
>JAAENB010000869.1 GCA_024224995.1 bacterium | reverse complement strand
TAATTTACTGTTGATCCCTTTTCGAGTTAATCAATTGCAGATTGTTTTGCAGGATTATTTTGATGACGTTTGAAAGGTGGCACGTGAAAAGGTATTTTCTCTACATACAAATGTTTTTACGGGCCTGTTATTTTTGTTGACCTTTCCTGTGCTGCTCCTTTATATGATCATTTTATCATTTTCACGATTGTTTCCTTTCCAATAAGAGGGTATATGAAAAAATATTTTATTATCGTTCTATTTATTCTTGTTTGTCTTTTAATTACAGTTCCAGGGGCTCGATCGGCCGCGAGTTATTCCCTGGCTGTTGATTCCGTAAGTGTTTCAAATCATATTACTCAGGAAAATCAAAAAGAAGACGGCTTTCAAATGCTGGACCACAATCTTAATACGGCATGGCAATATACATATAATCCTGAGAATAAAGAGGAGGCTGTTTTTCATTTTAAAAAACCCTGTTCTATTACAAGGGTTAAACTCTTTAACGGATATGGGAAACGGTACTGGCTCTATAAAAAAAACGGCAGGGCTCTTAACATAACATTTTCTTCCGGCGCTGAAAAAAAGGATTTTATTCTTAAAAGAAAAATCTATAACTATGAGGAATTACCGTTACATTTTAAAAATGTTACAAAACTTTCCATGACAATTGAGTCTGTTCAAAAGGGAAGTAAATATAATGATATTGCCATTAGCGAAATTGAGTTCTTCGGCTCCGGTATCGCTCGTAAGGAATTCGATCCTGTTGGCATGATGCCTGTTGTTATTGCGGACACTGTTGATTATCATCATAAAATATCCGATAGTTCCGGTAAATACCGGGTTGTTGTTTTTGATGGTTGTGAAATGAGAAGTAAAATTATTTGGGGCGGCTTTTATGACCTTAAATTGGACCGGGTTATTAAGCGGTATAAGAATGTGAATAAAATTATTCCCGTGATTCATATGAATTCCTTTTTACTGTTTTCCGGTTCTTACGGCACAAGTCCCGGCGCTATACAGCCATTTTTACAGAATGCGCATATCCTGAAAATTCCCGGCAGTTCTTCCATGAAGAGAATTTCTGTTAAGGCGCAAATGTGGTCTCTCAAATTGTATACAAATGCGTTTGGAGGAGATAGGATCTTCATGCTGCCCAACGGTAACGCGGATTATAAATTTAAACATTACTATAATTATAATGGTAAATTTATTAAAAAGACCAAAAAGGCGCCTGGTAATTTTAAATTGGCAAGTTCCGGTTGGGCGCTTACGTATAATCAAAAAAACGGGTATGTAAAGGGTGTTGATGAAAAATGGCTGTATAAAAGTAATGTTAAGAGAGGGGAATTTCTCCATATCGGCAGGGGATTATACGCCCTTCGCAGGGAGTTCAATACTATTGATTGCTGCGGTGTGGGGAATTTTGATTCCGAAATTCTTATCTTTGATAAAAAGGGATTTGTTCGGTCAATTAAATTCAGTAAAAAGAAAAAGGTTTATCCTTTTGGGATACGTCTTTACGCTGAACCCTGCAGCGCGTAAAACAGAGAGTTTATTTATTGGATGCAAATAAAAGGTGAAGACATGCCGGAGAATAAAGAGAACAAAGAAAATAAAGAATGGGTGAAATATATATTTTATACCGTAATGTGTTTTATACTCGTTCTTTTGTTTTATCTTTTTGATGTGGAAATTGACGCAGGTTTAGGCGTTTTCCTGGTGGCTGCTGTTGCTACTTTTGGGGTTTTATTTATAAATTACATTGTGGATAATTATTTTGATTAGTCCCGTGACACGGTAATTTTTATTTAATGTAACGGGACTAACGCCCTCCTGGCAGGTGCTCACTCTTTGAATACTACCTGTTGTTGCTTTAAAACGAGGCTATAGGGGTCTGCTTTTTCAAGAAGCTGCCGCGCGTATATATATATTAAGTCATCTGTTGCACTGTTGCGTGGTTTGGATGTGAGGTATTTCCTGAATGCTGTGTTTTCCTTGCTTCTGTATAATACTATGGTTTTTCCCGCTAACAGGCGTTTCATGTTATATCCTATAAACGCGTTGTACCCGCTCATTTGACTGCGTTTTCTCCGTACATGCAGGTTCCATGTGTTCCTGATCCCCTCCGGGAGCTGCTGCCAGGCCGCTACCAGGCGGGCGAAGTTGTTTCGCTGCTTTCGCTGTTTGTATGTTTTTGGGTCGTATGGCTTTACCCATTTGCGGATGAAGTTGGTGCCGTTTCGGTAGACGAAGACTATGGGGCCGAGTCTGCCGCTGACGCGGAGAAACATGGGATGGTTGAGGTGCAGGTTGACGTGGAAGTCATAGTCCAAAATTGTCATGGTTGGTCTCCTTGCTTATAAGATAGGGAGGGTTGGGGGCGGAGTCAAGATTTTCGCGCGAAGATGTTTTCCGGGAGCAGGGCTGTTATTTTTTCTTCATTGAATTTAATGAACTTTCTTCCCCGGTTTTGCCAGGGTTACTATTTTTCTGAATATCGCCCGTATTTCCTCTCGCGCGCTTTGTTCTATTCGCGTGTTTAAGATCTCTAATGTCTTTACATCCTCTCCGGTTATATATCCCGGGAGTAAATTTTTCGCCTGTGACCGGTCTTCTATAAAGAACTCCCACAGGGGCACGTTGAAATGCTTGCATACCTTTTCTATCGCTTGCAGCGACGGGTATGCTGCGCGCTCCCATGAGCTGACTATGGAGTCTTTTAATCCCAGGGATTTTTCCAGTTCCTTTTGGGTGAGGTTGTGTTTTTTGCGTAATTCTTTTAGTTTCTCGCCGTAATTCATGGGCCGTCTCTACTTGTTTTTTTTTGTTGTTTTGCCTAATTCATATGCTTCTATTATGTTTTTTGTTTCTTTTAGAACTATTTTTTGCAGCTCTTCCGGTATTTTGTTGAATAGTATATTCCATTCTTTCTGCTGAGGGGTTAAGTCGGGTAAATTTATTTCTCCGGAGGCGAAAAATTTCCACACCGGGATTTCAAAAATTTCACAAATTTCTTCAATCCGGTTTAGCGGTGGGTACTCCATTTTTTCTATATCAGATAAACTTGATTGGTTAATTTCTAAGCTTTTTGCAATATCTATCTGTGTTTTGCCGGACTCTTTTCTTAGCTTTCTTAATCTTTCTCCATAACTCTTCATATTAATTTATACGGTCAATCATTCTCTTTTAAAAAGAAAAAAATAGGTAATTTTGATAAAACATTTGACGTTATAGGTGCGCCACATAATGTTAGTTTAATTATGTGGCGCACCTATAGTATTGCATGGGTTATTTGCCTTAAATTAAATCCTATTTCCGGAGTGTTCGCTTATGAATTGTGCTGCTGATATTTCTGTTAATTGTTTCTTCCTTAAAGAGGTGGAAATCCGCTACAAGGATTTCCCCGCGCTTCCGGCCCTAAGCGGTCCGGTTTCGCTTTGCTCTTTCCTGGTGGAGTTTATTGGTCCCTGTTCTGAGGAAAGATTTGTTGCGGTTTTTCTTGATTCGGAGGGTGGTGCGCTGGGGGTTATGACTGTGGGGGTTGGCGCTCCGGCTTTGGGGATGGTGGAGCCGAAGGCGGTTTTTAGAGGCGCGCTCATGGTGAACGCTTCCGGCCTGGTTGCGGCCAGGAGTTTTCCCGATGGGAAGTGTGTGCCCGGGTGGAAGGATTGGGATTTGTTTCGGAGGCTCCGGGAGGTGGGGGATGTTTGCGGGGTTGAGGTGGTGGATTATGTTTTGGTTTGTGGCGCGGAGTGGGTTTGTTTGGGGGAGTAGGGGATTTTTTGTCGGGTCTGGTTTTTTGTGCAGGAGAGACGTTGCGTGCAACGTCTTTAGGGTTTGGTTTTTCGGGGATGTTGTCCGGGGTTGGTTTCTACGAGACGTTGCAACGCCTTTACGGGTCAGTAACCGGCATAACCTTACAATCTATAATCATCACCACTCAAATATAAAACAATGTTTACACTGAGAGAATAAAGTATAATAAGAAACTCTCCATGATTCCTTTCAAATTAATATAACATTTTAAGTTGCCGGTGTATATATTTGTGCCGCGAATTTATTTTTTTAAGTTTTTTAATAATTGTTTGGTTTTCGCATTGACAATTTTTGCTGTGGTTTAAATGTTGTCATTAAAGAGTGATTGAAAAGCCCCCTTTTTTAAAACTTAAAATTATTTTTACAGAAATGTTTAAATAATTAATTTTAATTTTTCTCAATATTTCTAAAACAAAATTTTATCTGGGAAAACAATACTGGGTGCGCATCCGGGTGTTGTTTCTATGGGGGTGGTGTGTCTGTTTGCTTTTAGTGGGTGTGAAGAAGGTCTTGGTTCGGGCAATTTCAGACTACGGGAGTTCTATTTCTAGTTTGCAAATTGAGCAATCTGATAATACTCAAAGGGTGATGGCCTTAGAGAATCTTGTGGGTGCTTTTTCCAGCAAATGAAACCCGTCCAGTCAACATGTCGGTTGTATGGATAATGAGGATCAAGTAATGGTGCTCAAGTCTGCCGGAATAAAATTGAACTCCGGCAGGATTTTTACTCATAAATTATTAAAATTTTATTGGAGGATCTTATGAAAAAATTTCTATGTATTGGCGTGTTGGTGGTATTGGTTCTGGCGTTTGCCGGGTGTGAGGCTGGTTTGACGAGTGATGACAGTTCAGGAGAAGGGAATGATTTCAGTTTTTCCGATATGTATGAACGGATAAATGTGATGGAGCCGGAGATTAAAGAATTAAAGAAAGAGATACAAAATCTAAAGGCGAAAACTTCACCTCCGGGAACGATAAATCCTTTTGCCGGGGAGAATGTTCCCGAAGGATGGCTTCTCTGTGACGGGCAGGCTTATGGTAGAACGGAATACAGTGAGCTTTTCCAGGTAATCGGAACTGCCTGGGGAAGTCCTGATGACTCCCGGTTTAATGTACCCGATTTGCAAGGAGTTTTTCTGAGAGGTGTAGACAGGGGAACCGGTAAAGATCCTGATGCCGGTTCAAGAGTCGCAATAATGCCGCGTGGAAATACAGGGAATAATGTTGGGTCATACCAGGATGATGTTTTTCAGGGGCATAAGCATCACACAAGTAATGGAATGAATATTGGTGGTGATGGAACAGGTTTTCCGTGGGG
>JAAENB010000868.1 GCA_024224995.1 bacterium | reverse complement strand
GCACCTCAGAGCTCTTTAAAAGAGCTCTGAGGTGCCACAGATTCTGAACAAAAATTGCAATATGTTGATAAAATTTCGGTTTTGTCGGCAAAAAAGATACTTATCCGCAAAAAAATATGCCCTTTAGTGGAGTAAAATCACACTACTCTTCTAAGTAATAATAAATTTATTTAAATTTAAATCAAACAAAAGGGGTACCTTAATGAAAAAAATTATCAATCTGAGTTTTATCAGCATAATTATTTTTTCTCTTGTTGCGTTTGCCGGGTGTGAGGATTCCGGTGAAGTAAAATATTCAACAGCAATTAAAAAATCTGTTTTGCCTCCGGATAATACGGAGTGTCCAAACGGGGGAGTTTCTATTGAAAGTGGAGTTGATGAAAACGGAAATGGTATTCTTGATGCCGCTGAAGTTGACAATGTAGATTATATTTGCAACGGACAGAACGGACAGAACGGACTGAATGGGACAGATCATGCCGCTGAAATCGCGGTATTGCAAACAACCGTTGACGAAATGGGAATAACAATCAGTGGTTTGCGAGATACGATAACAGGCCAGGCAGGAACAATTACCGGAATGCAAACTGAAATAAACGATTTGCGAGCTGTTAACAGCACTCAAACAACAGCAATAACAGGTTTGCAGGGCGCTATGAATGATCATGGAACCTTAATCAGCAGTCTACAGAATACCACGAATGGTCATGATTCATCAATAGCCAATTTGGAAGCTGTCCTTAGTGAACAGGCAAATACTATGAGTTCTTTAATGAGTAGAATCGAAGTGAATGAAGCTTTAATCAATAATCTAAATACGGATCAATCAAATCTTAACAGTACTTTTGATGGAGTAACCAGGTTAACCGATCCTAATACCGGTCAGCCTACGATACAATTTAGTGGAATGAATGTTCAGATAGTAAACGGTACGGGTTATACAAATGGGGTTGATAGTAACTATGACACAGAAGAGACAGTGAACGGAGTTGGTAATTTGATTGTGGGCTATAATGAAGCACGTTCATTCGCGTCAATCAAAACAGGATCACATAATATTGTCCTGGGAGTAAACAATAATTATTCCTCTTACGGCGGACTTGTAGCCGGATATAATAATCAAATTAGCCGTAAACTTGCCAGTATAAGCGGGGGAGAGTATAACACAGCCTGTGGTTTTAATTCCAGTGTGAGCGGAGGAAGTTATAATACTGCTAGTGAAAAGAATTCCCATGTTAGCGGGGGAAGAGGAAAAACAGCTGATGGATTTAATGAAAGTATAAGTGGTGAACATTGATAAGAGGGCACCGCGTCTTGACCTCAGAGCTCTTTAAAAGAGCTCTGAGGTCAAGACGCCTGCTTCACGCACCCCTGCAAAATCGTTTCCACTTCATCGTACATGTATGGCTTCGCCAGGAAGGCGTAAAAACCAATTCCAAGCAGTAATTCCTCTGAACCCGGGCGGAGGGATGCGGTTATTGCGACAACAGGAATATTGGGATTTCTTTTTTTCATTTCCTTCATCGTTTCGATCCCGTCTACGCCAGGCAGCATAGTATCAATTAGTACCAGGCTGTAATTATTATCTTCAAATAGTCCCAGCGCTTCCCCGGATGTCTTTACTGCATCATTTGGAAAGCCGTTTTTATCCAGCATTTGCCATAATACTATATTATTAATAGTATCTTCTTCTATTATAAGAATCCTTTTCATTTATCCTCCTGTAGCATCTCCAATAATAGTATATAGAAAAAAGCGGTAAGCGGCAATAGTTCATAGGGCTATATTTTGTGGCTGTTTTACCTATTAATATTGTAATGTTTCCCGGGAGCACCTGGCAGCACCTCAGAGCTCTGAGGAAGCGTCCCGGTTCCGGTAGATAAATCATCCACAAGGAGTCGTCTTCATAACGACACTAAAAAAGCATTAATAACTATACCCATCAATAGAGTTTTTCAGTATATTTAAATAATCGGAGGGGACGTATATGAAGAAAATACTCGTTGTTGAAGATGATTATACAAACAGGTTCCTGATAGAGCTAATGTTGGTCAAGACCGGGTATGAATACGATAGCGCGGAAAACAGTATCGAAGCATTACGTTATTTCCGGAAAACACAATACGACCTGGTGATAATGGATATTTTGCTTCCCGGGACGAACGGTATCGACACTATGCATGCCATGAAAGAGCTGCGTCCGGAGATTCCGGTTGTCGCGGTTTCCGGATTTATTCTCCCGGGTTCGCGGCATTTACTCCTCTCCGAGGGATTCGATGAATTTATCTCAAAGCCTTTTCCTATAGAAACGCTTGAAGAAATTTTGAATTTATCCCTGGCGGGTTCCACGCAGCTGTAAGAGTTAATCCCGGTTTTGCTTTGAGCCAACCCGCCTGGTTGGATTGAGAATTATGTCCCTTTTCTGGGGACAGGGCTGTATCAGTGCGAATTAATATTGACTTTTTTTATCTCACGATTTCATATTGATTAATATGTCTCGATGGTAAATAATGCGAAAAGGATGTTGCCATGGTTGCTGTACAAAGAGATCAGTTTCTAAAAAAAGAGTATACTCACCTGCATGAGTATCATACTCAAAATGAAATATCCTATTTTATAGACGCGGGATATAACCGGAAAGGAATCATCGTTATTCCTATCAACCTTTTTGGACTTAAAGTACGGAATATTCTCAATACATATTTTCCCAATAATATAGAATACATACGATATTATAAATCGGTCAATTCTGTTGCTTTCGGATTCAACGCGACAGAATACAGCGATGAAATGATTTACAATATTTTACATAATGCCTGCATCCAGACAAACCTTGTAATAGCTGCAGGATAGCATCAAAATTCAATACGGTCCCGAAAGAAGTATTCTGATAATCTTTTTCATTGAGTCCTCTTTCGGATAAAATCCGTCCCTTTAATAATATACAAAAATTAAAAAGTGTCAACCTCGTTTGGAAACCCGTCTGTATGGACCGAAGTATTTTGCTGCGACCTCAGAGCTCTTTAAAAGAGCTCTGAGGTCGTGCCGCCGATAAAAAAAATTGATTCTGCAATAAATCCACAAAAAAAATGCCCTTTTACGGCTCAAAATCATACTTCTTTTAGATGTACTAAATGGAATACTATTTTTTAGAAGTCTAATAAGGAGGGATGTATGAAAAGGTTATTTTGTGTAGGTTTTTTATTTGTGTTGGCGTTTTCCGGGTGCGAGGAAGGGATGGATACCGAGAACGATACCGCTTTTAGCTTTTCCGATATCTATACGGAGGTTCGAGTATTACGGGAAGAAGTTGACCGTTTAAAGCAGCTTAATGATGAGCAGGCTGTAATAATAGCAGGCTTAAGCAGCGCGCAAGCAAATACTTCAAGCGGTTTAGCCGGAAGAATTGAAGTGCTGGAAGACCAGGCCGGGAATTTTTCTTCAAGTGACTTTGACAGCAGAATTGGTGATATAGAGAATAATGTTGGTTCTTTTAGTGTAAATGACCTTGATTCCAGAATTGAGACCCTGGAAGTTAATATCAGCACATATGCAATCAGCAGTCTCGCTTCCAGGATTGGCACTCTCGAAGGAAGTGTGGGCTCAATTTCAACAAGCAGCCTTGCTTCCAGGATTGATACCCTTGAAGGAGAGATTGGAACTCTTGGTGATTTATCGACTACTTTTTCCGGTGTATCCAGGGTTGGAGACAGTATTGTTTTCAGCGGAGTGAATGTACAGATCATCAGCGGTTCGGGCTCTACTGGTGGTTACGTATACGGTTATGGCTCCGTAAACGGACTTGGCAATTTGATTGTGGGGTATAATGAAGCACGAGGGTCCGGTAGTGACAAATCAGGCTCTCATAATATAATCGTTGGTCCACAGCATAATTATTCCTCTTATGGAGGGATTGTTTCCGGAGCTTCTAATACAATAAGCGGCCAATATTCCAATGTAAGCGGGGGAACTGGTAATGAAGCCAGTGGTCTTTATTCCAGTGTTAGCGGGGGAGACTATAACATCGCCAGGGGTGATCGGAGCAGCGTAATCGGGGGATGGAAGAACGAAGCTGTGGGGCAACGTTCCAGTGTGAGCGGGGGAACAGACAACTCTGCCAACGGTATGAGTTCAAGTGTGAGCGGTGGAAGAGAGAACACAGCCGTTTGGACTGCTGCCAGTGTGAGCGGAGGAAGCGAGAACACAGCCAATAGTACTGAGTCCAGTGTGAGCGGGGGAAAAGGCAACACTGCCGACGGTATGTATTCCAGTGTAAGTGGAGGAAATGGTGTATCTACTACGGGAATGTATGATTGGGCAGCAGGGGCGACGTATTATTACGACTATTAGCAACTATTTTTTCAAGCCTGCCGGAATAAAGCTCCGGCAGGCATCCTGCCTACTGTATTCCACTATTTACTTTTGGCTTTTTAAACCACAAAAAAAAAGAAGAAAACTCTATTACTTCCCAGGTTATTTTAGTATTATATATAAATAAAGGAATACTCATGGAAAAAAAAATACTTGTAGTTGATGACGACAACGCAGTTCGAGTACTGATTAATGATATCCTGAATAAAAATGGTTTTAACTGTGACTGTGCTGCTGATGGTTTTTTAGCGATTGATTATTTTGAAAAGAAAAAATACGACCTGGTTCTGCTGGATATTTTTTTACCGGGAAAGGACGGGCTGGACACGATGAAGGAAATAAAAGCTCTTTATCCCGATACCATGTTTATCGCCGTTACCGGGTACGCGCGTGCCCAATTCCGGAAAGTATTTTTGCGCCAGGGCTTTGATGATTATATTTCAAAACCCTTTAATTTTGATTCCCTGTTCGAAATGCTGAAGCTGCATCTCGCAGCTTAGCCGGCCCCGCCGATTTTCACTGAAAAACGACCTCAGAGCTCTTTTTAAAGAGCTCGTACCAATTCAATAAAAAATAATTTTTTTAAAAAATGCAGTACAGATCTGTAGTGTAATTTTTTTTCCTGAGTGGTTGCCAAAAAAATTAACGGTTTTTGGCGAGAATTTTTGTCCGGTTATTAAAAAAAACTCACTACTCTATAAGGGCGGCCGCAGGTGAACATGAATGGCAATAAGGTACTCAAACTGTTGTTCATTCCCGTCCACCTAGCTTTCATTCCCTTTCACATAGCGTTCATTCCCAAACCCTTGACGGTTGGGAAAACGTTTTGTATATTCTATTGATATTCTTATTACAAGATATTGTAATTAGAGCATATAAAATAACATAGGTGTCTAATTTTTTTATGAGCACAATTTTGACTTATAAAAAAGTTATTACATTTAAAAAAAAATTTGGAGGTTTTTTTTATGAGGAAAACTATTTTAACACTCTTCATTGCAGCT
>JAAENB010000867.1 GCA_024224995.1 bacterium | reverse complement strand
TCCCCTGATGAGCTCGGCAAGATCGGGGTTGCGTTTCTGCGGCATAATTGAAGAGCCAGTGGTAACGGAATCATCAAGCTTGATGTAGGCAAATTCCGATGAAGACCAGAGGATGAGCTCTTCGCAAAAACGGGAAAGATGCGTTCCCAGAACTGAGGCAAAATATAAAAAGTCCAGGACAAAATCCCGGTCACTTACCGCGTCCATGGAATTGGGAATGATGCCGACAAACCCCAGCTTTTCTTTGAGAAAGTCCCGGTCATTGGGATAATTTACTCCGGCAAGAGCGCCCACCCCAAGCGGAAGATTGTCCGCGGCAGTATAGGCGGCATTAAGCCGTGTTGTATCCCGAAGGAATTTCCACGCGTACGCGAGCATATGCTGGCTAAACCGTACGGGCTGCGCAACCTGGAGATGAGTATAGCCCGGAAGCAGAACATCAATATGATTCTCAGCCAGGTTTACCAGCACAGTTATAAGCCCGGTAAGACGTTCTTTAATAGCAGCAGACTCATCCCGGATGTGAAGCCGCACATCAAGGGCAACCTGGTCATTACGGGAACGGCCCGTATGCAGTTTTTTCCCGGCCTCCCCGATCCGTTCGGTAAGACGGGCCTCAATGTTCATATGTATATCTTCAAGAACGGATGAAAAAGGGAACGAGCCCTCTTCTATCTCCTTTTCGATCTGAGTAAGGCCATCTACAATAGCAGTAAGCTCATCATTAGTAAGAATGCCGATTTTATTCAGCATACCGGCGTGAGCAATAGAACCGCGGATATCCTGCTTATAGAGCCGGGAATCAAATTCTATGGATGATGATAAGCGCTCGGTAATATCGGATGATGTTTGGGCAAAACGGCCGCCCCATAATTTCTTCGAAGAGTTTGTCATTTTACGTATTCCTTTTTTTATAGTAATTCGGTTTTTAAAAATTTTGGTTTGAAGTTTAAAGTTTGAAGTTGGGATAATAAAAATCGAGATAGACATGATGATTATATAGTTTTGCGATTCAGCAAAAAAGAATTCTTTATAAAAAAACTTCAAACTTCGAACTTCAAACTATTCTTTCCCCCCTATCTCTTCCAGCAGAAGATCAATATACTCTTCCAGGCTTTCAAGAGCGGGGACAATCTCGTATTCAAGGATATCGGCAAGGCTGATAATGTCATTGTTTTCCAGGATCTCAGTAACTTCGCTGAGCAAATCCTTGAGATGGCTGTTTTTTTCCTCAAAGGAAACACCTTCCACCACAATAGAAGCAGCATCAATTTTAAACACCGGGGGAACCTGGAAACAGGTTCTGGTGTACCGGTATAAGAATTCAATCATGATATTCAATTTTCCCGAGGCTTCTCTGTCTTTACCGGTCTGGTAGGCAATGGCAACCTCTTCAATATTCTTTAATTGCCCGGGTAGATCCTCTTTTATGGTCCGGAGCGATGTAAAAAGCGTATCAGGAGAATCAATACTCTGCCGTATAAGAACCTGCATCTCTTCACTGCCAAGCAAGATCCGGAAAATGTCTTTCATTACAAAGAAAATCTGCCCCTGGTCTCCTAAAAAATCAAGAAGAGCCTTCTCATTATCAATCGATAAGAGTTCATCTTTAACCCTGTTCAGGTCATCAATATATTTAATGACTTCCCTGTCGGTATATTTGATATCACCAATATCCAGACCAAGGAGCTGGATTACGGTATAGAGCACTTCCACAAGCCAGTCAATACCGGGGGCAAGATCCCGGGCATGAGATATATCAACATTTTTTTCTTCAACTGACCGGTCAACAAAATCGATCACCCTGTCGCAATACCGGGCTCCCTCATTGATCGTGGAATAGACCATGTCCGCCTTAGATTGAATAATACAGTTCATGGAATCAATTTTTTCCAGCTCCATGTTGGGAACATTGTCGGGGCTGTAATATTCACCGTCAAGATAGACCTCGAGAAAAATAAGGTCTCTTTCCGCTGCCCAGGTTATTATGGATTGCATAAAATCGGGAACCGTTCTCTCCTGCTCCAGTTCAAAATCCACGGGATAATCATTGATTAAAACTTCCACTATATACCTCTCAAGAAACTAAATTGTGTTAGTGAGCGGGCCTGAAAGCATCCCCTCTTCTAAATGCTGCGGAACTCGCGTTGCTCAAACAGTCCTCACATTTAGAAGAGGGGA
>JAAENB010000866.1 GCA_024224995.1 bacterium | reverse complement strand
CTGGAAGCCCCACGCTATGAGAAAAACCCATCATCCTGGTGAACTATTTTAGAAACAGGGCCTGTTCCCGGAAGATGTTATCCGGGGTTTTGCTCTGCTGCCCTCTGGGGTTAAAACCCCGGGCTGAAATTGGCTCATTTTAAAAAATTCTTGCGCCCCCTGAGCGGAGCCGAAGACCCGGCTGAGAAAACGCTCTAAAATACTTCCATAATAGCTTCTGCTATTAACCTGTAGCCTTCATCAGTAGGATGTATCATGTCAAACTGAACAAGATCTCTATAATCCATACCTTCGTCTATTTTCTTCTTCCAATATTCATGTAACCTTGCTATGGGCAGCTTTTTCTTTTCTGAGACCTCTTCAAGCCTGCTGTAAAACTCTTCAGCTACCCTATTCCCCTGCTCATTACTTGCACAAGTAGAGGTTAGAAGCAGGATATCCGCGTCAAGATTACTATTTATATTATCTACCATTGATATAATATTATTTTGAAATCTTTCCGAAGAACACCCTACATAAGCATCATTAAGGGCAAATTGAATAAAAACCAGGTCAGGTTTTGAATCAAGCACATCCTTCTTTAGTCTCTTGAGTCCATTTTCAGAAGTATCCCCGGGGATACCCATATTTTCTATCACCAAATCACTTTCCGGGTACTTTTCTTTAAGCATATCATCAAGAAAATCGATATATCCATTTTGTACCATAAAACCGTGAGTAAGTGAATCGCCAAGAGCCGATATTTTCAAGGGCTCCCCGATTTTAAGTTTATGAATTGATCTCTCTAATTTCATTTAAGAACTCCTCTGTATGCTTTAACATGTCCGGAGTGACATTATGAGGGCTCACTATAAACTCCCTCATTTTTTCCCTGCTTCCAACTTCCGGGAACCGGGTAAAAATATATCGCAAGTACATATACAGGTCAAGCTTATTAGTTTTTGCAGACTATACTTTTCCCCCGGATTTTTTAGGGAGGGGATTAATGTGTTGACAGAGGCCGGGGGAAACGGCATTGAGAATTATGAAAAATAATTCCGCGCCAAATCATTTAGTCTTAGTAAGACACGGACAAAGCGAAGCTAATGTAATTCAAAAGGCCGTGAAAAACGGTGTTCTTTCGGAATATCCCGGTGAGCTGTCACAGACTCCGGACAGAGAAATTCGATTATCCAAACTGGGAAGAGAACAGGCGGAAGCCACAGGACCGTGGTTGAACAGAAACTATCCAGACAGGTTTGATGCTATTTTTGTTTCCGACCATGTTAGGGCCAAAGAAACATCGGCGTTACTTTGCCTTTCCGCGGGTTGGTCCAACTGTAAAATATTTGTGGATCCATTATTGGGAGAGCGCAGCTGGGGCAGATTCGGAGAAGCCGATTCCCATACCAGGGATAGAATTATGTTAGAGCGAAAACGAGATCCTCTTCACGCGGCCATGCCCGATGGTGAAACGCTGTTGGCCACAAGACACCGCTCAAGAGTATTACTTGACATAATTTATCGTGAGTTTAGTGAAAAAAATGTGCTTGTTTTTTCTCATGGTGAATACATTGAAGCGCTCTGGGCAGAAATAGAACACATGACTTCAGAGCGGCAGAGAGAATTTTTTAATGGTCCCCACGGACATATTAGAAATTGTCAAATTGTGGAATTCTCCAGTGTTAACCCTCATACGAAAAGCAGTGATGGTCGAATTCGATGGGTGCGAAGTTCCTGTCCACATATTGAAGAGTTTGGCCATTGGAAACCTGCTTCCCCTGTTAAATTTTCACCTGACGATTTATTGAAGCAGGTAGATAGTTATAAACATCTTGATATAGACGGAATAGACGATCAATGACACAGAAATAAATATTCCCGGCTTGAATGGACGCTTACATTGCAGCATCAGGAAACGGGAAGCGGTCGATACCAGATGTGGGAATGTATGGAGATTTAACCACAGCATCAACCACCGGGGACAACTGCGCCAAATTGACCAATAATAATGACCGGGGTTTTCCTCATGGTGACGACTTCGGCCAATTCAACCTGTAATAATCCAGGAAGATTGATCTGCGTAGAGCAGCAAAAACTCAACCGGCCCCGCGCGCCTCAGAGCTCTTAAAAGAGCTCTGAGATAGCCATCACGGGACGAGTCAGGCGCCCCTACTGATCATCTTTTTCATCATTATCACCCTTAACATCTTCAACATCACCCGTAGCTCCAACCTGCAGCTTCAGCAAGAGAGGAATCCCTTTTTTAGCATTCCTTTCAGCAACATCAGGATCAGGAGTTGGCTCGAATGCCTTTCTTATTAACCGGGCAGACTCATTTATAGATCTGGAACCGAAGTCGCGACTCTCTACCACCACAACCAGGGCTTTCCTTTTATTCCATTTAAGACCTTTAAATGTACCGGCTTCTATTTGTTCCCAGTATGCCGGTATTGGCTTCTGGGTATGAACAGAGTCAAAGGGAAATCCATCCTTATCTTTTTGAGTAGTACAGTACTCACTATCAGTTTTATTTTTACCATACGTGGCTACAGTTTCCTGGTAGAAAAGTCTGCATGCCCATAGAGTATACAGAGGTGTAACAAAACCATGTCCCCTTATCTTTTTAATTGCCGGTTCATCTTCAACACATACCTTTTTACAATAATCCATGTTAGTACCCGTAGCATTAAAATATTGAAGCTCCCAGGTATCATGTTCTTTAGACAGTAATTTCTTCATTGGGTGAAGTGAAGATTTTACCAGATTTATATGAGAATCTTTATCTTTACTCCCAGCTCTCTTTTGTATATCCAAATTATGATAGTAGCCGTAATACAAATAGGTGAGCGCACCTTTTATCATGGTATAAAATTCGTCCGATGCATCAAATTTGAGTGCCGGGAAAGCCTTTGTCATATTCTTTTTAACACAGGCCGTACATTTCCCGGCTCTCTTTCGTGCATTCTCCCATTCTTCTACCGAATGTTCCGTGACCCGATCACCATATCCATTTGATAAACCCAAAAATAACTCGCTCGTGTACAGGTCATTTAACGGGATTCCAAAATTCAAATGATACACAACCTCATTTTTGTCTATAGTATTCGTGCCTTTACTACAAAAATACAGCTTCGCGGCATTTTTGTCTTTTGAGTCTAAGAATTTTTTCCACTCATCAGTGGTTTCCAGATCCCATAAATACCAGCGCAAAGACTTGCCGTTCGAACCAGCTAATTTTTTTTCTAAATAGTCATCTTTTGCTATAGCAGTGTTATAAGTAGTTATAATTGTTTCCGGAGAAACACAATTTTCATAACCTTTACCCAAATTTACTTTTTTAACAGTTGCATTGGTATAGGCAGTTTTCAATGTTTTATACAGCAATGCCATTGCTCTACTGCGGCTAATCAATAACTCTTCATATGTAGCCCCAAACCCCGCTGTAACTATTTCCGGACACGCATCAAGACCCTTGTTTTCTCCCCACCCAATATTATCAAATACAACCTTAATCACTCTCTCTTCTTTAATGGCTCCACTCATGAGGTCACTAGCATACTTCGTCTTTAACCTCGATTTTAACATCATCTCACTATATAATGCATTCGGCACCGTTATTCTCTTGTTACCAGGTCCAACAATAACAACTCTTATATTGTGAGCCTCCCACTCAATACCGGTACCAACTCTTTCAACATTGGCAGCCAAAACATATGTAATAATCCCAACAAACAGCAAAATAAAAAAAATGATTTTTTTCATTAGATCCTCCTTTTACAACTCCAAACTTATTAAGAATACCACAATGAATAAGACCTGTCAAATGCATTTTTGATATGAGAATGTTTGTTTTTGGCAGTTCCCCGGTTTCGGTGTATATATCAAGGATCTCTTGAACCAGGTGTTCAAATGTTCGGCGGCAACCTGGCCCGGCTCCCTGGTATAGATGCTTCTCAAAGAAGAATAGGGGCATTATAGCAATTATGGTTGACTTCCAGCTTATGAAATTATAACCATGAAAGTCATGGATATTATACTAATAAGCATACTCAAACGGATACTTTTCTCCTTTAAGTTCCTGGTCTTTTTTCTTGGACCCGGCAGCCTTTATTCTTATATCGCAAAGAAGATATATTGGAAAAAACTGGAGCTATACGCCGATTTGAAGGGATACCATCATGAACCGGGCCGGTTTAAATATGACTTTGGAGAACTGCACTGGGAATGCCGGGGAATGCCGGTTAAAGTCCGGATCTGTTATGATCATTTAAGCTCCGGACCCTGGATCTCTGTTGGGCTAAAAACCGGCAAAGAGATCCTGGAATTGGAAACGGGCAAACCCCTGGTGGACCTCATGGATGATTGGGAAGAATTTACTCCGGAAAATCGCGCTTTTAACTATTTATACCGCACCAGGCGGGTTGATTCAAATTACGCGGAAAAACTATTAAACGCACCCCGTCTTTTTGATGCCATTGTTAACTTTTATAGAAAATGGGTCTTTCACCTCTCAAATGATGTGGGGACAAACGGCCTTGTTGTGGATGGAGAAAAGGTGGTTTGTACTTTTGGCCCATCTATGCTGTTAAGCCTGTTCCCATATATATCCCCTGAGAAAATAGAGAGAATTCTCCCGGACATGATCAAGCTTGCTGAAAAGTTTGATGCTGCTGTTCAATAAAACCGCTGATGAAGAAAACCCGCATTCCAGGATGAAGAAGTAATAGCCCGGGTAAAACATAAAATGGAGCAGTATGGTATACCGGGAGCTGCTATTGCGGTTGTTCATGGTAATAAGATTCTTTAAAAAAAATGCTACGGCTTATTCCACGACTCTTTTATGAGCTGCGGATACCGGTGAGGTTAAAAGTAATGAAATAATTTAAGCACCAAAGGGGGCAGGAAGCGTCATACCCGGTAGTGAACATTTATCCGTAAAGCCTGCAATTCTAAACAGCCACCTTCCAATCTTCTTTCACGTGTCTCTTTTTGGGCGACCTCTTAATAGTAATAGGTAAATATTTGAACCCGGAAATTGGCGTTATCCGGGTAAGGAGTGCCTTCGTTTATACTCCGGGCGGAGTTGATATGTCCCCCTTCACTGCCCCGTTTGATATTTAAATTATTTCTGTTTTCCAGTTGCATTCCTGGATCTTCATATCGAGAAGCCTGTATTCTTTCGCGATCTCATCGGCTTTTTGGCGTATCTCACTGATATTCACATTTGGAATATTTTTTATTTCCCGGGCGCTGTAACGCTCATGAGTTGGCGTTGCTTTATCGGCCAGGTTAAGATGTATCATATGCTGGTAATTCAACATGTCTTTTTTTACGATAGCTTCCATCAAGGTCATGTCATCGGTTAATTGTGTTACCACATTTGTTTTATTTATGCGAATAATAAGATCTTCAAATTTAACGATCTCTTTTTGCAATTCTTCAATTAAAACCAACGGATCTTCTACGGAAGTTTCACCTTCCTGGATCATGGAATTCTGATAGATCCTTTTTTTAAGTTCTTCCTGTTTGGTTTTTGAGGCTTTTCTTTCTATCAACGCTTCAGCAAGTTTCATAATAATAGTACCTTCATTAAATTACTCATTGTGTGCAATACTTATACAAAATGTCAACTGTTATTTTAATACGAGAAGCCCGTACAGGGCGATATAATTTCTGCAGGCAGCTCATTTTCTGAAATTATATCACCCTGGATGGCTCTTGGCGGAAGTTCACCCGGGAATGCCGGTGAAAGCTCATTTGTGTATCAAAAAAAGATTGACTAAGCATTTATTTTCTTTATTGTCAAATGAAGTATGTCTG
>JAAENB010000865.1 GCA_024224995.1 bacterium | reverse complement strand
CTGGAAGCCCCACGCTATGAGAAAAACCCATCATCCTGGTGAACTATTTTAGAAACAGGGCCTGTTCCCGGAAGATGTTATCCGGGGTTTTGCTCTGCTGCCCTCTGGGGTTAAAACCCCGGGCTGAAATTGGCTCATTTTCAAAAACTTTTACGCCCCCTCTGGGGGTTGGGGGGCCGACAGAAACGGACCCCGGTATAACCACAGCTTCTGACCTATTTTTTCCCGCCCCTGCCGGTTCCCATGGACCTGATATTAGCATATACGACTTTTTTAGGAACTCAAGTCTTGTTTTTGCAGTAACAGGTTCATATTTTTTATTGACTTGCAGCCGCTATTATTATAATTGTGTGAATATGAAGCGATTCATTCCAGAAGTGATATTTTTTCTTATTACCCTTATGGCGATACCGGTCTCCGCTGAGGAGCTTGCTTTTAAATATACAGCCGGGGAAAAATACCGGGTAATTACCGAAGTAAGTGAAGCAGTTTCTTCTAATGGGGTAGTTTCCTGTAAGACCGATATTCTTTATAAAGTAGCAATTTCCGTGCTCTCGGCAGAAGCAGGAAAAGGCGACATTTCAGCCTCTTTCCAGACCTCTGAAAGCTTTTACTCCGCAACTGCTTCATTCTCTCAAAAGTCAAATTACCGTTCCCGGTTTAAACGGGATAAACAGGGACGATATACAATAAACAAGGATTATTTTATGCCCGTACTTCGAAATCTTCCTTTTTTTCCCGAAAGAACAGTTAAACCCGGAGATACCTGGACCGAGACCGCTGAAGAGGTCCACGACCTGAGAAGAGGCTACGGAATAAAAAAAGCATTCCATTTTCCAGTAATCGTACAGTATTCGTACCTGAGAAATGAGGTCAAAGACGGGGAACGGGTGGCTGTTTTAAAGATCCATTATACCACGTTTCACCGGGTAAAGTCGATACGCCAGACTTCACAGCCAGTACCGGTAAAAATAACCGGGGTTTCGGACCAGGTATATTACTGGAACATTAAAGAAGGAAAGCTCCATTCTTATATAGATGAATTTGATTATATATTCCATCTTTCAAACGGTAAATTCGTAGAATATGAAGGAATTGCCAGGGGAAGGCTCATCAAATCGAAAAAACTGAACAAGGTTCAGGTTGTTAAGGATCTTAAGGCTGAAATAGGAATAAAGGGAATTGCCGACACTACTGTTAAAGCAGGAGCTAGCGGAGTAACTCTCACCCTGGATAATATAGAATTTCCCCCGAATAAAGCAGCGCTCAGAACATCGGAGAAGAAGAAACTTGCTAAAATCGCGGCTATTATGAAAAAATACCCGGGAAGAGATTTTCTTATTACGGGTCATACTGCCAGGGTAGGGCCGGAACGGACCTCCCTTATTCTTTCCAGAAAACGCGCCCGGGCAGTGGGGAATTACCTTCTTTCGTTAGGAGCCTGTAAAAAAAACCAGGTTACTACACGGGGACTTGGTTCCCAAAAACCTGTGGCAAGCAATGCCAATGAAAAAGGGCGTAAAAAGAACAGGCGCGTTGATATCACGATCCTGGAAAATTAATTATTTATTTTCTTTCTTTTCCTCCGGAGTCTCTTTTCGAGTCTCTTTTATTGGCGCAATATACAGTATTTTTTTCTGCGGAAAATTATATAATTCCATTATATGATTTTCCGCGTATCCTTTCTTCTTAATATGCTCTTCCAGCTTTGGGTATACTTTAGAAAGACCCAGAAGTATTGAGACCGTATTCTTAAAGGGGAATTCCACCACTACTGCTCTTTGTACGGGAAACATCTTAACCGTATATTTTTTCGAAATTTCCTCTTTCCTTGAATGCTCTTTTTCTTCGAGGATCATACCAACTTCACTTCTGAGATCTTCTTCTTTGACTTTTTCAGGGTCATCATAAAAAATCCCAAATCCTCGTTTTGTTTCAATTTTAAGATCTTTGAGTAAAGAAGATGTTATTTCTCCCTGGATTTTCATCGTTTCTTTATAGCTTCCCTTATGGTCCTTATATACAAGAGTATAGGGGCCCATTTCTTTTTCGGTTACTTTGATAGACGTAAAAAGTCCGCTATACCCCAGGAATATGAGAACTGCCACTATCACAACAAGTGCTATTATAAGAAATCTTTTCATTGTACAGCCTCCCTGCATGAATTAATAATTACATTTTTTGATTGAATAAATAGCATATCCTCTTATTTATATCCCTTTTATGAGAATTATGCAAGAACTTTTACAACAGGAGGCAGCATGCATATTGGGTTATTAGTAGTAGAATTCCGCCTGGAAGGGTGCGGCTCGTTAAAAGAGAAACGGCAGCGTCTTTCCGGGCTCAGGGACCGTTTTGGCAAGCAGGTAAATATTGCGGTGTGCGAAAGCGGGTATCAGAATGAGCATAAAAAAGCGGAATGGTCTTTCATTGCCGTTTCCAACGACGACAAAGGTCTTTCAAAATCCCTCTCAACGATTGAAGAAGGGATAGAAGAGAGTGTCGATGCCCTGGTTATTAACCTGCATCGTGAAAATTTGTAGATAATTTAGAGATTAATTCTTAAAAGAATCGAGGGAAAGGCCGAAACTATTAATAGATAATTATATGTATAAAAACATTAATATTAAAGGTTAAATATGTTACAGAAAAGAAGAAAACTACTTGTTATCGCAGTAATTATGCTGCTAATCCTGGCAACAGGTGCCCTGTCAAATAATAAAAAATTGGTTTATAAAATAATAAACATAGAACTAATATCAAATTTCAAACAAGACAGGATTGCGTTCCAGCATATTGAAAAAAAATATGATGAAGATCTTCCATTTACCATATATGATAATTCCGTAGCCTCTTTGCTGATTATACGGGACAGTAAAATGTATCTTTTTAAGGATGGTTACGACAGCAACTATGATGTAAGAGGACAAAAAAAGATCCTTGAAATGGAAAACAGGATGATTCCGGACCTCTGGAGCAATAAAATTGATAATAACCCCGATTTTGTCACTATTACGGACCGAAAGTTGAGTATCATGAGAAAAGTTGCTTTACAGGACGCAAAGCCGGGAGAGGAAAATACGACGCCAAAAAACCTGGCAGACAATTATATTAAAATGTATTCGGAAGTAAGAAGTACATTTCTAAAGGCTCATGTTAAAAAGTTGATGAATTTAATGATTAATGATAAAGAGAATATTTATGTAACCAGAGAACCGATACCTAAAAGAGCATATGATACCGGTGAAACCAAATACTGTACAAGGATAGCCGCTAAAACAATAAATAAAACACTATACTATGCTGAAGATGGCGATGGTGATGGCATTACTGAAACATTTACTGCCGGCATCAGGGATGGGTTTGACTGGGGAGGAGAAGCGGGCCCCAATATTATTCTTATTTATAAATGCAAATTTTTTGATAAAGACAAGAAACCCATAAACCCGGAAATAAAAGAAATAGTCGGGAGCATAACCAAACAGGCTTATTTCGGTACTGAAATTGAAGAGAAGAACCTGGGAAAGGCTATGGAAAAAGAAAAAGAGAATATTAAAGAAATGATTGAGGATATATACCTGTTTGACTCAAAAAAATATATGAAAAAGTAAGTAAGTTAATTTATTAAATAAACCGTCAAATAGTCATTAGTCCCGGGCCAGCCCGGGATTTTTATTTTTTCAAGGACTTTCAGAGAATCCAGCGTTTCATGAAAAGCCGCGTCTCCTGAGGATAAACGATCCCCGATATATACCAGGGTTTTCCCACCGGCCCTGGTATACGCTTCAAGAGTATGGCTTGCCATGGGAGTATGAAAAGGAGGCCAGCAGAGCAGCAGGGTTCTTTTGGCATGAAAGGCAGCCATCTCCTCATCTCCCTCACTCACGGGGAACCATTCCGAATCGTACCAGAAATTCTTATCTTCCATAGAGCCCCAGGGCCAGGGCAGGGCCTCTTCAGGGGGATATTTATCAAAGGGGATAATATCAACTTTCAACTCGTTCAGGCAGTATGCCCAATACCCATTTCCGGCACCGATCTCCACGATAGGGGAATAGCGCGCAAGAATTTTCAGGGATTCGATCGTTGGAATTGAAAAAGAATACTGCGAAACCAGGGATTCCCGGTGGCGGTAGAGTTCTGTGGAGAGGTCTCCGCCCCGGGCAGCGATTCCGGCCTTTAATTCTTCGATTTCCGCCAGGTAGGGATTATCAATTTGCAGATCCTCATCCTGCGGTGTGTATGAACAAATATCTTTCATCTTAATATAATAAAAAAACTTGACTCTAATATGTCAATATCATTATTGGTAATCCGCCCCCTTTTATCTCCATTTCAAAAAACTTAAACTGCGAAAGTAATTATTTGCTTTTTGCGACTAAATTAATCAGGAGTAACAATATGAAGAAGTTATGTTTTTTCGGTGTTTTACAAAGTATTATTATGGCAGCATTGATCTTTATGGGATGTGAAGCAGGGCTGCAAAGCGGAAACAGTTCAAACAGCTCTAAGAGTGAGAACTTTGGTTATTCAAATATGAACAACTTGCAGAGCAATATCAGCGGCGTGGAGGATAACTATATTTTTTCCGGTAATGTTGGGATAGGTGTTGCAGATCCTGTTCACAAGCTGGATGTTGAAGGTACAATCAGTGGGGCAGTGATTTCATCAAATAACAGTCCTGTTGGATTGGAGACCAATATATTATTCAACGCGATGAATAGATATACCGTAACACAGACGGGACCGGCTCCGATCAATCTTGATATGCTTTTCGACGGCAATTTTCTCCCTTCTTATTCAACAACAGCCCCCTCTTTTGACAATCCCCAGGTAATAACAATCTCTGATCTTAATACAAGTCATTGCCAGGCAGGAACCTGGATAGGTTACACTACTCGATATTACCATATTGTCAATTTTAAATTAGAAGTTAGAAATATTTATAACGGCGCCAATGAGTGGGTCGTTCTTGCGGACTATTCGGAAAATTCTTATAGCAGAAGAGAATTCATGGTTAGACTTCCCAGTATTATAGTCGCTGAAATAAGACTTACCATTTATAAGGCAGACGGAGATCCTGCTCAAGGAGCTGACGGATGTTACGGACTATCTGAGTTTTTCTTTCTGCACCCTGAAGGAAACCGTATTTATTCCGGGCTATTGCCTTCAACGATGTGGGAAGTTAACGGTAATGTTGGGATTGGCACAAAGAATCCAACGTCCAAACTGCAGGTTCCCGGCCTGTCCGAACATGCCAATAATGCTGCCGCAAAAAGCGCGGGTTTATCTGTTGGTGCCTTTTACAGAACCGGTGACCTGCTAAAAGTTGTGCACTAAACAGTAAGCAAAAAACCAGCAGTATCAGGGGTGAAGGAACTCATCGGGAGATAAAAAATCTTGACTATAATATGAAGACATGGTATCGGGATATCTATTGTCGGTTCTGTAGTAGGGTAGAGGCATGCCTCTACCCTACTACTACATCAAAAAAAAGGAGATTTCCCCAATGATGGAACCCATATCAAAAATTCCCTGGGCTTATGTAATTATAGCCTGTGCTACTCTGGGGCTGGCGCCCTTTACGCCGCCGCACATCTGGGAAAAACTGAACATGCTCATAAACGGGACGCTCAAACGGCCTGTTGACTGGTTTGATCTTTTTTTTCACGGGATTCCCTGGATACTGCTTGTATTAAAAACCATTGCCACGATCATAAAAAAAGGATCGATCCCAGGTCAATGATCTTTTCCGAAGAAAGGAGCATTACTTTTTTCCCGGCAGCTTCAATGAATTCCATTATCCGGCGGAACGATGGATGATGGTGGAAGGTTCCCGTAAAAAAAACATGCTCATCAAGCATGCCGGACGCTCCGCCAATAAAACCGTAGGCATACCCGGGCAGGTCTACATGCCCGGGCTCAATAAGCAGGGAACTGACCCCATGAGCAAGAGCTCCCTTATGAATGGAATGATCCGCAGTAATAATCCTGCCCGAATCAACAACCACTGTTGAACATTTGGAATAGCCCTGACTAACGTTTATCAGGCTGATGTTTTTTGATTCCAGGAAAGTACGGATCATTGGGTCGCAATAATCAAACCGGTGAAAAGCCGCACTGCCGGTACAGGCTATATTATAAAAGATATCAAGAGGATAGCTGTCCGATAATAAACTTTCGCAGAGCACAATCTCACCAAAAGGTTCAACTTTTTTAAGAAACTCCCGGGAGATATTGGGCCAACAAAATATTTTATCCCCATAAACAAAAACCTGGAGATCGGGATGGCCCGATATTGGCTCTGCCACACAGCCCGTTACGGGAACAGGAACCGCTTCAATATCGATCTTTTTAAGAGCCCCCATCATCTCATCTGTGGCATCGGGACTTATAACAGCAATTCTCTTCATAATGATAAACGGAATTCAAGAGATGAACAGCCCCGGCTACTTATCCTCAATAACCTCATCCGGTTTTGGAACGATATCTCTTTTTCCAGGCCCTGTATAAACCTGCCGGGGACGCCCGATTTTAAAAGGAACGGTTTCATGCATTTCTTTCCACTGGGCAATCCACCCGGGAAGCCTGCCAAGGGCGAACATTACCGTAAACATATCCGTAGGAATATTCATGGCCCGGTAGAGGATACCGCTGTAAAAATCCACATTTGGATAAAGATTTTTGCTCACAAAAAAATCATCTTTGAGAGCAATCTCTTCCAGTTTAAGAGCAATATCCAGCAGCGGATCATTGATCTTACGATTGCCAAAAAAATCAGCACAGACTTTTTTAAGAATTTTCGCCCGGGGGTCGTAATTTTTATAGACCCGGTGACCAAATCCCATTAAGCGGAAGGGATTATCTTTGTCTTTGGCTTTATCGACATATTTTTTAACATTATTGTTATCATGGTGAATCATCTCAAGGGTTTCAATCACCCGCTGGTTAGCGCCGCCATGCAAAGGCCCCCAGAGCGCGCAAATGCCGGCACAAACAGAGGAAAAAAGATTTACCCTGCTGCTGCCCACCAGTCGAACCGTAGAGGTGCTGCAGTTCTGTTCATGATCACCGTGGAGAATAAGGAGCAGGTTCAGGATCTTAACCATTTCCTTGTCCAGCTCCCAATAATTTGTTTCACTGGCAAACATCATATTAAGAATATTTTCACAATATTTAAACTGCTTTTGAGGATAAATAAAGGGTTCACCAATAGATTTTTTATAGGAAAAAGCCGCGATTGTACGGACTTTTGCCAATAAGCGGGCAATGGTCATAACTTCATCGGCCCGGGCCTGTTCTTCATCCTCATGTTCAAGATCAAATACTCGTGGATAATAGACGCTCAAAGTTCCAACCATGGCGGATAAAATAGCCATTGGGTGGGCTGTTGGCGGAAAGCCGGTAAAAAAATTGATCATATCTTCGTGGATCATGGAATGCATGGTGAGCTGACGGGAAAAATCCTCGCTCTCTTTTTTGGTAGGCAGATTCCCGTAAATAAGCAGGTGCGAAGTTTCCACAAAACTTGTTTCATAGGCCAGCTGTTCAATAGGGATCCCACGGTAGCGGAGGATCCCGTTTTCACCATCTATATAGGTAATGGCACTGGAGCAGGAACCGGTATTCTGAAACCCGTTATCCAGGGTAACAAACCCGGTTTTCGACCGTAATGTGGAAATATCAATAGCTTTTTCATTCTCAGTTCCAACAACAATTGGAAACTTATATTCTTTGTCATCCAGTATCAGTTTTGCCTGTGCCATTCCATTCCTCCCTGAGTGTATATGTCGAATAGTATACTCTTTTCATACCGGAAAAAAGAGCTCTTGTCAAGTAAGAAACAGAACATGGTGTCAAGCTCTTTAATAGATACAACTTCTCACAATATTTTTCCGGGAAAAGCTTGACTTATTGTTAAAACCGGCTATTATTACTACAATAGAGTTTATAGAGTTTGGTTTTTCAGGAGTTAAAATTTTCTATGAAAAAGAAAAATATACTGACAATTTTACTTATTATTCTATTTTCTATTGCCTGTTCATGCAGCAAAGGAGAAAATCCCGGGAAAAAAGTAACAAAAACTCCTTCCATGGATGAGTATTCTTATAAAGAAGAAGGAATTGAGTATAATTGCAATCTCCTGGCAGATTATGTTTTACTTTTAAAAGAGGCCGCGCAAATTCTCAAAGAAAGAG
Organism: bacterium; assembly: GCA_024224995.1. The sequence continues at coordinate 7,368 of JAAENB010000865.1, read as the reverse complement.
GAAAAATAACCAGAGAAGGAAAAAAGTATACAGACCTTAACGACCTGTTTAAAACCCAGCTCAAAGTTTCTATTGAAGATAGTGACATTGATAATGAAAAAGATTTCAGGAGAAACCTGGAATACCTGGAAAATGAAAAATGGAAACAATTCCTTCCGGTTTTACAGTTGCTTGCAGATGAATGGGATGAGATTTACCAGCTTCAATGTAAAGATTAAACGTATGGAATAACGGTATAAAAATGGCAGTAGTTGGAGAACATATAGTTGTAGAATTGATCGGAGTTGAACCCGGCATTATTGACAGTATTGACCGCATGAAACAGGCGGTCCGGGAAATAACCCGTATCACGGAAGTGGATATCTTAAATATCTCTCATCACTCTTTTCAGCCCGGCGGTGCCACAATGGTTGCCTTACTTTCGGCCAGCCACATCAGCTTCCACACCTTTCCTGAGATCAATTTTATCAGCTTTGATTATTTCACCTGCGGAGCCAAAAGCCCGGCTCTGGCAGTTGATATTCTAAAAAAAATATACTCTCCTGACCAAATAAAAGTACGTTCTCTAAAGCGTGGATATACAATGAGAGAGTCCCATGAAGAAGAGGGCTCATATGGAGGCTTCCCAATAGAAAAAGAGCTTGTCCGGTTAAACACCAGGGCAGGGCAGGATATAAAGATCCTTACGGTAAAAACCCTGGGCAATTGTCTTTTTTGCAATGACGAATTCAATGTGGCAGTTGCCGATGAAAAACTCTTTCATGAGCCTTTCGCGGCCCGGGCTTTTGAAAAACTTCACTGCTCTAACGCGGCGTCGGTTATTATCCTTGGCGGCGGCGACGGCGGAATCGCCCGTGAATGCCTGGAGAAGCATGTTTCCGAAGTACAGGTCCTTGAACTGGACAAAGAGGTTGTTGCGCTCTGCAAAGAGCATCTTCCCTCTGTTTCGGCCGGAGCCTTTGAAAACAAAAAGCTGGAGCTCATTCCCGGAGACGCCTTTGAGACCATAAAAAAAGTACCATCTGCAAGCAGGGACATTGTTTTTGTAGACCTCACGGATTACGCCAACAGGCAAATTATTAATAATATCGGGGAAATAAAAAGAATCCTCAAACCAGGCGGCGTCATCGCTGCCCGCGCAGGGGCTATGGAATATTCCCCAATCCAGGTTGAAACCTGCAATAAAAAGATCCGTGAACTCTTCACCAATTGCGAAATCATGGAAGTCTCAGTCCCTTCTTTTATAAACAGCCAGAGTCTCGCTTTTGGGGTAAAAGAGTAAAATAATAAAATTAATCTCTCTCCACCGGAAAAATAACCGAAAATAATACTAACCAAGGGGTGCCAAAGACAAAACGTCATCAGGCAAAAGAATAACACCTCTTTGGGATGTGAGGACTGTCTGAGCAACGCGAGTTCCGGAGCATCCCAAAGAGGTGTTATTCTTTTGCCCGCCGCACCAACTTTAAAAATCGAGCACAACATATGAAACAACTGTTCAAAACAAGATTAAAAGAACTCCATATCGTAGAAGTCCCCGCTCCATCCTGCGGAGACAAAGAAGTCTTAATCGAAGTGATGAATTCCCTCATCAGTCCCGGCAGCGAAGCCGGTTCCGGCATTGAAAGTTCTGGCGACCGTTTAAACAAAATAACGGGCATCGCGAAAAATGTCGGCAGAATTGGGGCCACCCTGCAAAGCCAGGGGCTTGCCGGAATCCTGCGAAAAAGCAAAAACCTCGACAACATCTCTTCCGACATGGGTTATTCCCTTTCGGGAGTGGTTCTTAAAACCGGCAAAGACGTAAGCGGTTTTAAACCGGGCGACCGTGTTGCCGCGGGCGGGGCAGGGTATGCCTGCCACGCTGAAATAGCTGCTGTTCCCGAAAACCTGGTTGTACCCATTCCACCTGAGCTTTCATTTCCGGAGGCGGCATTTACCACCCTGGGCAGTATCGCCCTCCAGGGAGTGCGCCAGGCCCGGCTTTCTCTTGGCGAAAATGTAGTGGTAATTGGCCTTGGACTGGTTGGTATGCTTACGGTGAAACTGGCAAAAGCAGCCGGGTGCAGGGTTATTGGCATTGATATTTCTAAAACCAGGATCGATTTTGCCCTAAAACAGGGACTCGATTCCGGCTTTATTACGGGCGAAGAGCCTGCTCCCCGGGTTCTTGAATGTACCGATAATATAGGAGCGGATTCGGTCATTATTTGCGCCGCAACTGACGATAGCGGCCCGGTTAACCTGGCAATGGAACTTGCCCGGAAAAAGGGCAGGGTTGTTGTGGTTGGTGCCGTGGGAATGAATATTGACCGGACTCCTTTTTATGAAAAAGAGATTGAATTTACCATCTCCTGCTCATACGGTCCGGGCAGGTATGATCCCCTGTACGAAGAAAAAGGGATCGATTACCCCGTGGGCTATGTCCGGTGGACTGAAAAACGGAATATGCAGGCGTTTGCCGCAATGGCAGGGGCCGGAGTTGCCCTGAGCCCCCTCATATCTCACCGGTTTTCCATAGAAAAAGCTCCTCTTGCCTTTGAAACTATTGCTGCTGAAAGTGAGCAGTGTTACGGGGTTATTCTTGATTATCCCCAAGGCAGCCAGGAAGAAAAATTAAAACAAAGCACTCCGCAGCGGGAAACTCCCAATATAGAAAATATTCCAAAAAACATCATATCAATAGCGGTAGTGGGCGCGGGCGGGTATACTACCGGAACCCATCTTCCCATAATCGCGCGAATAAAAGATCTCAATTTAAAGACTGTTGCAGCCAAAAGCGGGAAAAGCGCGAAGCGGGCGGCAAGTGATTTTGACGCGGAATATTGTTCAACCGCTTTTGAAGAGATCCTTGAAGACAAGAGTATTGATGCCGTTCTCATTGCCACCAGGCACAACCTTCATTTTCCCATGGCCGAAAAAGCTCTTAAGGCGGAAAAACATTGTCTCCTTGAAAAACCAATGGGCCTTACGAGCAATGAAATAGACCGCCTTACTGAACAGGCAGAAACAGGCAACGGGGTCTTTACTGTTGGTTATAACCGCCGCTATTCGCCCTTTGCGCTAAAAATAGAATCCCTTATTAAAGAAGAAAAAGCAAAAAAAGAAAGCCCCATGATAATCAATTACCGGGTCAATGCGGGATTTGTCCCTCCGGATCACTGGACCAGGGACCCGGAAATTGGCGGCGGGCGCATTATTGGAGAGGCATGCCATTTCTTTGACCTCTTCAACTTTTTTACCGGGCAGGAGCCGGTTGATATATCCGCTCAAGGGGCTCCGGAGAGCTGCATCGCAGCCATAACCTATCCAAATGGCTCCATAGCAAACCTTGTTTATTCTTCCCTGGGGAGTCCGGAATTGCCAAAAGAATATTGTGAGATACATTGTAATGGAAAATCAATTATCATCGACGATTTTAAGACCTTGCAGCTCTATGGATTCGGCCGATTTGGGAAAAAGAGAGGTTTAATCCGCTTGAAAAAACAGGACAAAGGGCATGAACAACAAACACGGGAATTTGTAAAAAAGATCCGGGGAGAGGACTCCCTGCTGCTTTCAGTTCATGAGGCAGCACTTGCCGCGCGCATGGCCATTACCGTAAGGGATCTGTGCCGATGACGAAACAAGTAGAGAAAAAAATTATTCTTATTGGCCCAACTCCTCCGCCCTGGGGTGGAGTGGCAGTTCATGTTTCACGCATGGCAGAGCTTCTCTCTTCCAAAAATATAGATTACCGGGTTATTGATCCCACCTGTGGAGTTACGGCGTCAAAGGGACTCAGGCAGATATCCTTTTATAGAACAGTGCTCCGGGCAAAGGGGACGGTTTATCATTTTCACACCATGCCTCTGCTTCCCCTGTGGATCTTCATGATATTTTTATCGATTTTGAGAAAACGGGTTGTGTATACACTTCATGATGAAACCATTACTGACGCCCTCGTGGCAAAAAAATTAGGCTTGATTCGTTCTTTTTTCTTAAAGAGGTGTTTAAAAAATATCTCACGAATTGTTTGCGTGAGCGGAAAAAGCGCCGATGCCCTGGCCGGCGCAGGAATACCCGGCAGACGGATTCGGCTGCTTCCCGCTTTTATTCCCCAAAAGAAGAGCGATCCTGCCACCATTCCACAGGAAACCCGGAAATTCGTGAATACTCATAAGCCCGTTCTCTGCGCGTACATATATACGATCTTTTCTCCCGAAGGAGTTGACACCTATGGAGTTAAACTCCAGCTCACCATGATTGAGCATTTAAAAAAAGATTTTCCTAATATTGGGCTGGTACTGTCCGTTCCAAACAGCAAGGAAGCAGGTTCCGTGCGGCAGCTTACTGATGATATGGAAAAACGGGATCTTGCCGGGAATATCAACATCTGTACTACTCCCGTAGACCTTCCCGCGCTTATTGCCCTGTGCGATATGTACATCCGGCCCAATGCATCAGACGGAGATTCCCTGGCAGTGCGTGAGGCGCTGTTTATTAACCGGCCTGTTATTGCCAGTGACGCGACGGACCGCCCTTCGGGCACCATTCTGCACAAAAGCGGAGACGCTGCGGACCTGGAAAAACAGGTCCGCACAGTGCTTGCGGATCTTGCGTCAGGAAAAGAACTGTTACAGGATATTCCGCAGCCCGATTTCGGGGAAAGACTTCTAACCCTTTATTCAAGACTTATGGAAAAATAGGGGCTCAGGACTATGTCTTATTTCGAAAAAATAAAAACTTCCGCGAAAACAGATGTACATAAACTTGTTTCCCACGGCGCGGTTCAGCTCTTTATTTCAATGGTGCTTGTAAAAATACTGGGCTTCCCGGTTCAGATTTTCCTGGCCCGTTTTTTAGGGCCTGCCGCAATGGGTCATATTGCCGTTATTAATGCCGTAATAAATTTCGCCGGGATTGTATCGCTCATGGGGATTTCCGCGTCGGTGCTGAAGTTTATTTCAGAGCCCGTTCCTGATGAAGAAAAGCGTTCGCTCCTGTTTCACGGGCTTGTTATTGTAATGGCCACTTCCCTGCTTACCATGACCGCGACTTTTTTGGCTGCTTCTCTTGAATTGGTTAAAGACAGTACTGCCAATTACTATCTCCGGTTCCTGGCGTTTACCATTCCCTTTACTGCTCTGTCCGGAATTATGGTCCTTAATTTCCATGCCCGGAAAGAGATTGTTAAAAAAGCCCGAATCGATTTACGCATAAAAATATTTTCCGTGATATTTTTTATTGGCGGGGCATGGTTTTTTGGCCTGAAGGGTTATATTGCTGCCAGGATAGGTATCGCAATTCTTACGGCAGGGGCCGTGTTTGCAGCGGGGAAAAAATATATTTCGTTCCAAAAGATCAATCCCGCAATAATAAAACGTATGGTAAAATTCGGGCTCTGGGGGATCTTCGCGGAAATGACCCTGCTGGTGGTTTCCACTGCCGATATTATTTGCCTTACGGAGATTCTGGGCAGCGCGAATATTGTGGGACACTATTCCATTGCCGTACTCCTTATGCAGTTTGTACGGCTTCTTCCCCTGGCTATTATGGACGCGTCGTTTCCCTATCTTTCGGAAATCGGCCGCGACAGGAAGGCTCTTGCTGCTTCCTATTCCAGGATGTTTAAGCGTATGATTATTATGATGATAGTTGTCTGCGCCGGGGCTTTTCTCCTTGGAGGATTCGGCATTGAGCTCCTGTTTGGAACAAAGTACCTTGACTCGATTCAACCTTTTTTAATTCTTCTCATGGCCCTGTTTTTCTTTTCCATAGGGGCTCCTGCCGGAAGAATTATTCTTGCCATGGGAAAGATCCATGTCAATTTTTTTATCTCACTTATTGCCGGGGCGATTAATATTCCTCTTAATATATTGCTAATTCAGCAGTACGGAATGATCGGCGCGGCCTGGGCTACTGCGGTGACTTATGGGGTGTGGTTTGTTTGTACGCAAGGGGCTTATTTTATGCTGGCGAGGAACTGAATTCAAAAAAAAACTTGAAAAAATAGAAAAATTGTGTTATTTTATAAAAACAGAATCATAAAAATTTACATTTCCGGATTTATACATTTATGCCAGATATAAAACTGCCGATTATTGTTTGTGGAAAAAAGATATATCCTGATTCTTTAAGCAAGGAGGATCTGACCCGGTTTTCCTATGAAACCGGAGAATCAATTGTTATTCCGAAATTACAAGAAGAACATATTAAACAAATACTTGAGAGTGATAATAAAACGCTCCATGACCTGTCAATTGATGACATTGCAAAATATCTTGATAAATTATCAACAGCCTGGTCTGAAAAGAAAGAATTTGCAGAAACAACAATAAAACAAATTTCATCAATTACCGGGTATTGTGAACGAATAATTAAAAACGATTTTGACATGATAATCGGCTCCTGCGATCGATCGGAAATATATGAAATGATCCAGGGAGATCTTGTTAATCCCTATTATCTTGATGAATGGCTTCCTTCACAGGCAGTATATAAACACGCCCAGCCCAGGGGATCAGTGCTTCACATTATGGTGGGGAATGTGCCTATGGCGAGTCTTTTTTCTCTTGTGCGAAGCATTGTCACAAAGAATATCTCAATCTGTAAATTACCCAAACGTGACCCCGTATCAATCATTGCCTTCGCTTCAATGCTTGTTGACATTGATCCGGAAAATCCAATAGCCAAATCCATAAGCGTGGCGTACTGGGATCCTGCAAGTGATTCGGGGAAAAGAATTATTGAAAAATCAAATACCATATGTGTATGGGGTAAATTAAGTACCATGGAAGCAATGAGAAAAATCGTTCCCTATGGCAAGGAACTTATTGAGTTTGGTCCCAAAAGAAGCTTTGCCATTTATGACGACAATGGTGATATTGAAGGGGCAGCCTTGCGTTTAGCAAAGGATATTAGCATATATGACCAGGAAGCCTGTTTCTGCCCACTCCAGGTCTTTGTGAAAAGCAAGGATATAAAAACCTATATCAAGGAGCTGCAATATTACCTGGACCAGGCAAGCAGGCTTCTTCCAAAAATATATACTCCTATTGATGTGGCAGCACACACTACCTGTGTGATAAAAGAAAACCAGTTCCTGGGCAATCCACTAATCCAGGGGGAAAACCAGAATTGGCTTATTATTCAAAAAGAGCGGGTTGAACCATTGGATGAACATCCGCTGAACAGGACCATATTTGTGTATCAAATTGAAGATCTTGATGAGATTTCGGTCCTGATCGACAAAGATGTTCAAACCGTATCAATATATCCCTGGGAATCATATTCGGCCATTGCTGAAAAATTTACTTTTCTTGGGGCAACCCGTATTGTTGAGACCGGGATGGCAGGTCATCCCCGTGGCGGGTTTAGCCATGACGG
>JAAENB010000864.1 GCA_024224995.1 bacterium | reverse complement strand
TGGGTGTGGTAAAATCAACATGGGAAATATCAGCATATATCCAGGCATTTGTAGTTTCCATAATTGCCAGTGTGCTTGCGAGTTATTACCCGGCTAAAAAAGTCACGAAGATGGAGCCGGTTGAATGTTTAAGAACGTTATGAAAAAACAGTTTGAAGTTGCAAGTTTGAAGTTAAGATTTTTTCTCAAAGTCTTTCCTTAAAAAAACATCAAACATTAAACTTCGAACTTCGAACTTCTATGAAGGAGGAATTATGTCTTTATTTAAATTTGCGTTTAGAAATGTGCTGCGGAATAAAAAGCGGTCTTTTTTGACCATGCTTTCGATATTTTTTGCTGCTATTATTGTTGGTCTTGCCCAGGGATTGATAAATGGCGTGGTTAACGTGTATGTTGATAATTTTATTCAATACCAGACCGGGCATGTAAAAATTACCACAGCAGAATATAAAAAGCGGGAACGGTTTTTCCCGGTGGAAGAACTGGTGTATGGGTCGAATGATATTATTCGGGAATTAAAAAAAATGGAAGAGGTTGAGAGTGTTGAGGAACGGATCCGTTTTGGTCTTCTCCTGGGAAAAGATGAAACAACCACTGAAGCCGTTGCCATGGGCATAGACCTGGCGAACAACAAGATGGAAATTTCCCAAAAACGGCTCGATAAAAACGGCAAAAAGAAGGACCTGAAAAAGGAACCCTTTATTAACTCAGGTCTCTACATTGGCAAAGGGCTTGCGAAAAAGCTGAAGATTATTGAGGGGGATAAGCTGCTCATCGCAACCAAGACCTCTCAAGGCGGGCTTAATGGGATCAAGCTCTCTGTGAACGGGATTGTTGATGTGGGTGTGGGGCTTCTTAATAATAAATCCTTTTTTATGAGTCTTGCAGACGCGAAAAAACTGTTAAAAATAGACGATGGCACAACCGAAATTTTTGTTTACGCGAAAGAAACTGCAATGACTCCGGCTCTTGTGTCAAAGATCAAAAAGATCATTCCCGAAGAAGCAATCGCGGAAAGCTATATAAAACAAATGGGAAATTTTTACTCTACTATTGAGAGCAGCAAGGTGGCATACCTTATTATTGAAAGTATTATCCTGTTCCTGGCCTCTTTTGTTATTATCAACACCATGATGATGGCAATTTTCGAGCGGCTCCAGGAAATTGGAACTCTTAAAGCCCTGGGCATGACTAATAGAGAGATTTTTATTAACTTTACCCTGGAAGGAGCAATTATCGGCGCTGCGGGCGGAATTCCCGGCGCTATTGTAGGATACTGCATTATCATTATTATTGCTCACTATGGTGTCAATTTCGAATCCATGGTTGAAAATATGGATGCTCCAATAGAATATATTATACGGCCATCTATCAGCATTCTTTATCTTCTGAGCGCTGTTGCCCTGTCCATTGCTATTCCGGCACTCGCTGCCATGATCCCGGCCCGGTATAGTACAAAACTGACTCCTGCTGAGGCTTTGCGGAAGTAGGGCCGTTTTTTTGGTGGCGTGACCTCAGAGCTCTTATAAAGAGCTCTGAGGTCATGACGCCCTGTCAAATTTTTTACAAAAATTCCTTAAATTAGCTTAAATAGGTTGACTTTCCTGTATATTTTTTGTATTTTATATAGATATTATGTCCTCTCAGCAATTAAAATCGAATAAACCAAATACAGGATAAAAGATGAAAGCACTTTGCAAAAAATTTGCCATACTTATAGTGGTCCTGGCAACGGGGTATCATTTTGGGTTTCAAACAATTGAAGCTTCACAGGCGGTATTAAATAATATCAAACTTACCACATCACATGATAAAACAATTTCTATCCCTGAATTTGGAAAAAAAGCTATAGTACTCATATACAGTGACTATGATGCCCGTGACTTTAATGAACCGCTTTCACAAATCTCGAAAAAACATAAATCCATAGACTCATATAAAGGAATTGGTGTTGTAAACCTGAAAGACAACCCCACGATCCTTCCCAATTGGCTGGTTAAGGCTGTTGTCCGTTCCAAGGAGAAAAAAAACAAAACGCAGCTTCTCTTTGACGAGAGTTATAAATTAAAAAATAAATGGGGTCTTGGCAATTGCAACAATAAAAGTGTGATAATCATTATTGGAAAAGACAAACGGTTAAAATACCTGAAGAAGATATCAAGCCAGCAGCAGAGCAGAGCTGAGATTCCCCGGATCAGGGAAATCCTTACCAGGGAAAAATAATACCCCTTCCGGGGTTTGAAGTGAAAAGACGAGGGCGTTTATCCCCCGTCTTTTTTTATGTTCAGTGGCGCGGCCTCAGAGCTCTTTTAAAGAGCTAAGTTCGGATATATTTTTCGAAGAGAATATGTTTATAGAATAGACTTTATTGAGAACACTATCTCAATAGACTTCAATAAATCTGAATAGCAGTTTCCGCTTTAAACTGAAAGCATTCGGCACGAACCTGGATGGTACTTCCGGTATCAATCTTTTTTCCGTATTTAACCGCATCAACAGGAAAGCCGATAACAGTATCTCCCCTGGACAATGTCAGTTTTTTAAAGCCATTCTTTTTTACGCGGACAAAAACTGTTTTAGTCCCCGAACTAAAATGGCGACTATCCAACGTTAACTTTAACGAAGCATTATCGATAATAGCATAATCGTCATCAGTATTTAAAAATACCACATAGCCGTGAATTTTACCCATACTATAGAACAATTTGACCTGCATTCCCGCAAGAATCCTGTTATTCCGGACAAAATGCTTCTTTTTCTCCTGCTTATCCAGGTTCCGGGCATACTGTACCAGGAACTGGTTCACCTTGAGCAGTTTTTTAAGCTCGGAAATTTCCGTTTTTAATTCCTCTTCACTCAGTTTTTCTTCTCCAAAACCGCTATGAGACAGGAACAAAAAAGCAGGAACAAGGAGTAAAAGCAGTATCATTTTAAGAAAACTTTTCCGTTGAATCAGCATATAATTCCCCCAAAAATATAATAGTATATATTATCTGGATAAATTCTCCGGAAAAAGTTTCACATAAAATAATAATTACCTGAAATTACGTGATTCCCGGGTGTGGCCTCAGAGCTCTTTTAAAGAGCTCTGAGGCCACCCCCACCGGAGGAGCGGTTTCCGGCCGGAATTCCCCTGAAACAGCACAATCTCAGGAATAAACTCCAAAAATACCCGGTAAATAAACAGGTCATATTCAGGAAAGAGCTCAAGAGACATAATCAGGGGAACAAACCAACTAAAAGGGCAAAGCTATCCTGTGCGGGCTTAAGGCTCGCTTTGAAAAAAGGTTCTATTTAGAATATTTACGACGCTGGTGATAAAGATCTATAAAAGAAGCGCTTTGTATGTGCTGTATAATTTTTCTATGTACAGCGCTTCGAAGTGTAAAAATTCTTCTCTTCGTTCTTCGGGGGTTTTACCCAGTCCCAGGAACAGGGGATGAAGAGTGATCTCAACCGGGGATTCATAGTCATCATCGAGATAGGCTTTGATGCTGCTGAATTCAAAGTCCCTGGGGTCCATCATTATCACTCTTTCTTTGGAATTGATCCTTTGCCGCTGAACGTTCTCTTTTATGTCTTTTTT
>JAAENB010000863.1 GCA_024224995.1 bacterium | reverse complement strand
TGTATTAAATACAATCTTCATGTTTTTACAGTGGGAGGTTTTAACAGAATTTGTAATCTTCTTTTTACAATTTTTGCGAAAAAAGTTCCCCTTTTCAATGTTATAATCAATCCTGGGGTGCGGCCCCTGCGAGGGGTGCGGCGTGCCGTGCCCTCACGGTGTTTATTTGGGATTCCCCCTCTGTGGTGTTGACCCGGGCAATATCTTCGGAAACAGGCCCGTAAAGACGCTGCACTGCAACGTCTCTGAAACCGCCCCGGGATAAAATCTTCCGGAAACCAGCCCTATTTAAAAAGAGTTTCTTAAGAGCACCTGACCCCGCCCCGGCGGGGAAAAACCTCGAACCTCGAACTTTCTTTTTTTACAGTTCAGCTACATTTTCATACGAAGCCTTATTCGTTCCACCGGCTTCACTGCTGACTTTACTGTGAACAACGCCGCTGTCGCTGCTGTCTGAGGAGTCATCATCACCGTTGCTGCCGTTTCCATTATTTCCGTCATCAGACCCAAAGAGATCGTCTTCATCACCTTCTCCGTTAGTTTCATCTTCATCGTCAGGAAGACCGTTCTCGGATTCGGGAAGATTCTTGTTTTTGATCCGGTACAGGATCTCTTTGCTGCTCATCTTTTTCCACTTCCTGGCACTGGTAATATGCCGCCCCGTTGGATAATCCTTGATATAGCGCTGGAACTCACGGGCTGCCAGGTCGTAGCGTTTTGACATAAAATAAGAGTAGCCTTTTTTGATCCGGGCATCCTGATCTTTTGGATGGTATGAATTGGATAAGACCCGGTTATAATACGATAAAGCCGATTCATATTGCTTTAACCCGTAATAACATTCCCCGATATAGTAAAGAGCATGCTCCCCCTTCCTGGCTCCGGGAAAATACCTGAGCATTCTTTTAAAATATGAAATGGACTGATAATACCGCCCTCTTCGATAATTGTAATAACCGCTGTTATAAACCTGCCGTAAATAGGCTCCCCGGATATCCTTGGAAAAATGGCTGAAGTTGCCGTAGTATTTAAGAAAGTATTCATACAGGTCATAAGCATGATTGTCGTAGCCCATTCTCTTAAAAGACCGCGCCTTGCCGATAATGGCCTCTTCATTGGTGCCGTTTTCAGTAAGAGCGATATCGAACATTCTACGGGCTTTTTTATAATTCCTGTTCTTGAGATAAGAATGGCCCAGTTCAGTATAGATCCTGCTTCGCATATCCCTGTTGGTAGAATAATTAAGCATTCCCAGAAGCTGGTTAACCCCTTCCTCGGACCAGCTCTTCATAATCATAAGCCGGGCAATGCGCGTTTTAATATCCCGCTGCAGGTCAAAAGGAAGATCTTTGCTGGTCTTTAAAATATAGATATATTTCAAATACGCAAGCCTGTTCAATCCAAGCTTCTCATACCCCTGCGCTATAAAGTAATAGGAATCAAGTGCGGATTTTGTATGAGGATATTTAGCAATAATCCTGGTAAAGACGGAGATAGAGTTGTTAATAGACTCATTATCCCCCCGCTCGAACATCAGTTTCCCTTCTACCAGGAGCTCGTGAGCCTGCCCTTCGGGCCTGGAAACATAATCATAATATACAAAAATCCCTATTCCCAAAAAGATTAATACAATACCAATAATAATCTCTTTCCTCATCAATCATCTCCTTTAATTTAGAAGCCCAGGTCGCTCCTACTCAATGTTACCCATAGCCAGATCTCTCCAGAAAATAGCTTCCTTTGGGTAATGTTTCATTACATCATCTAAAACCAGGTAGCGTACCGCTCTTCGGTATTGGTGGATCTCAACAAACGATTTCCCAATGAAGAGTTTTGCTTTTGCCGCTTCACGTTTATTGTCGGAATTTTGCGCAAGATCCTGCAATTCTTTTATGGCCCAGCGGTATTTTCCGGCATAATATGTCGATTTTAGTATTTTGTCGATATTCTTTAGCTCGTAAACCCTTTTCTTTCTCTTTTTCTTTATCTTCTTCCTTTTCTTTTCTTTGATAACAGTAATTGCTTCTTTTTTTTCACCGGCAACAGTTGATTCCGTAACATGGACACCAGGCAGGATATCATACTCATCATTGTAATCTTTACCATAGGGCATAAGGCCGTAATAAAAATTCCCGGGCGGCGGATTGGTGTCCACGTATTTCCCTTTGAGAATATTCACTTCCCGGACGATATACTTGTCCCGGACATCTTTAAACTTTTTGAGATGTTGTTCAACCCGGTACAGGCCAAAAAAATTAAACTGCGGTTTCCCGGTATAGGTCCAGGTAATAACAACGTTTTTTGCTTCCTTTTTAGCCTCGATGGAAAGCATTCTAAATGATATATCCGCTCCCACTTCAGCTTCTACGGAAAGAGTCACCCCTTCGGTGGTATAATTGTCATTCGGTTTAAAGAGCAGCTCCCGTTTGCCGCCGGTATCTTCTATCATAACAGCATAAAAATATCTTTTCCCTTTATCAATGGAGTCATCAATAAAATGGTCTTTATTGGAAACAATAGTAATTTTGGCTGCCTTTTGAAACTGAGGTTTGGAACTTATCATTTCCGTACTTCGGTAGATGGCGTATTCATACTTTTTATTCGCGACTTTGTTCCAGGTAAGCAGGATCTTTTGTTTACCGGCTTTTTTGGCAAAGATCATGGTCACAGTCTCTTCCTCTTTAGGCGGTTCAATAATAATGGGAAAGGAAGAATAATTGACATCGCGGTAGAGTTCAACATCCCTGGCCGCAATTTTATCTTTTGCCACAATAACATAATAGTATTTACCCGGTTTCAGGTTGGTATCAACAATAAAATTCTTTGAACGGGCGTGCATAATCCCAATCGATTTCGCGGCAAGAGCCCGTGCCTGTGTATCGATAATTTGAATGGACCTCCCTATCATAAAATCATCATCATAATTTGTATTTACGGACCATGAAATTTTTACGGCATTTTCAATATACTTCACCTTTTCGGCTTTGATATCATAACCGATATATATGGGCAGAGCGCCTTCTTTTTTCTTTTCATCTTCAACAACCTCTTCTATATCCTCATCTTCCTCATCATCAAGAATAAAGTCGGGAAAAAGACTGTTTGTGCCCCATACCATAAAAAATGCCATAATAAGCACTAAAAATGCGGCTATATTTTTTTTTATTCCGGTTTTCATAATAAAAGCAGTTTCGCTTCCCTATACAGAGTCCATTTTATCTATTTTCGGTATATTTAAGCAGTAACATTATTTTTAAATAATAATCACTGTTCTATTTGACAATATATCAAAAATTTAGGATACTGTTGATTAATACAATTAAAAAGAGCTTTTTTTTTCAAAAAAACCTCGGAACAGGCAAAAGTAACGCTTTTTTGAAAACAAAACTCTTTTATGTAGCATAAAATTTATTAGAGAAACGGGTAAATGTCTGAAATAGAATTAAAAATAAGAAGCAGGGATATAAAAACCCTTCTTGCAATGATACAGAAAAATGATCCCGAAGCAGACCTGGACCTGGTGCAAAGAGCGTATGATTACGCTGATGAGGCGCATAAAGGGCAGGTCCGTCTTTCCGGTGAACCCTATATTATCCACCCTCTTGAGATTGGAATAATCCTGGCAGACCTTAAGCTGGATACCACGACAATAACAGGCGCGCTTCTGCATGATGTTGTTGAGGATACCGGTATATCACTTGAGAAATTAAAAAACCAATTTAATGAAGAAATTGCTCTTCTGGTGGACGGTGTTACAAAAATATCTTCCATTAAGAACAGGTCCAAGGCCACAGCCCAGGCAGAGACCCTGAGAAAAATGCTTATTGCTACAATCAAAGACGCAAGGGTGATAATCATCAAACTGGCAGACAAACTGCATAATATGAGAACCCTTATGTTCCAGCCCGAAGAAAAGCAGCAGCGTATTGCCAAAGAGACGCTGGACATTTACGCTCCCATGGCACGGCGGCTGGGAATTTCCAAAATAAGCTCGGAGCTGGAAGACCTGGCATTTCATGTGATCCACCCGGTGGAGTATAGCGAACTAAAAAAAATGCTGGCGAAAAGGAGCAGGGAACTTGAAAAATATTTTAAGAGCATTAACAGGATCCTTTCGGAAAAGGTCAAAGCTCTTTCCATTAATGCCGTAATTACCAGCAGGGCCAAGCACTACTTTTCAATTTACCGGAAAATGAAAATGCAGAGCAAAGCGCTCGATGAGATCTACGACATACGGGCAATCCGCATTATTACCGATGAGGTAAAAGACTGTTATGGAATCCTTGGGGTGGTGCATACTCTCTGGTCTCCTATAGCGTCCCGGTTTAAAGATTATATTGCCGTTCCCAAAACAAATATGTACCAGTCATTACATACCACAGTAATTGGTCCTGAAGGGTATCCCCTGGAGGTCCAGATCAGGACAACGGAGATGCACATGACCGCGGAAATGGGTATTGCCGCTCACTGGGCCTACAAAGACCGTTCCTCTCCGCTGCAAAATGAATTTAAAGACCTGTCACTGCTGCAGAATATCGAAAGTCCCGACAGCGGGACCGAAACAACCAGGGAGTTTATGACGAACCTGAAAATGGATCTTATTGATGATGAAATATTCGTCTTCACTCCCAAAGGCAAGATCATCAAACTATCCCCCGATGCCACTCCGGTCGATTTTGCCTATGCCATTCACACTGAAGTGGGAAACCATACTGTTGGCGCGAAAGTAAACAACAAGATCGTTCCGTTACGGAGCAGATTAACCAGCGGCGACATTATTGAAGTCCTCACCAGTAAAAACGGCCATCCTTCGGAAACATGGCTCAAATTCGTAAAATCATCCCGTGCCCGGTATAAGATCAGGAACTGGCTGCGGAAGAGTAAAACAAAAACAAAAGTAAAAGTAAATAAAAAGGACGAAGCAGAACCCAGGAACAAAAAAGAAAAGACCAAAAAAGAAGAACGGACCGCGACCGTTTCCATTCCTCAAAATGAACAGATCAAACTAAAGAAATTCTCGCGCCAGGGAGGAACAGGAATTTCCATTGAAGGAACATCCAATATTCTCATTAAACTTTCCCAGTGCTGCCAGCCCATTCCCGGGGACAATGTTGTGGGGTTTATTACCAGGGGACGGGGAATTACCATTCACAAAAAGACCTGCCCGTCACTGGAACGGCTCAAAACCGAAAAAGAGCGGTTTATTGACATTGTGTGGGAAGAAACTGACAATTCCTATTACCCCATCAAGCTTGCGGTTGAGGCCTTAGACCGGGCCAAACTCTTGAAAGATATAATTGATGAGATCACCCTTTCGAAAACCCACATCATGAAAGCCGAAGCCCAGGTAAAAGAAAAAGACAATGCCATGTTCAAGTTTATCCTGGAAGTCCGGAGTAATGACCATCTTTTTGACGTTATCAAGCGGATAAAAAAAATAAAGAACGTAACCAATGTATATAAAATGAACGAAAAAGTTGTGCTTAAATAATGAAAATCATTCTCGGCTCATCATCCCCCCGCCGCAAAGAACTCCTGGGACAATTAATTGATTCTTTTGAAATAATCAGTCCTGATGTGGATGAAACCCATCTTCCGGAAGAATCTCCCGATGATTTTGTTCTCCGTATGTCCCGGGAAAAAGGAAGCTGTATTCTTTCATCCCCTGCTGCTGAAAATTCTCTTATTATTACTTCCGACACTATTGTAACGATCGACGGTATTATCCTGGGCAAGCCGGCCCATAAAGAAGACGCCGTAAATATCCTCTCCATGCTCAGCGGAAAACCCCACCGGGTTATTACCGGGATATCTCTTCTTGTTTGTGACGCGAACCGGAACATAAGCCGGGAGCTTACGGACATGGAAGCAACACAAGTCCGGTTTAAAAAGCTTTCACGGGAACAGATCCTCGCCTACCTGGACCGGATCACCTACATGGATAAAGCCGGAGCCTATGCCATCCAGGAATTCGGCGACATGATCGTGGAAGACGTAAACGGCTCAATCTCCAATGTGATCGGTTTCCCCCTGGGCCTTTTCTTCTCCATGCTGGGCTCCATGAACCTCCTGCAAGAACTAAAACCGGGAACAGTTTAAATAAATAAGGTGCGCTCGGGAATTAGCCCCGGCTTTTATTAAACATTTTTCCCCTTGACACTCCTCCCAAATAAGCTATACTTTTTATACTATTGGAGGTTGCGCTTATGAAAATACCGTTTATTATTGAAGGATCTGATGTCCTGGACAACGACTCCCGGCCGGGTTTACCGGAAAACCGTCTCAAAGTGAAATCCATGCTTCTTATGGACAAACAGCTCGAGAAAAGGGAAACCGAATTAAACAGGAGAAGGAGAACCCTATTTCCCCTTCGTTAAAACCGGGCTTTTGACACAAGACTCAGAAACTTCGGCCGGCTGCTGCCGACCGGAGATTCAAACAGACACTACCCGGTATCGAAACAATGGAAGAGATATATAACAGCATATACATCAATTTTCTCTCTTTTGGAGCGCTGGTAACATGCTTTTTGCTTCTCCTGTTCTTTATCTTTTTAACCGCTACTAAAAACAAATCAACTGCCACCATTCATTTTAGTCTCATCTGCTTCTGGCAGGCCCTGCTCAATTTTGCCTATTTCCTGGGTTTTACTCTCTATACTCCGGCAGCAGCCTATCACCGCTGGTTAACGGTATTCGCAGGACTGTGCAGTTTAATTCATCTGGTACGGTTTTATTTTTATTTCCCCGATCCTCAAAAAATAAAATTCGCAAAGATCCTTTTCCGGGTCCAGTATATAGTATCAATACTCGTGGCAGCAGCTTTTATTCTCCGGTCATTTTATGTAGAAAAAGTCTTTTATACTAACGCGGAATTCTGGAGCCTGCGTGAAAAAGAGATTACTCTAACCGCAGCAGTCATCATACTTATTTATATGACGATATTTATTATCGCCGGGATCTGGCGCGTTAAAAGGGCTCAAAAGGAGGAACGGTCCGCGGTGCTGACTATTACGCTCTGTATATTAGCAGTTGTCTTTTTTCCTGTCACCGGGAACCTTCTGGCAAAAGCCGGGATACTGGACAAATATATTTTCCACCTGTCATGGTATCTTGTTATGGCCATAGGCTGGCTCACAATTTTTATTGTATATCTTAATATTGCCAGGGACAAAATCAGTTTTGTGGGAAAAGTTGCCGGAATTACTCATGTATCACTCATTGTCCTCCTGATCCTGTTAGCCTATTTTATACTCCGTGACCGGGACCGTTCATATACGGAGCAGCACAGGCAGCTCTCCATACGCATGCTTGTTGAGAGTAATTACCGCCCCCATGATTTCAGCTTCTTAAAAAAGAATCCCCCTGGTACTGCCTCGGCCGGTGAAAAAAAAATAATCCCCGGGGAGAAAGCCGGAACTCATTTTATTGTCTTTACCTTTTCCGATCCCGACTCCGCCGGCACGTATGACGTGGGATTTTCCTATACCCGGTACCGGCAATATATTCATACAACTGCGATGGCCTTTGTTATTGCGATTAGTTTATTCTCAGTAATCGGTTTCGCTGCCTTTAGTATATTCATCGACCGGGTAGTATGGAGGCCCATAAAGCTCCTGCTCACGGGTTTTGACGAATTAAAAAAGGAACATTACCATATACAGATGCCTGTGTCGGTTAATGATGAAATGGGCTATTTAATCAGCAATTTTAATACAATGGCCCGGACAATGCTCGAAAACAAGACCAGGCTGGACAATTACGCCAATAATCTTGAAAAAATGGTTGAGGATCGAACCGAAGAACTACAGGAAGCGCATGAAACTGCCATAAAAGAACTGGAAATGGCCAGGAAGATCCAGTATTCACTACTCCCCGCGAAGATTCCCGACATTCCCGGCATATCTCTGGCTTATACCTATGAACCGATGATGATGGTGGGTGGAGATTTTATCGACATCCTGTTCCACGAGGAAAGCAATTACCTGGGACTGTTTATTTGTGATGTTATTGGCCATGGAGTTCCGGCTGCGTTTCTCGCCTCAATGACCAAAATGGCCCTGGCAAACTGGGACAGCTCCATTGAGCACCCGGGAAAAACTCTGGTAGAGATCAGTTCCCCGCTTGTAAAAAATATCGGGAGTAATTTTATATCAGCATTAATATGCTCAATAGATCTTGGTACGGGCAAACTCATTTCCGGGAACGCGGGCCACCCGCCGCTGCTTATTGCCCGCCATAACGGGGGCATGGAAATTGTATATTCAAAGGGGTCGGTTATTAGCGACCTGGCGGAACCGGTCTATGAAGAAGTGAGTGTTTCATTACACCACGGAGATTATATTATCCTTTACACCGACGGCGTAACAGAAGCGGCAAACCCCGAAGGAACAATGCTAACGGGCAACGACTACGATAAACTCTGCCACTGGGTCCGGCACTATGCGGACCAATCCAATTCAGCAGAAGAGCTCTGCCGGAACTTATACGATGGAGTAATCTCGTTTTGCGGCAGAAGCGCGTTAAGTGACGATATCGCCATACTGGTGGTGCAGTATTGGGGATAGGTTCGAGGTTCGAGGTTCGAGGTTCGAAGAAAGAGCGCGGTATTCCGGAAAAAGAATGCGCGGCTGCGTAACCGCGCTTTCATAAAGGGATCAGCCGGAAGATTCCGGTTTTTCTGCCCGGACGTGCCAGCCCACAGTTCCGGGGACTGCGGCTACTTCGAAGGGACAGCCCAGGGGTGCCAGCATTGATTCCATTTCCTCCATTGCGAAAGACCGTTCCGCAACGATTTTTTTAAAAAAGACCCTGGCTCCGGGTTTAAACAATTTCGGTAATTTCCATTTATCCGTAAAAGACTGAACCTCGTCGGCGGAGCAATAACGGTCCACTTCATAGATCATAAGCAGGCCCCCTTCTTTCAGGACCCGGATACATTCCAGAACTCCCGCTGCCGGGCCCGGCCAGTGTTTGATAGAAGCAATACTATAGACCACATCAAAAGAAGAGTCCTCAAACGGTATGGAAAGAGCCGAGCCCTGTGTAAACACAGCCCGGGCTCCGGCTTCGGAAGAGCGTTTCCCCGCGCGCTGTACCTGCTCCGGCGAAAGATCAAGCCCCGTTACCCCGAGATCGGGGCGGGAAGAAGCAAGCTTCACAGCCATATGTCCGCCGCCGCAGCCCACATCAAGGACAGACGCGTTTTTCGGAATCCCATCAATAAAATCTCCCGTAAGCTGTTCCGACATTCCCACAACTGCGGGAGCAATTACCCGGTCATACAGATATGACTCAACCGGCCGGTAAGGTGATGTGTTATTTTTAAGCATATAGACCTCCGTTTACTAAATTCAAAACACGAACAACGTTCATGTATACTCATTAATATACATAATTCAAGGCCCTTTGTCAAGCAAAAAACAAGAACGTTGTTCATATTTACTCAAAAAAGTGCTTAAAAATCGCTCTCTCAAGAAACTTAAATTTACACAGGGCCTGTTTCCGAAGATTTTGCCCGGGGTTTGGTTTTGAGACGTTGCATGCAACGCCTCTACGGGCTCTTTCCCGAAAATTTTATCCCGGGTCAACACCACAGAGGGGTCGCACCCCGCTACACAGGGTCGGTCGTGTCTTAATATACCGAAAAACGTAGTTCGGAATGTAAATTATGCCTGCCTGGAGTGATGCCTCGGCAGGTTGTGAGGCTGTTTGAGCGGAGCGAGTTCCGAACGTTCTG
>JAAENB010000862.1 GCA_024224995.1 bacterium | reverse complement strand
TTTACTTTAGCCTCTGAATGAGATATATTCCTCAATACCCCAACACCGGGAGCTTGAGGTATATATTCACCATGAAGACGTTTTTAGAATACACTATCCTTGAAAAACTTGCCGAAACGAATAAATCTGTCGTTTACCGGGCTAAAAAAGGAAAAAATAAAACAAATAAAAATACTGTTATTATCAAGTTCCTCAAAAGTGATGAAGCGTCTCCTCCTGAAGTGGCACGATTCAAACAGGAATACGAAATCATCAAAAAGCTGAACCAGGATGGCGTTCTTAAGACCTATGACATTGTGGAAGACAACGGCAGAATAGCCCTTATCCAGGAAAATTTTAACGCCCTCTCACTAAAAGATATCCTGAATGAAAATAAAGATGCTGAACTTGATATTGTATGGTTTTTACGGACAGCAATCACCCTTTCGGAAATTATTGGCTCTCTCCATAAAAATAACATCATACATAAAGATATTAAACCACATAACATACTCTTCAATACAGAAAAAAATATTATTAAAATAACCGGCTTTGGCATCGCCTCCGAACTAACGCATAAAAACCATGAGATCTATAGCCAGGAAGTTCTGCGAGGAACCCTGCCATATATGTCGCCCGAGCAGACAGGCAGAATGAACCGGGGTATTGACTATCGAACAGATCTCTACTCTCTCGGTGTTACGTTTTATGAAATGCTCACCGGGAAAGTACCATTTGAATCAAATGACCCTCTTGAAGTAATTCATTCCCATATTGCCCAAAAAGCAATTCCCCCGGTTGAGCGAAATTCCGCCATCCCAATTATCGTTTCTGATATTGTAATGAAACTGCTAAAAAAAACAGTTGAAGAGCGCTACCAGAACAGCTGCGGGCTTGTTTCCGACCTCCAGCAATGCCTCTCATTCGCTGAAAAAAATAAAAAATTTGAATCATTTAAACCTGGAGAAAAAGATATCCCTCTGGGGCTCAATATTCCATCGACACTGTTTGGCCGCAAAAAAGAAATTCAACTCTTACTCTCCACATTTGAACAGGTTTGCAGTACGAAACCGGGCGAAAAAGGAGTTGGGCTCATGCTGGTTGCCGGGGCTCCCGGCATCGGCAAATCGGCCCTGATTAACGAAATACATAAACCCATTGTTATGAAACGCGGGTACTTCATTTCCGGAAAATATGAACAATTTGGACGAGATTTGCCTTACAAAGGGATAATTGAGGCTTTCCGTGAACTGGTTCGCCAACTTTTACGGGAAAGTGAAAAAAAAATTAATACCTGGCGGAAAAAAATCTTAGATGCTCTTGGCCCTAACGGAAAAGTGATTGCTGAAATTATCCCCGAAATCGAACTCATAGTCGGCAAGCAGCCCGAATTAACCTCCCTGGGAGCCGAAGAAACTCAAAACAGGTTTAACCTGGTCTTTAAAAATTTTATTCAAGTTTTTTCTAAAAAAGAACATCCCCTGGTGCTCTTCCTTGATGACCTGCAATGGGCCGATTCCGCAAGCCTCAATTGTATGGAAAACATTTTAACAAATCCCGATGTTGAGTCACTCTTATTAATTGGTGCCTACCGTGACATTGAGGTTCCCCAAAGCCATCCTCTGAGTATAACTATTGAAAGCATCAGGAAAAACGGTCTTATTGTTAACGAGATGCTGCTCTCCCCTCTTTCCATAACTCATGTAAAAAGCTTTATTGAAGAGATTCTTCGATATCACACTGATGCCGCGCATCCATTGGCCGAACTGATTCACCAAAAAACAAACGGCAACCCATTCTTTGTTATACAGTTTATTAAAGCACTGCATAATAATAAAACATTCCAATTAACTCCTGCCGGCGAATGGGAATGGGATATTAATAAAATTACCCGGATGCAAATGACCGACAATGTGGTAGAGTTAATGGTGGACAAAATCGGCAAATTAGACACGAACAGCAGGGAGATTCTTAAACTATGCGCCTGTGTTGGGAACAAATTTGAACTTGAGACCTTATCTATTATCCTGGATAAACCAATTGGAGCGATCCTGTTTGAACTAACCAATATTGTCTATGAAGAAATGATCTGTCTTGATGAAAATGTATACCGGTTCTATCATGACAGAATACAGGAAGCTGCCTATTCATTAATCCCCGATAAAGAAAAAATTAAAATACATTACCAGATTGGTTCCATTCTATTACGGAAGACTTCCGAAAAAAAGCTGCCGGATAAAATATTATATATTGTTAACCAGCTCAATTACGGTATTGATCTAATATCCTCCGATGGAGAACGCCTGGAACTGGCCCGGTTAAATTTAATGGCCGGAAACAAAGCAAAAAGATCAACAGCATATACAAGAGCCTTAGATCTATATATAACAGCGATTAATCTACTTGGTAAAGATTGCTGGAAGAATGAATACAACCTGGCCCTGACCTTATATACGGAAGCTGCTGAATCGGCTTATCTCAATGCCGATTATGATGAAATGGAACGATTGTCGCAACCAATATTACAGAACAGCACATCTCACCTGGATGAATCAAAACTTTATGAAATAAAAATTCAGGCCGATATAAGCCGTGACCGGGTAGTTGAAGCTGTAGAGGTCGCGCGGTTATTTTTAAAAAAGTTGGGGACACGGTTTCCTGAAAAACCGGGCAAACTTGATACCCTGCTCAGCTTCTCCGGCTCAAAACTAATCTTAGCGGGAAAAAAAATTGAAGAGTTGATTGACCTGCCCCCAATGACCGATCCAATCGCTCTGGCTTCTATCAACATTATAGCACATGCCGGTTCGGTCTGCTGCCTGGGTGTTCCTGACGTGCTCCCACTGTATATGATCAAGCAATTAACACTTTCGGTTAAATACGGAAATACTTCCATGTCCGCGTTTGGCTATGCCGCCTATGGTTTTATTCTCTGCGGCATAATTGGAGATATTGATGGCGGCAATCGATTCGCGGATCTTGCGGAAAATCTCCTGGAACGATTAAATGCAAGAGAGGTTATGGCCAAAACATTGCTCATTACATACAGCTTGATACGGCACTGGAAAATCCATACCAGGGAAACATTCCGACCTTTAAAAGAAGCGTATCAAATTGGTCTGGAAACAGGTGACCTGTTTTATTCTTCCTACCTGGCATTTATGTATTGCTCTTGCCTGTATGCCGCAAACCTTGAACTCTCCTTTACTGAATCTGAAATGTTAAAATACGATGAGTCCCTGAAACGGATTAAACAGAGTTATCCCCGCACCTGGAACAGGGTAAACCGGCAGCATGTTTTAAATTTGATGGACCAGTCCGCAAATCCTTTGCTGTTGACAGGGGAATCCTTTAACGAAATAAAAGAACTGCCTCTTCTTTCCAAAAAAAATCATAAAACAGCCTACTTTATCTTTCATTTTCACAAGATTGAGCTCTATTATCTCTTTTATCAATACAGCAAAGCTGCCGAACATGCAATTGCCGGTGAAAAGTATTTAGAAAGCGTAACGTCATATATACTCCAGCCTCCATTCTATTTATACTCCTCTCTCACTTTTCTTGCAGTATGTTGCGGAACCAATGCCGGGGACAAAACCATAAAGAAAAAATTACTTTTTAAAAAAGTTGCCCGCAACCAGAAGCAAATGAAAAAATGGGCTCAGCATGGCCCCATGAATCATCTTCACCGCTATTACCTTGTTGAAGCAGAGCTTGCCCACGCAACGGGCAGGCATGCCGATGCCATTCCGCTTTACGAAAAGGCAATTAAAGAAGCCCGGATTAATAAATATATCCAGGATGAAGCCGTTGCAAATGAACTGGCAGGTAAATTCCATCTGAAAAAAGGATATAAAGATATAGGGGATATGTATATTCACCGGGCGTATCAACTATATACTCAATGGGGAGCTCAGGCAAAACTCAGACATATGGAAAAAGTTTACTCCGGCCTCTTTTCCCCACTCTTCAAAAAAAGAGATATCAACGTCACCGGGACCATGTCAACAGGATCCGGAACCGGGAACACCTCCGGTGCACTTGATCTTTCAACGGTTATTAAGGCTTCCCAGGCAATATCGGGTGAAATTGTTTTAAGCAAACTCCTTAAGCGGCTTATGCGTCTTACTCTTGAAAATGCCGGTGCCGAAAAAGGCTTTATGGTCCTTGAGAAGGACGGAAGACTCCTGGTTGAAGCTGAGGGAGAAGCCGGCAACGAAGATGCCCGGGTACTCCAGTCCATTCCCTTTGAGCACCATACCGGTATATCATCCTCTATTGTCAACTACACTGCTCGCACAAGACAAACCTTAATTCTGAACGATGCGTCACATGAAGGAGACTTTACCGGGGATACTTTTATAATTAAAAACAAGCCAAAATCGATCCTTGCGCTTCCCATTACAAACAGGGGAAGTTTAACCGGGATACTGTACCTGGAAAACGACCTTATTACCGGGGCATTCACTCCTGAAAGGCTTGAAATATTAAAGATTATTTCCTCCCAGGTAGCGATTTCCATCGATAATGCCCGGTTATATGAAAGCCTGGCACAAAAAAATACCGAGCTTACCAGGCTCGATAAAATGAAAGATGAATTCCTTGCTAATACATCGCATGAATTAAAAACACCTCTTAACGGTATCATAGGAATAGCCCATTCTCTGCTCGACAGACATGGTATACGGATAAATGATGAAAAAAAAGCAAATCTTTCTTTAATTCTTTCAAGCGGCAAAAGACTGGCTGGTCTTGTGAATGATATTCTCGATTTTTCCCGGCTTCAGAATAGCGCCATTGAACTGCAATTAAAAAAGATCGAAATGAGCCCCCTATGCGAACTGGTTCTCGATCTTTCCAGACCTCTTGCCGAAGGGAAAAATCTGAAACTTCTTAACCGTATTGAGCCGGATTTGCCATTTGTTGAAGGAGATGAAAACAGAATTCAGCAAATCTTGTTTAACCTGGTGGGAAACGCAATCAAGTTTACGGATTCCGGAGAAATCTCCATTTCCGCAATGGTTCTTTACGCTTCCGGAGGTCCCGGATTTTTAGAAATTAGAGTTTCCGATAGCGGGATCGGCATACCCGCCGACAAACAGGATGATATTTTTAAATCCTTTGAGCAGATAGATGGTTCAATATCACGGGAATATGGTGGGACGGGCATTGGTCTTTCCATTGTAAAGCAGCTGGTTGAAATTCATGGCGGCTTGATTAGAGTTGAATCCCGGCCCGGTGAAGGGGCGACCTTTTCCTTTACCCTGCCCCTCACCGTAGACCAGGCCCCCATGGAAACCTTTAAACTGGAAGCCCCTATTATATCGAGAGTTAGAGAAATTGAAAATACAGAAACTCTACCCGGTTCCATTCTCAAAAAAGAGAACGATATGGATACACAAACGGATCAGGATGATAGCAATATAAAAAACAAGCCAATAAAAAACGGGCACAGCTCCTTCAGGGGTACGATTCTTGCTGTTGACGACGATCCCGTTAATCTTCGGGTAATAGAGAACTATCTCATGCGTGAGAACTACTGCGTCATTTTAGTCCATGGCGGAGCAGAGGCTCTCGACCGTATACAGGAAGAAGACTTCGACCTGGTTCTACTCGATATTATGATGCCAAAAATTTCAGGATACCAGGTATGCCGCGTGCTGCGGGAAAAATTCTCATTACATGACCTTCCCATTCTCATGCTTACAGCCAAAAACAGTATTACCGACCTGATTGCCGGTTTTGAAGCCGGGGCAAATGACTATCTTACCAAACCGCTTAACAAAGAAGAGCTTCTGGTTCGGGTTAAAACCCTGGTTACCCTGCGACAAACAGTTAGAGATCATAAAGAAGCAAAATTTAAATTACTTCAAGACAGAATGAGTCCTCATTTTTTATTTAACGCATTAAACATGATCCATGCATTAATGTTCCGTAACGTTGATACAGCCAACCAGGCACTACTCAAACTCGCCTATAACTATCGTTTCTTAATGGACCAGGTTTTAAAAAAAGTTATTCCCTTTTATGAGGAATGGGAGTTTGTCAAGAATTATCTTGAGCTGGAGGAACTTCAGTTTGATGATATGCTTTCTACAAAACTTGCGGCAAAGGGAGATTTTAACGATATCTTTATCCCTCCTCTCACGCTGCAACCCCTCGTTGAAAATGCCATAAAACACGGACTTCGGAACAAAAGTGAAGATGGGTACGTAAACCTTTTTGCGGAAAGAGCAGGTGATACCGTTCAGGTCGAGATCCTTGATAATGGTGTTGGCCTGCAAAAAGAAGATGTTTTTTCCCGGTCCCTGGGGAATATTCTACAACGATTGAAATATTATTTTGATGATGTTGATTTAACAATTGAAAACCGGAAGGAAGGAGAAGGGGTACGGGTCTGGCTTGAGTTCAGTAAATAGGATGGTATTGGATATTAAAAATATCATCAAAAGTTATTATATAATCAAAAATAACTTTTTTCAAAAGGGCTTCTTCCGCCCCTTCAGTTGTAATTAATGCAGCCTCAAAGGTATAATTTTTATATTTTGGATTATATTCTTTGAATAGTTGAATTTTTTTTATAACTTCGGACTCAACCTGTAAACCAACTGCCCCATCATAATACTTTATTTCACAAATAATTATTTTATTATCTTTCCGTATATAAATCAGGTCAATTTGAAACCCGGGCATCTCGGCAATTGTTTTCCTATTATAAAAAGCTCCTGCCTGGTATTCTACATTTCCAAAATTCATAATCCGGGCGAAAAGCATTTCATTCTTCCGACACCAGCGTTCAAAAGAAAATCCCATTGCTTGTGCAAAATCCCGTGTGTTTATTATATCCATATAATTGCTAATAAATTTACCTTCATTAATGTCATTAATTTTTGGCTTTATGAATTTATAATAAAAATTCAGGTATTCATCGGAAATACAATACCGCGCGAGACGGCTATGTTCCTTTCCTGTTGTTAGTGGCGCATATTTTTTTATAAAATTTAACGATTCCAGGTCATCAAGAATTGCAGTAAAACTTCCTCCCGGGAGAGAGTTCTCCGGAGAATTCTTTTTAGGAACAACCGCTTTATAGATTTCATTTCTATGGGCAAATTTCCTTTGTGCCAGGAATTCCACAATTTTCATATAATACGGATTGGCCGACATGCTGCTGATAAACATCTTGTCACATTCAGCTGCAAAGAAGGACATTGGCTCAAAAGACTTTTTACAAAGTGCCGCATATATTGAAGGCCCATCCTTAATTTGTTTCAGATATTCGCATACCCCTCCGGTTGTTATAGCCGCAAGCATTACTTCTCTTGGCCCTTTCATTCCAAGAAATGCGCTTATTTCAATAAGATTTAATGGCGGTAAATGAATAAAGTGTTCCGACCGGTTATAAAAAGCACTGTCGCTCATGAACTGCCCTACAACAAAAGAAGGTGATGATCCGGAAAAAACCAGCCTTAAATTTTTATTCTTTCTCAATATATCATCCCAAAAGGGCTTTAGCTCTGCTAAAAAATCATCCCGGTAATGAGCCAGCCATTGAATCTCTTCAAAATAAAGTACCACATCATCCTTTTCCACATATTGCATAAGTACATCAAAAAATTCGCTCCATTCTTCCAATACCATGTATTTGTATTCGAGTTCTTTTTCTGCGTATTTTCCAAGCCTGCGTAAGCAGTTGTTTATTTGACGTGCTTTTTCATCTTTTGGACTCCTTTGAATCTTTCTGTCCGGCTGGAGACCTTCAAATTTCAAAACATTTCGATTATGAAAATATTGCTCTATTAATTCAGTTTTTCCAACTCGTCTTCGCCCATAAACCACTATTACAGAGGCTTCATACCTTTCATCAATTTCAGCCAGACGATTCAGCCAGTAGCCGCGTCCAATAAAATTTTGATTTTCTTCTAAATCTAAATAATTCATGTCGATAACTTCAACTATCAGCCAACCAACGATATAATAAATTGGCTGATAATACACAATTATCTCACTATCAGCCAAACTTTCAATAACATTTTGAGCTTATAATTAAAAAAAAGATAGTTAACAGCCATATATAATCAAATATATTTGGCTGAAAATAACAAATTATCTAACGATCAGCCAGCATTTTACCATACTCCTGGCCGATAGTACAAAAAATACATCTTAACAGCCTGAATAAGTATATTTGCTTTGGCTGATAACTACACAAATATTCCTTATCAGCCAAAGCAAATATACTACTATTGGCTGATTTGCACCTGAATCACAGGAGTAAAGATTCTTCACAAAAAAATATTGAAAAATTTAAAAAAAAATGGGAACCAGGGAGTAATATCTTTGTCCAACCTATAAAAGAACAAAAAAATCATCTATTATCTATTGAGGAGGAATTATGAAACGATTAATGGTTCTTATACTATCAGCTGTTATTGCCGGGAGTTTTGTCCCGGGAAACCTGGATGCTCAGAATAAGGCTCCGGAAGTTGAAGTGGTCTTTGTTCTTGATACTACCGGCAGTATGAGCGCTCTCATTGCTGCTGCTAAGGCTAAAATATGGTCTATTGCCAATACCCTGGCTTCCGCAAAGCCCGCTCCTAAGATCAAAATGGGGCTTATTGGATACCGTGACCGGGGTGATCAGTATGTTACGAAATTTACCCAGCTCACGGATGACCTGGACGCTGTTTATGATGAACTTATGGGGTTTAGTGCTAATGGCGGTGGAGACACCCCTGAAAGCGTAAACCAGGCTATTCATGAGGCAATTGCCAAAACCGGTTGGAGCAAAAAAAAATCTACCTATAGAGT
Source organism: bacterium (assembly GCA_024224995.1). The sequence goes on along the minus strand of JAAENB010000862.1, from coordinate 13,722 downwards.
TGTTTTCCTCGTTGGTGATGCTCCGCCCAAAATGAATTATCAGAATGATGTTAAATATGACACCACCTGCAAAGAGGCTTTACGCAAAGGCATTATTATCAACACTATCCAATGCGGTAATATTGGCGGTACTGAAAAAATTTGGCGTCAAATCTCCGGTCTGGCAAGCGGTGAATATTTCCGGGTTTCTCAATCGGGCAGTGCTGTTGCATATACGACTCCTTATGACAAGAAGATCAGCAAATTGTCTTTGGAATTGGACAAAACCAGGGTGTATTACGGCAAAAGAGCGGAACGGGCTAAGATCAATGAACGTCTGGCCAAAGGCGCAGGACTTTATTCCAAGTCTAAGGAATCAGCTATTGCCCAACGGGCTTCGTTTAATGCTAAATCTTCCGGCAGTAAAAATTTCCTGGGTACGGGAGAGCTGGTAGATGCCGTGAACAAAGGCAGAGTAAAACTGGACACGTTGAACGCCGAAAGCCTGCCCGGCAACATGAAAAAAATGAGCAAAAGTGACCGGAAAAAATATATTACTGCCCAGGCCAAAAAAAGAAAAAACCTCAGGAAAGAAATCCTGAACCTGGATAAAAAACGACAGGTTTATATTAGAAAACAAGTGGCAAAAGAAAAAGGCAAAGGAAAAAAATCTCTCGACATGAAGATCTTTAAAAGTATTAAAAAACAGGGTGCTGCAAGAGATCTTGAGTATGAAGAGCTTCAATACTAAGTAATAGTAAATCTCGGAGCAGAGACCGGTTTTCTCCGGTCTCTTCTCATTGTTTTGGAACTAATCCCGTATATCTTTTACTTTTTTAAAACTCTTGATATTTTCCACTTTCACCCTGACAAACCATATAGGGGGATACAACATCCCTTTTGACATATAATATCCCCGTTTTTTAATTATATTACTAAGTTTTGCCGTTACCATGGCTGGTATATTCCCGGATTGAACATTGGTAATCCTGGGAACAAATGCGATCCCATAGGGCTGCTTTCGATCTTTCCGTATTTCCACTCCGAGCGGGAAATAAAAACGCTTCCTGTTCCGGTAAAAATCAAATGATTTCCGGTTTCTTACATATACCCAGAATGATATTTTTCCATCGGAAAGAAGAACTTTTCCTACGGACTTTTTCATGATCCTGTTCTTATTATAAAATGCTTCCCAAATATTTTTAAAAAGCTGTTCCAGGTTTGTCTCTAATTTCTCATTGTTGACAACATACTCTCCTGTTATTCTCGGGTATACTTCAGCTATTGTATCAGGCTTGAGCCTGTATTTTTTTTTATCATAATAGATCTCATCCAGGAAATCTCTGGGCTTGCCGTAACTTGCCCGAAATTTATTCCCCGTAAGCAGTCCCTCTTTCCATTCCCTGTAATAAATCTTTGAGGTAAAAAGCCGCTTTTTTTGCATGTATACTTCGACTTTATTTCCATTATGATCATATAATCGCTGATGATACGACACTGTATAGTGCTTTCCTCCGGTCATTTGGGCCAATCGCTGCAGCACGGTATTATTCTTTGCTGTTAGATCTCCCAGGGCCAGAGTATAGATGCGTACTCCTCTCTTTCGTGCGATGATACTATATTGCTGGGGAAATCTCGTTTTATTTAGATTTGAATTGCTTATTATAAACAGAATCTTGCCTGCCTCTTTCCGCCACCTGGTATTCTTGACTGCGTACCGAAGCGCTCTACGAAAACTCTTTGCCCCGGTCTTTCCCACGGGCTTTAGCCGGTTTAATTCTGTTCTTAGCAGGGATATGGAATTTACCGTAACCCTGCTTTTGTTATATGAAACCCGGTCCGAAAATGGTACCAGGTATACCCTGGTATTTATTCCCATGGTATCAATCGCCTGTGATGAAAAAGACAGAATACTCTTCTTAACTGCTTTCCAGTCACAGTTTATTTTATACGATGTATCTATAAGGAAAAGGGCATCCATATTCTGTTTTCCCAGGGGCTCATCCCGCAAATTTATATCCTCATATTGAGCCAATGCCCGGCTTACCTCCTCTTCAGCCAGCCTGAACAGGCTCTTTGATTTGACCCTGAATTTGGCAATGCGTTCCTTTCCCTTTACCGAGTATACTCTACTTTCGGATATATATTGCTTCCCTACCCGGGAAAGAGATCCAATGAGTATATAATCTATATGGTTCTGTCTGCCCAGATGGTTGAGATCCTCTCCCGTTATTGTTCCCTGGGGCTTTATTCCTAAGCGGTTAAGGTCGGTTTTTAGCACTACAGGAGACGTTATTTTCACTCCTTTCTTTGCCCGGGATACCAGCGCCAGCAGCTTCGCGTATTCCTCCCCGGTCTTTTCCGGGAGGTATATTGAAGGATTATTTACCCGGTAAGGGATTATGGCTATCTCTTCCGCGCTTAAAGCCCCTGCGAGTAGAATGAATAAAAATATCTGAATTATTATAAACGATTTTTTATGCTTTATATACATTGGCCTATGATTCCTCTCCGGGTTGAGCTTAGTTCACCGGGTTTTTTTTGTCAATAAGGAAGTCTTTTTTAATTCTGTCAGGGACCCTGAATTCGGGGATTACACCTTAAAATGATCAAAAAATTGTCTTGACCCAGGGGAGCAGTTCATTACAGCTGGTTTGGTAATTTCACCAAACACTAAGTAACAAAATTTATTATTTTTTTGGAGAAACATAGTATGAAAACAATATTCTCGAATTTATGTATCACTATTATAATTGCACTGTCAGTACCTTTTATAACCGGGTGCGGACTGGGTTTTGACGATTCCGATGATAGCAACAACATGGTTCAGTTGGAGGCCCCCTCAAATTATGCTTATGGAGCGGGAACCTTTGGGAATCCGGCGGTTCATTTAAAAAATGAGAATGGAGAAGCTCTCACAGAGGGGACCGATTGTGTTTATGGATCCCCTCTAAACAGCGGGGATTATAATATTTATGATAATGGCTATGACGGAGACTTTGAAACAGGACGGTATTTCCGGATCGTGGAAAACAAGGATAATATAACAAACGAGCTGGGATTAACCCCGGTGGCAATGGACCTTTCAACGGATATCTCTCCTTCCCGGGAATATGTTTATATTGACCCGGTACAGGGAAAATTTGTAATGCCCCGGCCGGCATATATGCGGTTGAACGGTTATGTTGATAGCGTAATCAATCCGCTCATTGGGGGCATTGTTACCAGTGATAAGAACTGGATCCATAACTATAACGCAGTTGCCATACACATAAATAAAGAAATTAAAACTCAAAATTTTATTATTGTCCATAAAAACGAGTGGCCCAAAAAAGGGACCATTTCCACATGGTTATATCATAGCGTTGGCGGTAATTTTCAAGGTGACGCTTCTATAGCCATAGGCAACTCTAAAGTCATTGAAGTAAAACGGGATTCAAGACTCGGTGATAACAACAGTAACGCCAGAATTCAGGTTACAGTCCTCAATTCGGGAACAACCCAAAGTTCAACTATTGAGCGGTATACCTACAATCATATCTATTTAATATGGGATGCGGACGGGACCGATATCGATATAGTGAGTGGAAAAACATGGGAAGTTTTTGTAAATGGAGATTCTCTGGCCTCCGGCAGTGATGATATTGCGTCTGTTCTAAGTAACCAGTTGAATGAATACGGCTGGGGAGAAAATACCGATTCGAATAGCCACGCTATTTCCAGAAGCAAGGATTTTAAATACTGGGAAGAAGTGGTAGACCCATCACCAAAATGGATCTATGAATTTGAAATTATAGGTGGTGATGATCACCGGTTCCCCCTTCATAAAATCTATGGATCGGCAAACAACTACCAGCCTGTCTTAACAGGAAACCGGAACGGTGTAGGATACTTTAAATAATCTCAATCCCTTTTATAACACGGTTCTCTCCACCGATCACCGATCACCCGGCCTACAGGGCCACAGATTACCTTCCCCCTGGCCCTGTCTTTTTTTTCCTTTACAAATTTATCAAACATGAATATTTATCCAAAAGATAGGTTTTACATACGCCCCCTTTCCTAAGGGACTATCAAACATTTTAATACATAATACTGAGAGGTAATGATGAGAGATATCGTAATTGCGTCAATAGTCAGAACACCGGTAGGTTCCTTTGGAGGAGCACTTAAAGATAAGACTGCCGTTGAACTGGGATCCCTTGTAATTAAAGAAGCCTTAAAAAGAGCTTCTGTTGAGCCCGGCCAGGTTGATAATGTACTTATGGGACATGTACTCCAGGCATCACAGGGTCAAAATACAGCCCGTCAGGCACTCATACACGCGGGAATTCCCCAGGAAGTACCGGCAATGGCCATAAACAAGGTATGCGGATCGGGTCTGAGAGCTGTATCTTTAGCAGCCCAGTTAATAAAAGCAGGTGATGCCGATATCATCGTTGCAGGCGGCATGGAAAGCATGAGTCAGGCTCCTTTTACTCTTGAAAAAGCCCGGTATGGATATAGAATGGGTGAAGGTTCTCTTATTGATGTTATGATAAAAGACGGACTCTGGTGCGCGTTTAATGGCTACCACATGGGTATTACAGCAGAGAATGTAGCTGAAAAATACGGAGTAACCCGTGAAGAACTGGATGAATTCGCTGCTGCAAGCCAGAATAAGGCCGAAGAAGCAATAAAATCAGGGCGATTAAAAGATGAAATAGTACCGGTTGAGATTCCCCAGAGAAGAAAAGACCCAATAATTTTTGATACCGACGAATTCCCCCGGTTTGGAGCAACTGCCGAAGCCCTTTCAAAGCTGAAGCCCGCGTTTAAAAAAGACGGTATTGTAACTGCCGGAAATGCTTCCGGGATCAATGACGGAGCTGGTGCTGTTGTAGTTATGTCCGCAGACAAAGCTAAGGAACTGGGGATTGAACCCATGGCACGTATAGCCTCTTATGCCTCTGTTGGTGTAGATCCTACCATAATGGGAACCGGTCCTATTCCTTCAAGCCGGAAAGCTCTTGAAATCGCCGGATGGAACGTGGCCGACCTGGATCTTATTGAAGCAAATGAAGCTTTTGCTGCACAGGCTGTTGTAGTAAACAAAGAAATGGGCTGGGACATAAGTAAAGTTAATGTCAATGGCGGAGCCATAGCAATTGGTCACCCCATTGGAGCATCGGGCACCCGGATACTCACAACGCTCATCCATGAAATGAAAAAAAGAGACGCAAAAAAAGGTATTGCGACTCTATGTATTGGCGGCGGTCAGGGAACCGCACTAACGATAGAGATGTAGTTTTTGGGAAAGATTCCTTCCCGGAGTAAGATATAAAGGCGAGGGTATCCCCCTCGCCTTTTCTATGCCCCCACCCTCTTATTTTATTCTTGACATGGACCCAATACGGTATAATATATAACAAAGCATATGCTGCAATATTCTGTTTTATATATTCCGGCATTAACAGAAACTTTATATTAAATTACCTGCCAACAGGAGGAATTATGCGTTTTTTTAAAATATTATCAGTACTACTTATTGCCTTTGCACTTGTCATTTCCTGTAAACAATCCAAGAAAGAAATGACCCCTGAAGACTTTATGAAAATAGATGATGAAGTGATTGCAACCGATCAAAAACCGGATTCAGTTGAAAAAATTACTAAACAATACGGCTATACTCTCAAACAATACAACGATTTCAAAGAAAAAATGGAAAAAGACCCCAAACTCAAAGAAAAACTGGGTGATCTCAGGTTAAAAGGAAACAAACTGGAAATACCGGAGGGAACACCGGTAGAAACACCAAAGGAAGCGCCAAAAGAAGAAAAAAAATAAGAATCATACCGTGATTGAGCCGCATTACCGGTTCCGACCCGGAAATACGGCTTTTATCGCATACAGATGATGGAGATAGCAGTACCCGGAATGATGTCCCTGTCTCCATGACAAATGAACAGGATATTTTCAAATGGATATAAAATGTGACAATTGCGGCCAGAAATATTATGTACCCGATGACAGGATTGATGACAAACGGGCCTATTTTAATTGTGAGAGATGTGATCACAAAATTATAATTAATCACAAAAAAGAAAGCCATGCCGGTACACAAAGGGGAAAAGAAAGCTGGTATTCCTATAAAGGATTGCAGTCATCCGTATTAACGGCAAAAGATATCCTGGATGGTGTTTTTTATTCATTTAACATGAAAAACGTGCTCATCTCCTTTTTAACCCTTTTTTCCATATCCCTGCTTTTGTTCATAATTATGTTAATCAGCACCGGATCGAACGAATTTTTCGCGCAAAATTCCTTTCTCCTGGGAATCATGTCGTACCTGTTATTTATTATCCTTGTATTCGCGTATGATATACACCTGTACTTGTTATCACGCAATGTATTTCATCGCCTTAGACAGGACAGAAATATTCGTTTCTCTTCGGTAAAAGAAGAGATCAGTCACGATTTTAAACCAATCTCAGTATTTTCTATTATGACATTTCTCCTTTTTGGAATACTTATTATCCCGGTATATCCGCTCCGGGATATTCATGAACTCATATACACCGGTATTTTCCAGTCGGTATTTGCTTTTCTGGCATTTGTTATTGTGGTAGTTTTTTACATGAAAAATATACTTTATTCTTTTATTGCCTTAAAACACCGGAGAGTTGGTGAAACTTTCAGGAGCATGTTTAAATTTATTGCGGTAGAAAATATTAATATTCCTATTTACCTGTTCCTGTCCAATTTTATATCAACCGTGATATACCTGCTCTTCACTGCCTTTTTTATATCGGGACTGGGTTTTATCGCTTACTTTTTAAGCGGTGCCCTGGATAATTATTCATCATCGGCATTAAATCTTCTTCCCTTTCTTTCCGGTGCCTCTATGGGTACTATGGACAAAGCACTTACTCCGGTTGTTCCGGCTCTTTCCGGCGGAGTGATATTAATACTCATATTTACTTATATTGTTTTCCTGTTTATTATTGCCTTTTTCACCAATCTTGCCCAGACCCTTTCCACGGTGGCGGTATATATCATGGAATCAAATCCCGGCAGATCGGTAAGTAGAAGCGGCCGGTTTCTCGCCCTGGGCGTGCTCTTTGTTATTTTTCTCAGCCCTTTTATTTATTACTCCCTGGAAGGAAGCGCCCGCTTTTTTACCCTGGCAGCTCTCTTTGTTCTTTTTGTTGCTCCTTTTATTTATTCTCTGTTTGGCGGAGAGAGGTCATGAAAGAAAAAAATATTCTCATTGTAGACGACAGCAAAACCGTAAGAGCTGCTATAGAGAAGATACTCAAAGAGGCGGGTTACAGAACCACATCAGTGGAAGACGGAAAATCGGCCCTTGAAACATTCAAGAAAACCCCTTTCCCCGTTGTTATTACGGATCTTGAAATGCCCGTTATGAACGGTAAAGAGCTAATAGCCCATCTGAAAAAGATGGAATTTCCTCCAATAATGATTGTTTTTACCAAAAGTGAAGAACCGGAAATAATAATAGATATCATGTCACTGGGTGTATCGGAATATATAATTAAACCGGTTAAAAAAAATGACCTGGTGATGAAAGTCCACAAGGCTTTTACCATCCGGGAAAACCGGGCAATAGCGCGAAACAGTGAAAAGGGAAAAGTTTTATCGCACCTTTTTTATAATCTCCAGAGAAGTTTTAACCAGGGAGCGGGACTGGGTACCCAGATATCTCTCCTGGGTCTTATTGCTGAAACGGCAACTCCGAAAGACAATTGCTATGAGATTGACATGGACATGTTTAATCTTCTGAAAAAAAATCAAAAAATTGCGGAGAGTGCCATCTCAAGTTTCTCTGAGATTGAACGCCTCATCGCAAACGAAATGCAATTTGAGAGCACACCATGTCTGGATGTATACAATGACACAAAAGATGTCATTGAAGAGCTAAAAAGTTTCAAAAGCATTGGAGGCCACCAGGTACAGCTTACCCCCGGCGTCCCGGAGCTTACTACTTCAGGGATGATGATAAACCGCAATTATTTCAAGGTAACAATCAAAGAACTGTTGCTAAACGCAATGAAGTTTTCAGAGCCGGGCAGCTCCATATCTCTTGATATCAGCATTAATGCCTCTTCTCTCGTTTTCATCGTACAAAATTCACCTCGTAAGCTGGAAAATGGAATCATTGGTATTCCCCCGGAATACGAGGAAATAATATTTGAACCCTTTTCCAGTCTTTCAAAATACGGTCACGAAGCGTATAAAACAATGGATTTTGGACTGGGGCTCACTGTTGTGGAACAGGTTGTTATAAAACACAGTGGGACAGTATCAATCTCAAACATTCCGGATTCCGATAGTACAGATAAAATCCGGGTGCAGTGCAGGATTAAACTGCCCCTGGCTGAATAAAAACCTCTGACCATTAAAAAGAAAGTAACGATGGGGAAAAACAAAATAAAAAAAATAGTTCTCGTTTCATTGACCAGACCAAGAAATGAATTTCCATTTATGCCAGGGTTTCTGTATATGACTTCATCAGGAATGCACTATGTCAATGATCTTTTTAAACAAAACGGTTTTGATACCGTATTAATCAATCAGGCAAACGAAAATTTATCAATTGATGAAATCCCAACAAAAATTATTAAAGAAAAACCTGACCTGGTTTTGTTTAACCAGTTTTGCAATACAAGGGAACAGGTAAAAAAGACAATTTCAAACTTACCGGATGGATACATCTATGGAATTGGTGGACATGACGCGACATTTCACTCATTGAGCCTGGCAAATGATGATTTTATTAAACAGTACAAACATGTTGACTTTGTCTGGCAGGGAGAGGTTGAAAATGGCCTGATCGAATTTATCAAGAACTTTGAGCAAAAAGATGTTCCGATAACTAATAATAACTTAAACAATAGGGTCCGGAACCTGAATACACTGCCAGTTCTGAAACATGATGATTATTCCGGTGAAATGGGATTTCTTTATACTTCACGTGGATGCCTTGAAAATGGCTGCGACTTTTGCACAACACCACAATTTTATAAGGATGGTATAAAGACAAGGGGTATAGACCACGTCAAGGCAGAAATGGAAAACCTGAAAAAAAACGGGAAACAATTCATATGTGTTTTTGACGATAACTTCCTTGGATTTTCCGAATCAGATATTGAAAATGCTGCACGTATAATTGAATTCGGGAAAGATCTTAATTTAAAATTATTTATTATGACAAGGGTCGATCAGATTATAAAAGCCCATAAAATGGGGTACTTAGCTGTTTTTAGTGGGACAGTAAACCAGGTTTTCCTTGGTGTTGAGAATGGAAGTACCAAGGCATTGAAAAAGTTGGGGAAAAAATGTGCTATCCCAAAATACAGAGAAAATAGCGAAAAGGCCATAGATTTGTTGTACAACAATGGAATCTCTGTTTATCTTGGTTATATTAATTTTTACCCGGATTCGACATTTGATGAACTTGAGAGCAGCGCGAATTTCCTTTACAAAAGCAATTATAATGCCTCTCAATTTCATTTTTTACGCAACAAGCTTGAATTATTTGATGGAACAAAGCTGCTTAAATCATGCCAGGAAAAAAACAGCTTTAATGTCAGGCGGTCTGGCACTGGTTATAATTATGACTTTTCAGACAAGGGGGTTGAATTTTTATCTAACTTTTTTGCCATGCATGTCAATGAAGAAATCAATAAGCTGGATTACCTTGTCTATGAATCAATATTCCTTATATACCTGAACCAGCTACAGAATACCCCTTTGGGAAAGAAGTTTGAAAAGCTAATCATCGAAGTAAATGAAAATAACTATCAATTTTTTATTAATGCATTAAATATATGCAGGGAAAAACCTGAGTTGACGCCAATGATGGCCAATCTTGGTGATTTCAAGTTAAAAACTAAAAATTCCATTAATGAATATTTGTTATTGTTCCCGGAACTTATAGAAAAATCAAAATATGTATATCATGAGCCCTTTAAATATATTCACAATATTTCGTAACTCTCTATAGACTAATTGACTAATAAAATCAAAAAAAATTACATAACTCAATTTTTTTTCATTGCAATTTGCAAGTATATTATATATCTTAGTATTATACGCGCAAGCAAGAAGAGGAAAACCATGTATACAAAAGAAGAACTATTTTTCACAAGCAAAGGCACAAAATGCTCGGCATGGTTATATCGACCAAAAAGTATAAAAAATCCTCCTATTGTTATTATGGCACATGGTTTTGGTGCCCAAAAAATATTCGGGCTTCCTGAGTACGCAAAGCACTTTGCAAAACAGGGTATGGCTGTATTTCTTTTTGATTACCGGTGTATTGGAGAGAGTGAAGGGGAGCCCAGAAATCTTGTTAACCCCTATCGCCATTGTAGTGATTGGGAATCGGCAATTGAGTACGTAAAAAAAATTGATACTATCGACAAGAACAGGATTGCGCTCTGGGGCTCTTCATTCAGCGGCGGTCATGTCCTGTATACTGCCGCGCGTCATCCGGAGATTGCTGCGGTTATTTCCCAGGTTCCCCATATTGATTCTTTAACAACTCCTTTAATGACCGGTTTAAAATACACGCTCCAATGCTACTTCTATGGATTTATTGATTTGTTCAAAATGATAACATTTCAACAGCCATACTATATTCCAATTATCGCTCCCCCGGATAAATTCGCCTGTATGAATTCCCATGATTCAATGGATGGATTTATGTCACTCGTTCCGGAAGGGGCCGTATTTGACAACCGCTGCCCTGCCCGGGTCGCTTTTACATCCAGTTTGTACCGCCCAACAACAAAAGCATCAAAAATCAAGTGCCCGGTCCTTGTATTCCACGCTCGTGATGACAGTCTTATCTATACTCAAGCTGTACAAAAAGCGGTTAAAAAAATGAAACAAGGCCGACTCATTGAAATGCCCATCAAGCATTTTGAGATATATACCGGTGAGCCTTTCAAAGAAACAATAAAACTGCAAATAGATTTTTTTAAAAAAAATTTAATATAATTCTCAGGAGGGACCACTATGGAAACAATAATCGAAAAAACCGGGGACGCTTTTATTTATATTGGTATAACCCGCACAAAAAAACTTAAGGATAGTATTCCGCCGGAAGCCGTGGTCAATTCCCTGCTCCCGGGGCTTTCATTTTTCGCAGTCGGTGTTTTTAAGTATGATTCAATATCGGACATACGGCCGGGTAATGAAAAATACTCATGGAAAGATTGTTTCGACACTACTATCCAGGTTCCAATAGATCTATACAACACGAAAAAACTCTTTTTCATCAAGCGGCTCTATAACACAAACAATGACATAGTTAATTGGGCCAAAGGGGATTATTTGAAAAAAATACCTTCCAATGTTCTATGGCAGGAAAATAAGAACGCATACACGGTATCAATAGAAAGAATCGACGGAAAAGACGAATCAATAGAAATGAAGGGAAAAAAACGGGTTCGATTACCGAATTTTTTCTGGAAGATTCCTCCTCTCAAAGCGATTGCTGCTGCTTTTCTTGTTTCCAAATACGATGATCAATACCACACATTCCAGGGTATTCTTGAATTTGAAAAGTCGCACCTGGGAACGGCATCCTGTACTGTTTCGGGAGTAACGCTGCCCAAACCGCTTTTTTCATTATCGGTGTTTATTAAAAATTATAATCCCTTACATATAAAACCAATCATGAAACTCTATCATACATGCAGTTATGGTGAGCAAAAGACAAATACTGTAAAATCACGTAAAAAGAAAAAGGCGGCGATATAAGTGCATGTTTAGTAAAAAAATAGCCTTACAGAATCTCAATATTCTTATTACCGGGTCGGCTCAGGGAATTGGTAAACATATAGCGCTATACTGCGCCATGGAGGGTGCTAACTGCATCCTTCATGATCGTCCCGAAAATAAAGAAGTATTATCCGGTTATGCCGCAGAATTGTCCGGAACCTATTTGGTACAAACCAGCGTTATACTAAAAGATCTCACCGACTCCGACGCTCCCCAGTACATTTATGATGCGGTTTTACGCGAAGTACCGCATCTCGATATTCTTATTAATAACGCCGGTATTATTTCTTATGGCAATTTCCATGAAATGCCTCTTGAGACACTCGATAATCTTGTAACCATTAATGCCCGTACCTACATGGCACTTATGCGACTTTTTATTCCGGGCATGATAGAAAAAAAATTCGGAAGAATACTCAATATCAGTTCTGTTTCCGCCTTCCAGCCGTCGGTATATGAATCCGTCTATGGAGCGACAAAAGCGTTCATCCAGAGTTTAAGCGAAGCGGTTCGGCAAGAACTTAGAGGGTCCGGGGTAACGGTGTGCACTGTTTGTCCGCCTTTTACGCAAACCGGTCTCATTAACAATCCCGATTTCCCGGATAAATTATGGTGGTATTCCTTTAGCCGCGTGGCAAGTCCCGAGTCTATTGCCAAACACAGTGTCCGGTGTTTAAAAAAAGGAAAATCCATTCATGTTCCGGGATTTTTAAATTATTTCACGCATCTATTCTTAATGCGTTTTTTCCCAAGAAATTTTGTTAGTTATCTCTGCTCAAAAACAATGAAACCCCGGTAAACCGGGGCAAATTGTTTTTAAGTAACTTAATAATAATATACCGAACTTCCTACCGTAATCCCGGAACCAAACGTTAAGAATAGTACCTTTTGATTTTCGGATAGTATCTTATTTTCTATCGCGTGATTAAGCGCAAGAAAAACTGACGTTGTATAGGTATCCCCTTTTAATATATCGGTAATATCCAGCATTTTGTTGGCTGGTACATCTAAAGCGTTACCTAATTGACTAATAAAATCCGCAGATATTTGTGATGGAATAATCAAATCAATATCTTCCAATTTTAATTTTTCAGCTTTTAACTGCTTTTTTACCACAACCGGCGCGCATGATAAATAGGCATCATGTAATCCCGCTTCCTGGCGAATAAACAATTTTCCATTTTTTTCTTTAAGATCAATATAAGCGGTATACAGATCGGCGTATTTTTCGAACGTTTCAAAATGAAATGAACCAAACCCTATATCCGGATCAGGAGATACATCCAACAGAACTGCTGAACCACTGCTTAAGTAGTTATAATTTGGGTCCGGATTGGGATCCGGGTTAAATTCACTGCTAACAGCCATACCAATTCTGCTTGTGCCGCTTTGTATCATATTAGTTATTACCTGCAAGGAGTTAAGCATACCACAACCACTGTTCAATAAATCAAAGGCAAAAGATTTTCTCCCATGAAAATCGGGGTTAATTTTTAATTCGTTCTGAATAAATGCCGCCATAGCCGGTTCCCCGGTATGCTTATCACGAAAAACTCCGGAATTGATGAGTATACCCACCTCAGTGGGAGTATAGCTTGAAGATTTAAAACAGTCTTTTCCGGCAGATACGGCATGAGATACGGACCCCTTTATAAAAATTCCCTTTTTAGGTAAACATACGCCGGTACTTTCAATTCTTACTTTCATTATTTTTTACCTCCCCCAAATGCTTTTTTGTACCTTTTTGGAAGATCATCAACAGTATAGGTCGAATTTCCAATAATAAGCCCCGATGCTCCAATTAAAAACATAAGCCTGGTTCCCGGGACAATGGTATTGTCCAACATCGCTTCATGCAAAGCAAGATAATGACTGGTTGTAGCGGTGTTGCCATATTTTTTTACGGTGATTATTGATTTCTGTTCAACTTCTGTTTTCGCATAGTTATATATC
>JAAENB010000861.1 GCA_024224995.1 bacterium | reverse complement strand
TCGGGTAATCAGGAGCAATCGGGACATCGGCGCCTCCCGACTTCATGACTCCCAGAAGGGCGATCATTATCTTTTCGGATCTATCCAGCAATCCCCCGACCATATCCTCAGTTTTAATATCATGGTTATCCTTCAGGTAATGAGCTACAATATTGGCTCTCTCGTTCAGCTCCCTGTAGGTCAGTTCCACATCCCCGAAAACAAGGGCTATATTGTCGGGAGTTTTATCCACCTGTTCCTCAAAGAACCGGGCAATTGTCATATCAACAGGAAAATCAATTTTGGTGTCATTAAAAACATCAAGAAGCAGAGTTCTCTCATCTTTCGGGATAATCTGTAGATCCTGGATTATTGCTCCAGGATTCTCAAGCACAGAAGAGACAAGAGTCTTAAAGTGCTCGGACATTCTGGTTATCCGGTCTTCCGAATAGATATCGGTATTATATTCTATATCGCAGAACAATCCTTTTTCACTCTCTATAAAATCAATGATCATATCAAACTTGCTGGTTCGCTTATCCCGGATATATGGGGAAACTTTCAAGCCCTCAAATTCAGATTTATTACTCTCGTTATTCTGAAGCACTACCATAAAATCAAACAGGGGGGAATGGGAGAGGTCCCTTCTAAGATCCAGATCATCGACCAGGCGGTCAAAGGGGTAATCCTGGTTGTCAAAGGCTTCGGTACAAGTTTTCCTAACCGAATCCAGAATCTCCATGAAAGTAGAATTACTTTCAATTGTATCCCTTAAAGCCAGTGTGTTTAGGTACAGACCAATCTGGTTCTCAAGATCCTCATGCACACGGCCGGCAATTGGTGAACCCAGAATAATATCCTCCTGGCCTGTATAACGATGGAAAAGGATTTTTATCAATGCCTGGAGCAACATGAAAAAGGATACCTGATTCTCTATGCAAAGATTGTTCAACTGGAAGTTTATCTTACTTGATAAGGAAAATTTATGAGAGTTTCCATTAAAAGTCTGCTGAACAGGTCTCACAAAATCACATGGTAGATCCATTACAGGAATTTCACCTCCAAGTTTATTTAACCAGTATTTCCTTTGGTTATCCATCTCTGGACTTTCAAGCATATTATTCTGCCATGTTGAGTAGTCCTTATAGTGGATCCGAAGTGGTTTCAGAGCCGGAGTTTGATTCTTTCTGAAACTGTTATATGCAGCAAGAAATTCTCCGGTAAAAATCCCCATGGACCAGCCGTCGGAAATGATATGATGAATATTAAAAATGAGCAGATTTTTCTCGTCTCCAAGTTTTAATATTGAAAATCGGATCAAAGGTCCTTTTTCCAAATCAAAAGGTGTTAAAGAATCCTTTTCCACAATCTCTCCAGCTTTTTCAAGACTTTCAGGATCGTTTCTTAAATCATGAATATCAATTTTTAAATCTGGATTTTTCAAAATATTCTGCCGAGGTTCTCCATTTTCCGAAACAAAAACTGTCCTGAGGGATTCATGTCTATCCAGCATAAAGGAATAGGCTTTCCGGAAAGCATCGGTATTCAGTTCACCCTCAAGATAATATGCCGAGGGAATACTATAGGCAGCATTTACATCATCCAGTTGATCCAGGACCCAGAGCCGTCTCTGGGCATTTGATACAGGATATGATTCCTGTGACCGTACTACTTCAATCTGTATGAATCCTACTTTAGATAAACCTCCTATTACTTCAGAGAGGGACTCAATAGTAGGATTTGAAAATATATCCTGTAAACCTGCTTCTACCTCAAAAACCTTACTAATCCGGGAGACCACCCTTGTCGCCTTCAGGCTGTGACCACCTAAATCAAAAAAATTGTCCTTAATCCCAATTCCCTCTATTCCCAGAACCTCCTGCCAGATCCTGGCCAGTTTCTCCTCCGTCTCATTCCGGGGTGCAACATATTCGATTGAAACCGACCTGGTTTTCTTTTCAGGCAGCCTCTTTATGCTCTCCCCTGTTGAAAATCTTAGTGGAAGCAACTCGTTTCTGTGGACAAGGTTATTTTCATTAACCAGTTCCACATTCCAGTTGTTCTGTATCCGGTTCTCCGGAATATCAGGTTTCCCTACTACCTTTTCACCTTTTCCCTTACTGGAAGCCTGATGGTTACTGGAGGTTTCGATTACCGGATAATGTGATCCATAGTAGAAATCAATATGACCATAATCATCCTTAACCAGATCCACATCTATCCTATAGCATCTCTCCTCATCTGATGGGGAAATGACCTCCCAATCCCCTTTATCAAAGAATATTCTAACCGGATTATTCTTTTTGGTTTTCCGGAAATCAGCCCTTATAATCTTTATCCCGGAGGAGGCACAGTATTCCTTCAGTCCAGCCAGAACCAGATTCTCCACATTCCGGCCAAGAACTCTGCAACTAAGTAAAAAAGAATCCAAAACCAGCTCATCATCACCCTTTTCCGCGATGACTACACCAGTAAGCCCATAGTCACCGAATTTATCACAAACCCCTATTGTCCAGACATTTATACCCTCGGCTCCAATCAGACCAGATATCTCGGACTCACTTCGCCGCCTGGTGCTCAGGTTGAACTGGTTTGTCCTCTGGGTTAGCTGGGATATCCGGGGAACATCATTCCCAACAGCCAGGTTCATACTCACCTTCAATTCCAGGGTACCAATAAAATCATCAAGGGTTCCACTTGATGCGACAACCTCCTTTCTCCTTTTCTCGGCAAGGTACATCTCCGATCTTTTCCTGTCCTCCACCGTTAATGGTTTGAGGTTGTCAAAGGCCCATACATGGGCCATGTATTTAGGTCTTTCAGAAGTGTCCTCCGGAAGAAGGATGGCCAGCACCTCCGGCATGTTTGACATAACCTCAAAGCACTCTACCTGGCTGTCGTCAATAAAAATAAAGCTGTCTATTCCAATATTCAACTCATCAGCAAGGGAGGCAAGGTTTTCAGACTTTCTGTCCCAGTTTATCCTGGATGCGACAATATGCTCCCTCTTTAGGACCATACCCGGATTCCTGTGGAAAACCTCCCATACATCATCCTCGTTGTTCTTGCTGTTAAGAACCAGAAGCATCCCCTCATCATGTTTTTTAACCAGAAATTCCTGCAAGCGGACAAATGGCTCATCAACCTTGACACCAGTTGCCCCCTCCTCTCCGCATACACCCTCCCACAGGGTGTTGTCACAATCAAGGGCGATCACCTTGAAGCCGTTTTTCAGGGATCTTATACCCCTTACGATTACAGTCCCCATAGCGGCAAAGTATTCCTCGGTGAAAGGGATATGCCCCTCCCTGTCCTGGACAGGATCAAAAACCTTTTCTATGTTGTAAAGATCACCTATTCCCCTGAAATCAACGGGATAGATCCCTCCAAGGGTACCGGTTAACTCTTCCAGACGCCCGGTCAGCTCAATCAACTTGTCGATAATTAGACGACTGAAACCAAGGTGGCCCGATGGGGGAAACAAGCCGATAAACCAAGTTCCATTGGGAGTGATATTCTGAAGCAGGTCTGTGAACTCGCCATAAAATTTCTCCAGTTTTTCGATCTTACCGGCTTCTTGGCCCGAATCGTCCCTGATCCAATCCTCAAAACGTACCAGCAGAAGATTTATACCATCATTTTTTAGCAAGCCGCTACTTCCATCATGGAGCTGCTGGAAAACCTGGTTATAAGGGGTAAAATCAATATCAAGAGGGGTATCCATCCTGGCACCCCAGAACTCCATATACTCCCCTACAGGTTCACCTGTAAAAGTCCCACAAACAATTACCCTCGTTCCAGTCCCGGGACTAGCCTCCCTTCTTGCCTCTATCCCGGTTTTCTCCCCTTCTGTGAACAATTCTATTTCCGACAATAGTATGTCCGGAGTTTCAAGGACAATATCAAGGAGACAGTTAAAATGGTCTGCCATCCCCTTTATTGTCTCCGGTTTGAAAAGTGAGGTGCTGTATTCAAAGGCACAATCCAGACAACCATCCAAACCACTGAAAATATCCAGCTTAAAGTCCAGGGTCGACTTGTCCCTGTCAAAATAAACCGGTTTGAAACTTATATCATCTATTTCACTGGTTCCAATATTCATAGAACCTTCGTTGTGGAAGACCATCATCGTATCAAACAGGGGATTCCGGTTGACCGGCAGTATCCTATCCATATCCCCGACTATTTTCTCAAATGGGTAATTTCCGTTCCCATAGACATCCAGCATCTTCTGTCTTGTCCCATCAAGGAAACCACGGAATGTAGCCTGGGGATCTATATGGTTCCTCACCGGAAGATAGTTGGCAAACATCCCTATTATGCCGGAAAGATCGTCATGGTCCCTGTTGGCGGTTATTGAGCCGACCACAATATTATCCTGCCCGCTGTATCTGTTTAGCAGCAAAACATAGAGAGAATAGAGGAATATGTTCTTTGTCAGATTTTGTTCCCTGACTATCTTTTCAATCCCGGTGGTTTTATCCAAAGAAATAGAGAACTTGAAACTGTCCCCGCTGAAATCGATCTGTTCCGGTCGTGAAAAATCCAGGGGCATAGACAGATGAGGAGGACCGTTTTTAAACATCTCATTCCAGTAATCCCTCTGTCTTTCCATCTGCCCCGACTCATACATGTTGTTCTCCCAATGGGAATAATCCTTGTACTGGAGCCTTAAGGGTGGAAGTTCCCCTCCATTATAAAGATGAATAAACTCGTTGACCAATATTCCCGATGAGAATCCGTCAGAAATGATATGGTGCATATCATGGACAAAAAGGTGCCTGTTTTCACAGAGCTTATAAAGGTGGATTCGAAGCAACGGGGCCTCCCCCAGGTCAAATTCCTTGATGATTCCCTGTATAGTATTCTCAAGATCCTCATCTAAATGCTCAGAGACACAGATATCATTATATTCAATATCAAACAACAGATCAGGATCGATCTTCTGGACAATGTCACCTTCAACAATGTGGAAAGAGGTCCTGAAGCTCTCATGCCTCCCTACCAGATCCTGAAAAACCTGACTGAATCGCCCCTTGTCCAGCGCCCCCTCAATGATCATTGAACCTGAAATGTTATAGGCTGTATTAATATTCTCCTTTTGCGCAAGGATGAAAGTCCGCAATTGGGATGAGGACACTTTGTAGTATTCCTTTTGTTCGGATAAAGGTTCTATCTGCTCATACCCACTCCCATCCATTACATCAATTGAGTCGACTATAGAGCCTATTGTGGGATTTGAGAATATTTCCTTCAATGAGATATCCACATCAAGATTCTTTCCTATCAGGGAGACCATTTTTATCGCCTTCAGGCTATGGCCCCCAAGGTCAAAGAAATTATCATGGATTCCTGGTTGTTCAACACCCAATACTTCCCGCCAGATTTCAACCAGTGTCTCCTCAGTCTTATTCCGGGGGGCAACATATTCAATTCCTGATGCAAATGTTCCATCAGGCTCAGGGAGGGCTTTCCTGTCCACCTTCCCGTTTTGGGTCAGTGGCAACTCCTCCATTTGGACAAAGAATGATGGAACCATATAATCAGGGAGTAATTTTCCAAGATAATCCCTTAGTCCGGGAATATCCAACTCATTACCGGACACTATATACGCGACCAGCAGCTTGTCCCCACCTGTTCCCTCTTTTGCCATAACAACCGCCGAGCTTATTTCGCTATACCCTACCAGCAGGCTCTCTATCTCCCCCGGTTCGATCCGGAATCCCCTGATCTTTATCTGGTGATCCATCCGGCCGAGAAACTCAAGGTTTCCGTCGGGCAGCCATCTTGCAAGGTCTCCGGTCCTGTACATTATCTCATCCGGATTCAACAGGTTGGGGACAAACTTCTCAGATGTAAGCTCCGGCATGTTCAGGTAGCCTCTGGCTACACCGGAACCGGTAACACAGAGTTCCCCTGGAATTCCAACCGGAGCCAGCATACCATTATTCATAACAAACGCTTCTATGTTGCCAATTGGTTTCCCGATGAGTATCTTGCTATCAGACTCTTTTATCTCATTTACAATACAACTCATTGGAAGTTCTGT
>JAAENB010000860.1 GCA_024224995.1 bacterium | reverse complement strand
GTGGGTCGCCTCCCTACCGCAGCTCCCCCCCACGTTGACGTTGAGGTCCCTCATGGTGTTGTTGCACCCCTACGGCCCACGCCTCATCCAACCCCCACCACACCCCCACCCCACGCCTTCCCTGTCCAGAGATTTAGTCATGCAAAAAATTTTAATTTTTTGCCTTATCTGCTACAGTAACCCCCCAGGGGGTTATTGGGGGGTATACTGTAGGGGCACCCTAAACGGGTCCTAACCCCCCTGGTCCCAGGCCCCTATGATGTCTCGTTGGGTTTTTAGAGCCAAAAGTCTGGGTCGCCTCCCTACCACCACTCTCCCCCACATTGATGTAGAGGTTGCTCATGGTGTGATGGCACCCCTCTGGCCCACGCCCAACCCAACCCCCACCACGCCCCCACCCCACGCCCTCCCTGTCCCGAGACTGAATGCGCACAAACACACAAACAGACAGACACTTCCCGCTTAGTAGGAATGATGATGATGATGACTAGCATTGGGCGCGGCATGCTAGGCCTTCGGCGGGGGGGTTTCCCTCGCTGCTGCC
>JAAENB010000859.1 GCA_024224995.1 bacterium | reverse complement strand
TTTCTGAAGATGAACCTGTTTATTTACCGGGTGTTTTTGGTGTTTGTTCCTGAAGTTGAGTTGTTTCCTGACTCCGTTGGCCGGAAACCGCTCCTTCGGGGGGTAGGACCTCAGAGCTCTTTAAAAGAGCTCTGAGAACACAGCCTTTTTAAAGCGAGCCTTAATCCCGCCCGGCATTGCTTTGCCCTTATGAGAGAACTGTTCCCCTGATTATGTCTCTTGAGCTCTTTTCTGAAGATGAACCTGTTTATTTACCGGTTATTTTTAGTGTTTGCTCCTGAAGTTGAGTTGTTTCCTGACTCCATTGGCCGGAAACCGCTCCTTCGGGGGGTAAAACCTCAGAGCTCTTTAAAAGAGCTCTGAGACGGTACCAAAACCCACGGCAAAAACTTGGTTGCAAAATCTTCACCTACAGGATAAATTATACACTCCAATAACGCACACACCGGGAGGATCGCTATGAAACCAGGCAGAGTTAAAACTACAGGCATCTTCATTTTTTTACTCGCAAGCATCCCACTGCTGTTCCTGTCCGCTTTAGATGCCCGGAGCATGACAATAAAAGAGATTATTAAGAACGGTAAAGTCGTTAAAATTACCTATGATAAAGATGATAATTGTGAGATCATCTACCGGGTATACGCGCCCGGCGCGGACCGGTCGAAATTCCCGGTTAAGAAAGGGTTTACCAGGGACGGGTGGCTGGATGATTATACCTACCAGGTCCACGCTTCCGCTATGGCAACCCGGTCTTTAAAAAACAAAAGAGCCCGGAGAGCTTCGGCCAGGAGAGCTGCCATTCTTAATGCGCAGTACCAGATCCTTGAAAAGTTCAAAGGCTCCCGGATCGAAGGTGCTTCCGGTATGTCTTCTTTCGAATTAAGCGGAACATCCATGCCGGAAAAAGTTATTAGAGGCAAGACCTCACTAAAAAAAGCCATTGGCTCCGGCGGCTTTGGCAGCAGCTCCCGTAGCGATAAATATGATAAATCGGACGATTCTCCTGCTCCCGCTGATCTTGATATTGCTTCCGAAAAAAGAGAATCATCCAAATCCTATAGGCGAAAATCCTACAGACGCAAACCCTCCGGCAGGAAAGCCTATAGACGCAGGTCCTCAGGAAGGCAGGTTTCCGGCTTAAAAGCCGGGTTTGCCGATGATAATAAACAATTTAATTATTTTGTTAACTTTCTTCAAAAATATAAAAATCAGGCCGCCCATTACCCCATAAAGATCCGGGAACGAATAACAATACAGCTTCGCGACAATCGCGGTAAACCGGTTCCCAATGCCCGGGTACGGATCTTTCACAAAAAAAAGCTGCTTGCAGAGGGCGCTACCACCTCCGACGGTTCTTTCCTGTTTTTTCCTTCGGAACACGGAAGTCGTTTTAAAAACTATATTGCTAAAATCACCTATATGCAGGGAAGAAAAAACATACGGTTTACCCGTAATGGTAAGCGCCAGATCGATATTTCCTGGAAAACAAAACGTATTATTCCAAGAAAAATTCCCATTGATATTCTTTTTATCCTGGATACTACCGGAAGCATGGGTGAGGAAATCAGCAGGTTAAAATCGACTATTGAACTGATAAACCTTAACCTGGCAAACTCTCCTTCCAAACCAAAAACCAGGTTTGGTATGGTTTTATATAAAGATAAACATGATTCCTATATCACGAAAACTATCGCCCTTACATCAAATTTAGACCGTTTTCAAAAACAGCTGAACCGGGTCACCGCGTCAGGCGGCGGGGATACTCCTGAAGACCTCCAGTCCGCTCTTAGCATTGCCATGAGAAAAATCAAATGGAACAAAAACGGGATCCGTCTTGCTTTTATTATTACCGATGCCGCTGCCCACCTTGATTATGGCCAGAAATATAATTACGTCTCAGCGGTTAAAGATGCCCGGAAAAAAGGGATAAAGATCTTTAGTGTTGGCACCGGCGGGCTCAATATCGCGGGTGAGTATATCCTGAGACAAATAGCGCAATATTCCAAAGGGAAATATATTTTTCTTACCTATGGTGAACGGGGCGAGTCAAAAGGCGGGAAGCCCGGCAGCGTGAGCCATCATACGGGCTCGAATTTTACTACCGGGAAACTGGAAACGATCATTATCCGCTTCGCGAAAGAAGAGCTGAATAATCTTCTGGAAAAACCGCTTCCCACGGATGACAGCTATTTCAAGGCCAACAAAACCGACGATGAAAAAAACGAAGAGATTTTACAAAAACTCTTCGACAAAGCAATAAGCCAGCTTATTGACTTTTCATCAATCAGCATAAAAAAGGGTACTGTCGCGAGTGTGGTCCCTATCACTTCCCCAAAGAATAAAGACGATAAAAACTCGGAATATTTAACCGAACAGCTCATTTTTTCCCTGGCGAAAAACAAAACCTTTAAAATGGCCGAGCGGAAAGACCTGCAAAAACTGTTAAAAGAAATTGAACTGAACATGAGCGGCCTTACGGACGAAAAAAAGTCGGCAAAAATAGGGAAATTTCTTGGGGCCGATATGCTTTTAGTGGGAACGATGTTCCGCAGAAGCAAATATCATGAATTATTCTTAAAACTGGTAAGAGTGGAAACCGGCGAAATTGTCTCTATTACAAAAGCCCGGATCGGTTTTGACCTGGGACTATCGAAATAACTTTTTTCTTTTTTGTTGATTCTTATTAATAAGAATCAACAAAACTGCCGATCATGAAAACAGGGAGTTTCCGGGACAAGAAACCTTGAACTTTTAACTTTGAACTTTGACAGAGAAGGTACGCTATGCTAAATAAATTAACGATCCGTACACGACTTATTCTCCTTTTTTCAATGATGATACTGTTCCTGCTTTTTGTGAGCGGATCGGGATACCTGGGACAAAGCCTTGTTTCGAACAAACTCGACATTATGATGCTGGACTCACATGAGGCAGCAGAGTTCACAACGATCCAGGTAAGAACCCTGCAAATGCGCCGGTACGAAAAAGATCATTTTCTTAGCATCGGGAATCCCGCAAAACAGAAAGAGTACGCGAAAAACTGGAACAACGAATACAAATTACTGGAAGACTTTCTTAACAGCCGCCTGGAAAAATTGACCGCGTCCGAACAAGACAACGAAGAACCGGACGATCCATCAGAAGACTCCATGGAACAAAATACCGGGGAAGCCCCGGAGACAGCTCTAAATGACTCCGGGAAAAACGCTCAAGAAACAAAGCAGGCAAACAGAATCTCGGAAATGCTTTCCGCTTTATCGATATATAAAGCGGCGTTTGATATGTCCATGAGACTAACACAAGACAATACCTTAAGCCCCCAGGAAGCTAATAAGAATATTGCGAAATACAAAGAAAGTATCAGGAAACTTGAAGAATTATCCGCTTATTTTGTCAATGCGTCTGCTAAACATATGGAGGGCTCTCATAAAGAAGCAAAACTCATTTCTGTATCTACGAAATATACACAGGTCATTATCGGCCTGATTGCCATTCTTTTAGGGGGTATTTTAAATTTATTAATCTCCCGGAGCATTATCAAACCCCTGGACAACGCTACTGCCAGCCTTGAGAACCTTGCCCAGGGTGAAGGGGATCTTACCATCTCGGTTCATTCGGTAAAAGTCAATTGCAGTAAAGAACTCCAGTGCAACAAACCCGATTGTTCAAAATTCGGCAAAGAAGTGAATGATTGCGCCATTAGCGTAGGTTCACTTGCCCCCCAATACGGCAATGTAATCTCCTGCCCCTCCATTCTCTCGGGCGAACTAAAAGGCTGCAATGAGTGCATTGTCATGAAAAAACTCGTACCCGATGAAATATCCAAACTCCTCTATTTGATCGATTCCTTTATTAAACGGGTCCGGGTGGTAATCAGTGATACCAAAGACACCATTGTTCAGCTCGCCCTTGCCGCAGAAAACCTTACCAGCACCATTACCGGTTTTACGGACAATGCCCAGAGCCAGGCCGCCTCTTCGGAAGAGGTTACGGCAACAATGGAAGAAATTTCAGCAGGGGTAGATAATGTCTCGGACAACGCGGAATACCAATTTCAGCAAATGAACAGTCTCAATGCCAACATGAAAGAGCTTTCGGAAATTATTTCACAGATGAGCCGGCGCATTACCGATGCCCAGGGATTATCTAAAAATATATCCGGTGTTGCCGCGTCAGGGAACGACTCCCTGAAAATGATGAACAGCAGCATGGGGAAAATTACCCAGAGCTCCGGTGAAGTTACCAATATCATTGGTATGATAAACGAGATCTCGGAACAGATCAACCTGCTCTCACTGAACGCCGCTATTGAGGCTGCCAGGGCCGGGGACGCGGGTAGAGGTTTTGCCGTTGTTGCCGACGAGGTATCCAAACTGGCGGATCAAACAGCGTCCAGTATTAAAGAGATCGATTCCCTGCTGAAGATCAACAATGACGAAATAGATGTGGGCATGAAAAATGTCATTGATACCATTGAAAAGATCGGGAATATTATTGACGGTGTTGATTCAATCAATAATATGATGAACGAAATTTTCGGTTTCATGGAAAAACAGCAGGATAAAAACACGACAGTAAACAAAAACGCCGATGAGGCAATAGGCCGCTCCGATGACGTGCGCATGGCTACGGAAGAACAAAAGACCTCCGTTGGCGAGGTCATGAAATCGATTACCACGATCAATGAACTAACTCAGCTTAACGCTTCAGGCGCTGAAGAACTCACGGGCAGTGTAAACGAAATCTCGGGTGTAATGCAAAAACTGAAAGAAAAAGTAGACTTTTTCAATGTATAAATATTTTCCACCGGTTTATCATTTTTTAGGTTTACAAATTCCGCTATTGTGTACTCTGTGACAAAAATAAATTTTTGAGTAGAGTTATGAATAAGCAATTATCACAACATGTTTTAAATATTCTTGAATGGCCCGCGGTCATTAAAAAGCTTGAGTCTTTGTGCGCCACTCCCGGTGGGAAATTCCTGGTAAATAACCTGGAACCGCTTCCTCTTTTCCAGGTGAAGATCCGGATGAAAAAAATCTCTCATTTGAAGGAGCTTCAATTACGGGGCGATACTCTTCACTTTGGCGGTATTACCAATATTGAGCCCTTTCTTACAAGGGCGGAAAAAGATTCCATCCTGAGTTTAGATGAGCTGGCAAAAATCAAAAGTTTTATAATGGGCTCGGAACGGATCAAAGCCTTTCTCAAAGAATGGAAAGAAGAATTCGACACCCTGACGGATGAATTTATTCGCCTTGATCCTCTTGATATTATTGGGAAACTCCTTATCGAATCCATTACGGACAAAAACGAACTGAGCCCTCAAAAATATCCCCAGTTAAAACGGATCGCCGACAATATTTTTTCCGCGAAACAGGAAATAGAAAAAGCCGTCTCAAAAATAATCTCGTCGCCTCATATGGATAATATTCTCCAGGAAAAGATCTATACAACCGTAAACCAGCGCTATGTTCTGCTGGTCCGTTCGAACATGAAAAACAAGATCCAGGGCACTGTCCATGATATTTCTTCCAGCGGCGCTACAGTCTATTTCGAACCGGATAAAATCACGGGTCTTAATAATAAAATCATTATGCTGGAACTGGACCTCCAGAGAGAGATCAGCCGCATTCTCAAAACCCTTTCTCTTGAAGTGGGGACTCATTCTCCGGAGCTGAGAAATAACTTTGAAATAATTTCGTTCCTTGATTGTATTAACGCTGCTTCAAAGTTCAGCATTGCCACCAACAGCAACGAACCTGAAATTTCCGAAGAACCGGAGATTATTTTATTCGATGCCATACATCCCCTGCTCCACCTTATGCAGCCGGGCTCTGTTATTTCCAACAACGTTGAACTGGGCAAGGACTTTAACTGTCTTATCATTTCCGGGGCAAATACCGGGGGTAAAACGGTTCTGCTCAAGACATTAGGACTCTGTGTTCTCCTGGCGATGTACGGTCTTCACATCCCCGCGAGGGAGGACTCCACCATTGGTATTTTCACCAATATCCTGGCCGACATTGGCGACGACCAGAGCCTTGAACAATCCCTTTCCACCTATTCCGGCCAGATCGTGATCATTAATGAAATGCTGAAAAAAGCAGACAACAGAACCCTGGTGCTCATTGACGAGATCATTGTGGGCACCAATCCCCGTCAGGGCGCGGCCCTGGCCCAGGCAATTCTTGAATCCCTGGCCGACACCGGAAGCAGGATCGTTTCCACCACTCACTACACCGAACTGAAGGAGCTTGCCTCCGGCGATTCACGGTTTGAAAATGCCTCGGTCTCTTTCGACATGGAGACCCTTAAACCAACGTACCGCCTCATTACCGGGCTTCCGGGAGTGAGTTATGCCATGGAAATTGCCCGTAATTACGGCTTGCTGGAAAAAGTCATTTCCCGTTCCCGGGAACTCCTGGACAGCAGTGATTTCTCTCTTGAATCGCTTCTTGAAAAAGTGCAAAAATACGAACAGGAACTAACGGAAGAACGGCTTACGATCCGGTCTCTTAAAGACGAACTTGCCGCTGAAAAAGACCGGTTTATTTTAAGACAAAAAGAGATAGAGAAGCTAACAAAAGAAGTCAAAAACAGAGAAGGGATCGATTTTCTAAAAGAGCTCGACCGCTACCGTGAATCCATTGCCCAGCGCATTACGGATCTTCAGAATCTCGACAGCAGAGAAGCGGGAAAAGCAGGCCAGGAAATCAATGAAATTAAGGAAAAAGTTTCCGGGACTATGGAAAAAGAAAACCGGGACTCCACAGAGGATGAGTATCGTCCCCTTGATCTGCTTACTGCCAAACCGGGAGACAGGGTTTACATTGCTTCCCTTGAAAAAGAAGGTAAAATTGAAAGTATTGATTCTTCCGGTAAAAGCGCCCAGGTTCTCTTTGGCGGCTCAATCAAATCACGGTTCAAAACGGACGATCTCTATTATCCTCCCCCTTCAACTTCTTACGGAAGTGATTCCGGGAAGAAAAAAAATGATTTTAGAACAGTGAAAAAACCCGCGCCAAAACAGACGGCCCCTGCTGACGGCGTAATCCCTTTCACCATGCAAACCGCCTATAACACTATTGACATGCGCGGCAAACGGGTGGAAGAAGCCCTCTCCCTTCTGGGACAGGAACTTGACCACATGTCACGATCGGGCGTCTCCTCAGTTGTAATTATCCACGGCCACGGCACCGGCGCCCTGAAAACAGCAGTACGGGAAAACCTGAAAACATCTATCTACGTCGCAGACTACCGCCCCGGAGAATCGGGCGAAGGCGGCGATGGGGTTAGTATAGCGCTCTTGAGAGTTTGAAGTTTGAAGTTTGAAGTTTGAGGTTCGAGGTTAAAAAGTTTGCAACGGGTTGGGCTGCAGAGACGTTGGATGCAGCGCCTCTACGGGTTTGTTTCGGAAGATATTATCCGGGGCTTTCTTCTTCATAACGTGGGTTTGAAACCCCTCGCAGGGGTCGCACCCCGGGTAGCCCCTTAATTTTGCTTGTGCGCGGGCCTGGAAGTAGCCCGTAATACTATTTTGTTTCTAACGTATTTTTTCCCTGCTATACAGGGTCGGTCGTGTCTTAATATACCGAAAAACATAGTTCGGAATGTGAACCATGCCCGGAGTGATACCTCTGCGGGTTGTGAGGCTGTTTGAGCGGAGCGAGTTCCGAACGTTCTGCGGAGGTAT
>JAAENB010000858.1 GCA_024224995.1 bacterium | reverse complement strand
GACGCGTTGGAGCTTACTTCGGGTATTAAATATTATAATTATATGAACTGCTGGCGCGGAGAGGTTCCATACAGGGAAGTAGTACGGTCCCTTCCCCTCCGGAAGAAACCGATTGGCTGGCTCAAAATGAAAAAATGGGCCGGGAAATATAATCTTGTGGAAGGCTGGAACAGCACTTATCTGAAAGCGGTAAAAGAGGCAGCCGGGGAGATTTCCCTCTTCCTGGTTGGGGGCGTACGGAGACTCGATCATATGGAAGAAATTCTAAAAAAGGGAGAGGCCGATTTTATTTGCATGAGCCGCCCCTTCATCCGTGAACCGGGACTGGTTAAAAAGTTCCGGGACGGAAAAGAGGAAGCGTCCTGTATCTCATGCAACCGGTGCTTTGCCGCGGCCGCGAATAACATACCCACTCGATGTTATCACGGCGGACTGCCGGTTTCCGCTCAGTAAGGACTTTTCACGTGAGGAGCAAAAGCCCCTCGCGTACAGGAGCGATCTATGATCCGCCGCCGCCAACATAATAAATATTAACAGTATAGCTATACTCATCACTATCGCCATCATCACTAATATCTCCACTATAGTCTTCATACTCGGTTCCATCATTCGTAAAAGAAGCATGTATATATCCATTGATACACCTCTCACCTCCCTCATCAAGAGTTGTAGGAACTCCGGTAATAGAATACATTCCGTCAGGGCCGCTTGTTACTGTTGTATAAAGACTTTCCAAACCCTCGCCATCGTAGAGAAATAATTCTACGGTTGCTCCCGGAAGCGGAGAATACGCATCAATATCAGGGCCGCAATTGTTTCCACACCGGATAAGCCCTTCAACAGTTCCGTTTCCCTGCATCCATATAGCTGTTGACGCAGTGGAAACATACCCGTTACTGTCTGTTGCCGTAACCATAACACTGTATAAACCTTGTGACAATGTGGCAGGAATAGTGAAATCAGCTGTTGCTATTCCACCGGTAAACGATACCGAATCGGGAGAAACCGTGGACATTCCTACCTGCATCTCCCAGTTTACATCAACAGCATCACCTTCGGGATCAGTTATGGTTGTGCTAAATTGAACTGTAGCTCCCTGTGATACGGGATTGGGTGTATCAGAGTTAATTGATGAAATTTCCGGCGCGTAATTAATTCCTCCAAGAGGAATAATGCCGTCCTGGCCGTCAAGAGGCAAAGCGGTTCCCGTAAGCGTCCCGGAAAGGCAGCTTCCCTGTGCGGTAGGTGTATTAAAAACTTTCGCGTCTCCCTGTGTTGTGCTTAGGGAATAGGCTGTCCCTGCCGTATCTTCAACCAGGTAATAACGTATCCCCCCACGAATTGTATACACACGAACCTGTTCCGCAGCCCCTTCGCTGATCTTTACTGTAAAAGTAGACCAATCCGTTCCGTTGCAGTTACACTGACGGGAAGGAGATGTTCCAATATAGGTAACTCCTTCAACATGCCATGAGAAATCCAAAGAATTATTCGTAGCACTGTCTACAACAGAAAACTCAAAACAGGAATGTTCTTCAATGGGGTGGTCATAATTCCACCAGGTAAAATGCGTTACGGCACCGCTGATCCATAACTGTCCTCCGTCGTTTATAACAGTACCGGAACCCTCTTCCTGCCAGAGACCTGTTTCCGTATTATACCACCACAGCGGAACGGTATCTCCGGCTGAGGCTGAAACACCGGCAGGTACCCTCATTTTGAGCGTAGCGCCCGCGCCCTGTAGTTCAGTTACAGGATTTCCGTCCTGGTCTTTCAGTTCAAATTCCATCATGCCAAGAGAATCAAGAGAAACCATGTTATCGGAACCACCGGACCGGACCGCGAGAAAATCTCCGCCCGGAGCTGATACAATAGCAGGAGTTGTGGGATCAATATAGGTAACGTTCCCGGTTATGCCGGTTACTCCCTCAGGAAAAGAACTCTCAGGAATGGTTATTTCCCCAACTGTGGTTCCCGACTGTTTGATCTCAACACCATTGGTGATATCATCACCCTCAGTTATCTCATCTGTTACGGGAAGCAGTTTAACCTCAGTACTGTACTCGGTTTTGTCGTCAAGATAGATAACTTTCGCGTAGCCCGAACCATAGCCAGTGGCAGTAACTTCAACTGAAAATATGGTACCGGCTTTGGTCTCTACTACGTCATTTGAACTGACTTCAATACTGAATTTTCCTGAATCTGCAGTGGTATCCGACTTCTCTCCGATTTTTACAACAGCATCTTTTAACGCGACGCCCGCGCCATTAACATAACCGCTTATGGTAACGTCCTTGTCTTCACTGTCGTCTCCACCGCCTAAACAGCCAATAGCAGCTGTTAAAAGCAGGCTTAAAAATAATGGTATAATAATACGTGATTTCTTATTGAATGTACTTTTCATAAACATTCTCCCCTCCGTTGCATAGTTTAACACTTTCATGAAGTGCTTTTATATAAGCGTTATTTAGAGCTCAATCGTCACAATTTTTTTAAAAAAAAAAGCGAAAATTACTCTTGATACAGGTATTAATAAATTTACTTTTTTCAGACAAGAACTCCTTGTTATTATTTTTTCTCACGCGCGAGGGATGTGCAGGGTTTAGTCCCGAAACCTTTTGATTTTTTCAACGAACCGGAACCCCCGGCAGCAATTGGAAATCAAAAGGTTTCGGGACCGGAGCGAACGCGGAGCCCGGAGGAGCCCGGTCCGCAGGACGCGCCCATACCTATTATAACGCTTTAACGTCTGTGACAAAAAAGTATAATAAAGAAGCTGGTAAACTCTCCGATAATAAACTAACTGGAGAATTACAATAACTACAGGGACTCTAAAAAATACAAAACAAAGAGGTTTATCTTATGAAGTTAGCACACACAGTCAAAATTCTTTTTTTAATTATGCTCTCAGGAGTAATCTTCATCGCCACCCCTGAATTACACGGTGGGCCCACAAAGAAACAGATCAAGGCGAATGTTTGTGTCGAAATAGAAGCTGATGATGATGCAAAAGCCTATACTGATACTGATCGATTCATGAAACTCGTGGATGTCGTCGCGGACTACCAATTGAAACACTTTTCTTTCAAGAAAGCGAGTAAATCTTATTATATTAATTTTAAGAATTACATTAAGCGTAATAAGGTAAAATCATTCACCTTTACGGCTACGGTAGTAACTGTCGCTATTCTCACCGAGGGAGCAGGCTTGCTGGTGGTACTTCCGGCCATGGCAGCAGGCAAAGGCAGCAAAGTTCTGAAAAAAAAATTGTCAGTAAGTTCGCTTAAAGCGGAATACCCATTGCTCTTTAGGCCTGTTGAGCGCCTTGATATGATCACAACGATTTTACAGGGAAAGAATTATAGAGCAAGAAATTTAGCTCGTTTCACTTTTGCCATAGGGCTCTTCGCAAATATAGTAGATGAGAAACATAATGTTACCCAAATAATTAACAAGATTGTAAGAGTACAAAAAGGAAAAGAGAGTACCTATGAGAACTATAACTACATCACCAGGCACATAAAAAATCTGCCTAAGACCAAGAATAAGTGCAAAAATCATTTATTTGACACCATAAAATCGCTAGCTGAATTCTCAACTGCTCTTGTGTTCTATGAAAAACACGTGGATAGAATAGAAAATATCCAGCTTGGTATGGATACCGTGCTGCGCACCACTGATCGTTTTGATGCACGATCCCTGCTTGTTTTGCCAATTGACAAACCAAAATTACAGAATCAGATAAAGGAATATAAAGACGAGATACTGGCGTGTAAAAAGGGTATTGAAGCTATCGATAATGAGAATACTACCGGGATAAAGAAGAAGGAGGAGGAGGACGAGGAGAAGGATGAGAAGAAAGAGGAGTCTGAGGAGTCTGAGGAGTATAAGGAAAGTTTCGTGGAGAAGCGTGTGCGTCTGAGAAATACTGTGCTATTGTATGAAAAAAAAATAAAAAAGCTCAACTTAGATATGAAACGACTTAATACTATTAAGGCCAATATAGACCAATATAAAAAGGTAAGTGAAAATCTGCTTAAGACCCTAAAAAAAGAGGCGGAAGTATACAGCAGCAAGAAGCAATACGGTAAGTATAGCAAGAGAATAAATTCTGCCATTAAGGGCTGGTGGAACGCCGTGTTTAAAAAAGCCCAGATTGCTTTGATCGAAAGCATAAACCCGGAAGCGGTCTTAGAGGCACAGCCCACAAGCATGGGCATATCATTCGCCGGCGGTGTCATCAACTCGATCGGTGTTCCACTGGAATATGCACTCTACGAAAAAAGCTTAAAGGGTTGGAATTCGACAAAAAATTATGGCGATATCCCTAAGAAAGCAGTAAGCCTGGCGAGAGTTCTCAGAGTAAATTTAGAAACCGCCGGGACTTCAATGGCGGGGATGCTGGACGCATACAGTACAATGGGGAATTTTGTCTGGAACGCGAAAAATAAGGATGAAATAACCGAGAAGGCTATTTTCGAATTTTATTTAAAATATATTGTCCATATGAAAGCCTATCATACCGCAAGGATTGTTAACCTCGATATTATAAAGGGATTCCGTCACTACGCGAGTAACATGGTGCGATTGCTGGATCTTTATAGGAAAGATTCTACAAATTATTACGGTAAAATTTGTCCGGCCCAATAATTTATAAAAAGGGGGAGCACCTCAGAGCTCTTTAAAAGAGCTCTGAGGTGGATACCCGGGAGGGGCAAAAGCCCCTGGCGTAGAGGAGCGATTACGATTTATATATATTAATAACATGGAGCGCTAAAGCCTCGGCTGATTCTTTCTCTGCCGCAATGACCCTGGTTGCGCCTGCTGCCATAAGCGGTTCAATCTCCTGAATGTACCGGGTACGAGCGATGATGGAGAGACCGGGCGCTAATGTCCGGGCTGCTTTTATGGATCTCTCCACAGCACTTTGATCGTTTATAACCAGAACGAGTTCCCGTGCTTTTTCAATGGCTAACTCGTCCAATACATCCTGTGAAGTTACATCACCAAAAAAAGCAGGATCGCCATTCTTTTTTGCTTTGATAATATTCTCGATATTAAGATCAACTACCAGGTATTGAGCGGCGCTTTTTCTCAAGAGCTGCGCGATAGTCGCCCCAGTATAACCGTAACCGGCAATTATCACATGGTCTTCCCATTCTTTGCCTTCACAACAGGCGTCTAAGGCTGTTGGTACGCTTAAGAGCTTATTAAGCACCTTTATTTTAACCGCTCCGGCAGCCAGACGGGGGCCCAGGGTGATAAGAAAGGGAGTTAGAAACATGGATAGAATTGCAACAGCGATGAGGTTATTAATGAGTTCGTTTTCTAACATGGCGTTTTTTTGAATGGTGCCAATTAAGAGAAAAGAAAACTCTCCAATTTGGGCAAGTGAAATAGAAGCTAAAATAGCCACCCGTAATGGCAACCGCATAATAACGGCCGTGATAAAAACGATTATAAATTTTCCGGCAATAACCGCCGCCAGGAGCAGTACAATGAAGAGACTATTTTTCAATAAGAGAGAGGGGGCAAGAAGCATGCCCACGGAGATAAAGAAAAGCGAAGTGAAAAGATCTTTGATTGATATCAAATCAGAGACAGCCTGATGTTTATATTGTGAGTCTGCCACAACAATTCCAGCCAGGAACGCGCCAAGTCCCAGTGATATCCCGGCAAGGGAGGTGAACCATGCTGTGCCCAAACAAATTAAAATGACAGTCATGTTAAACAGTTCACGCTGTCTTGTTTTGGTAACAAACGCAAGTATCTTAGGAACAAGTATCCGTGATGCCAGGAATACTGCCACAACCACAACCAGGGCCTTCCCTAATACAAAAAATACCGTATAACCGCTTTGAGCGTCTGCTCTTAAAAGCGGAATAATGAGCATCATGGGTATAACAGCCATATCCTGAAAAATCAGGATTCCCAGGGTTAAACGGCCGTGCGGGGCATCGACCTCCCCCCGTGATTCCAGTCCCCGCAGCACAATTGCCGTTGAAGAAAGGGTTACGATAAATCCCACCATGAGCGCTGATGATACACTCAAATCTAAAGAGTAAGAAATAAGTGTGCCTAATCCAATGGATAAACCAACCTGTAAAAGTCCGCCAAAAAGAATGGGCTTATAGAGCTTTTTAATACTTTCTAATGATAATTCCAAACCAATGCTAAAGAGGAGAAGAGCCACCCCTACTTCTGCCAGCACTTCAACCTGGTGCATATCATCAATGAGTCCAATCCCTTTGGGACCGATTATCATCCCCGAAAGAATAAAGGCTGCGATGGCGGGAATCTTAAGACGATGGAGCAGAGTAACAATGACGATTGCCAGGGCGAAAATAATGACGAGATCTTTGATGTAAACAAACTCTTGCATTGTTTTTTCCTTTTTGTTGCGATATTATAATACAGCAATATTCTTATTCCGGGATTTGCGCTCATAACAAGGTACATGAAAAAACAATATTAGTCAATTATTTTAAAAAACCGGCACCTCAGAGCTCTTTAAAAGAGCTCTGAGGTAAATTAATTTCCATACACAAAAAGATCCTTGATTAATCACCGGGAAATTCAAAAGATAAACACTTCTTTGAAATAAACCTATGAATAATAATCAACATATTGATACATATTTTCGAAAAAACGCTCTGGGTATAGCCGGGGCTGAATTCCTGTGGGGCCTGGGGCTTCCTGTTATTATTGAATCAACATTTTTGCAGCTTTTCTTAAAAGAAATGGGCGCTTCAAGTTTAGCTATAGGACTCATCCCTGCCTTCTTCTTTGCGGGCTCTTCACTGTTTGCCCTGCTATCAAGTTATCTTACCTCGCACCTTGAATATAAACGAAAAGCGGTTATTATACTGCATGCGGTCTCTTCAGTATCCATTCTCTTTTTTGGATGCTGCCTGTATCTCTTTGGAGAAACAGGCAGCATGCTTCCTGTCTTCTTTATTTCTTACGCGGTTTTTTCCATATGCGTTGGCATGACCATACCGGTATGGCTTAATTTTCTCATCAGGTTATTTTCCGAAGAAAAAAGCGTACAGGGACTCAGTGTTATGATGATTTCGCAAAATAGCGCCAGGCTCATAAGCAGTCTTTGTATTGTAAAAATTGTTGAGGAATACTCATTTTCACTGCACTCATCGGCGCTCATGTTCCTGGGTGTGGGCCTGGTCTTTTCACTTGGTTCACTTTTCTTCTTTGTCACAAGGGAACAATCTGTTGAATCGGGAGATATTCAGCAAAAGGAGGAATCGTTTTTTAAGCATACTATTGAATCTATCCGTCATATATTAAAAAATAAGAATTTCCTGTTTTTCCTGGGAGGTGATCTTAATTTTTTTATCGTAGTCACCGTAGTATCATTTTACGCCAATTACGCAACAACATATTGTGATATTGATCCGGCCACTGCCGCGGGTATGTTTGTTGCCATGATCTATTGCGGTTCCATTACCGTTAATATACTCCTTGGCACCCTGGGGTTTTTATCGTTAAAAAATAAATTTATATTTTCAAAATTTTTGTCATTGAGCGGAATGCTCTTACTGGTTTTATTTAATACTTATTGGACTTTTCTCCTGGCCAGCTTCCTGCTTGGAACATCCAGGGGAACAAGAATGATTATACTAAGCCCTTCGGTGAATAAACTCTCCGGACTCCGGGACTCCACAAGTTACTTCGCAGTTGCCCCGCTCCTTACCCTGCCCTTTTGTGTAACCCTGCCCCTTGTTTACGGCAAATTCCTGGATCATTTCTCATGGCTTCAGGGGAATTCATACAAAATACTCTTCATCATTTCGGCAATTCTTATTTTTTTTACACTGCTCTCCAGTATAAAAACCGATTTTTCCGGCAAATCCGGTCAACAATAATATCAATGATGATAATAATCATAATCATAAAAATCAGTATAATCATCATGATTGTCCTGCGCCTTGTTATCGATAAAGGTATACTTATACATTGGATCGGAAACAATTGTTTTAAGGATAAATTTTTCCGTTTCATCAATGATTATATTTTCATTGTAAAAATATTCAATTGCGTTTTCAAGGTCCGGCAAATCCCTGACCATATTAACAAGAAATGAAATTCTATCCATATCCCTTTTATGAAATGGAAGGTGTTTCTCATTTTCAACCGTATATTTTTTGTTATATTCTTCAACAAGATCGTTTAATTTACTGAAAAAATCCAGATCAACACGATATTTGTCATAGAAATCTTCAGATGCTTTTTCATCAACAGCTGAAACTGAAACAATAAGCATGATATATTCAAACAGTCGATAATTTTTTGCGATGATTGATCTTAGTATTTCTTCGGGCAGTTTTAAAAAGTTAGAGGTAAATAGATTCATATCTGTTATATGCGCGAAATATTTATCCAATACATCAACATTGAATTCAGATAAAATAATGAATAATAACATTTTATCATTGGCAATAAATTTGGAATATAAAACCAGGTCTAAAAGTCTTTCATTGTTTACAAAGTAAAAGATTTTTTCAAAAATCCATTCAGCAGAGTATCCATTGATTGTATAATATCCATGAACAAAAAAGACAAATTTTTCAAGCAGATCAATATCGAATTCTTTGGAATTCAAATAATCCTGAATATGTTCCATGTCCCGAAAGAGGAAAAGAAAATATAAAAACCTCTGAGTAATGTCATGGTCATTTGTATCAATTATTGCTTTAACAAGTTCTATAAAATCTTGTTGAGTAACGGTATTAAAAATAGATTCAACCTTACTTATTTCAGGAAAGGATCGGAGAACCTGCCCTAAAAACTTTTCACTTTCAGTGTTGTAATTATTAAGTATGCTCATTTTTTTTGAATTTTCCATGTATACGATTCAGTTTTATCCTTTTTTTGTTTTGGGAATAGTACTTGTATAGAAAAAAAGTACTAAAAAATTGGACTAATGTCAATACGCAGGAGACTAAAAAATCCTGACAAAATCGTCTTAAACAATATTCGCCATTTTGTCTATTTATATTTTTTTAGATATCCGGAGGCATTAAGCATCCCTTTCTGAATATCTTTTATTGACGGGGGGCAGCCTTTGACAGTTGGCAGGTTCAACTTCTTCGAATATTCCCTGGTGCAGTCACCAACAGTGATGATATTTTCATCGCCCTTCCAGAGTGGTTCGTTCTTGCCCAGAAATACATTTTTTTGACTCTTCTTATTCCAGGGCATGAGCATTTTCAAGAGGAAGCTCATATTTGACAGGTTCATTTCAAAGGCATTTTCAAACGCTACGGCGCAAAAAGAGCAGCACGATTTATCAAAATAAATATTCGTATTTAAGGGCGTCGATTTAATGAAAGGATCGGCTTTTTTAAAAGGGGAAATAAAATCGGCCAGGTTGTCACCCAGTACATCATAATCGGTAAACTCCGGTATATGGGCAACATCATTAATATCAAAGCCCATTATGGTAACTGCGGCATTATCTATTGCATACAAATTTTTAGATACAAGGAGACAGTTGACCTTTTTTCGCGTTCCAAAAGCAGCAGGCCCCGTGCCTTCAAGCGCTGTTATTGCATCAAGGATATTAAGATCGGGCTGTATTGCCTCAGCGAGAACCTGTATCGCGCTGGCGAGTTCATGATTGCAGTGGAAGGCTTTTTTGGTCTGTATGGGCAAAATCCCCTTCTGATTTTTTATGCAGATAGTTGCCGTGGTCTGGGAATGTGTTTTTAGTTTTGCTATATTAATATACTCATGGGTTTCAAGAAGCGCGGGAAGTTTTAAGGAACCATATTCCGAAGGGTATTCTTTGCAGGGCGCTTCGTCAATGTTCAGCAGTGTAATACCATATTTGTCCGCAAGCTTTCGGTACCCGCTTTTTTTAAAAATCGTCTCCATTTCATCGGGTCTTGGAGATCCGTCACCGATTATTATTTCTTTATTGGGGTAGTTCTCCCGAAAATACAAAACAACAGCCTCAACCAGTTTAACAGACGTGACAATGCCCGAACGGGAACTAAATCTGCCCATGAGGTTTGGTTTTAAAAATATTCCTTCTTTCTGAGGAGTATAGTCCGCTAGCTCAATAAGTTTTTTAATATTTTGTTTTGCGTTCCCGTAAGAACTTTTAAGAACAACAACTTCCGCTTTTTTTCCCATAACAATTATACCTCATATTTAAAAATAAATGGCGTATTCACCTGTTTTTATTATATGGAGATGAAGCTTTTCATCATCACCTTTCATCTTTTGAAAGATATTTCCCGCTTTCTCTGCTCTCTCATCAATTGTATCCAGAACAATTGTAAGCCTGAACCTGTTAAATCCATGAGTATCTCTCTCTTCTTTTCCCGCCTGTATTAAGGCCGGAAAGATATCCTCAATAAAATCCCTGTTATTATAGTCATTTTCACCGGTTTTAATAATATAGACCAATAAGCGGTTCCCTATATTTATTCTTTTATTTACCGCCAATTCTCCATGGATCATTACATTTTCCCGGCAATCAATAACAGAAAAGACTTCTTCGGAACAGCCGCAGCCAAGTGTACTTCGTACAAATAATTTGATTTTTTCTTTATCCATATGGTATCTCTTTTTTTATTCATATCTAATATAGAAGCAATCGATAAAAATGTCAAATAAATAAACAAATAAAAAATAGTTGACGCAGTAGACATTGTTTCAAAGATAACACTATGAAATCAAAATTTGCGCTCACTGCAATAGTGTTCACAATAATAAGCGTTTTTTTAACAGGAATATCCTATGCAAATCCCGTAGAAACGGAGCCTGTTAAGGAAGAGACTACCGAGAATCAAACCGAAAAACAGCACATCGATGATTTCAGTGATAGATTAATTATCCGCCCTTTTCTAAGAATACCCATCTTTTTTATCGATATTGTAGAAAAAAGCAATGATGAGTATATTGTGTACATGCCAAACTTTAGTCTTGCCGGAGGACTTGGCGTCTCGTATAATATATTCAGGCTTTCATTTCAAAGAACCATACCGGGAACTTCAGACGATGAAGCGCTTTACGAAAAGACCGATTATTATGATTTTCAGTTCTTCTTTTGACCAGTCCGAAAGGCAGAATAATTGGGGCGGATCATTTTTATTGATGTTTTCGGGAATTGTTTATGGGAGGCGGTTTTACCGGTAAAATCTGCCTGGTAAGTTCAGGGGAGATAAGCCGGGTAAGTTCTTTTATAAAAGGCAATTTAAGGATTTCAACCGGTTACAACGGGGACCGTTTTTTTGCCGGTTTTACCTATATTCTGGATATGACATTACCGCAGCCAAATGGAGAAAGCGACATTATGGTAAATTCTTTTTCCGGATTTTTTGATTTTTTTGCAGGCTACCGCATATAAAAAAAAACTGAAGCCTTCGCGTTGCAAAAAAATAAATTCATCCCATATTGCGCAATTTTTTTTTAATTTCCTTGCAATTATACTTACACAATAACAAGGATGTATACAAAATAACCAAACGGAGGTTTCCGGCTATGACAACAGATACTGATTTACGGAAAGCAACAGGGATGATCTATGGGCTGGCTATTGGGGATGCCCTGGGCTACCCCAATGAATTTATTTCTCTCAGCCGGATCAAGCACATACACGGAAATTTGGGCAGGCAGGATCTGCCCGAGTCCGCCCTTTACTCCGATGATACACAGATGACTCTTTGTGTCGCTGAGGCGCTCATAGAGGAGGGTACGGGAAGCCTTGACAGGATTATGGAAGAGGTGAAGACGCAATTTATTGACTGGTACCTGCACGCGGAAGATAGAGCGCCGGGAAATACCTGTCTCGGCGGCGTGAAAAATATGATTGACGGCATGCACTGGAAAGAAAGCGGTTTGGCCAGACCGGGGTGCGGATCT
Source organism: bacterium (assembly GCA_024224995.1). The sequence continues at coordinate 17,089 of JAAENB010000858.1, read as the reverse complement.
GCCATGCGGGTCAGTCCCGTGGGATATCTCTATCAGCATGATGAAAAGAAATTAATAGAAGCAGCGAGCGCCACAGGAATCTGTACTCATAACAACCCCAGGGCAGACGCCGCCGCAATAGGCGCGGCTTTTGCTGTTAAGCTGGCTCTTGATGGAGAGAATCCCGATAATTTTATTCCTCTCTTAAAAGACGCCATGGGGGGAATATCTCCTGAAGCTGATGCCTGTATGCAGCGGCTTGAGCGATGCCTTGCCTGGAAAGATGAAGAGGAAGCACTTAAATTTCTTGGAGAAGGCTGGGTTGGAGACGAGGCCCTGGTCTTGAGTCTTTATTGTTTTCTCAAATATCCCGATGATTACAAAGCCTGTGTTCTCAGGGGAGCCAATACCAACGGCGATTCAGACTCCATCGCCTGTATCGGCGGTTCAATATCCGGGGCTTATCTCGGTATCGACGCGATACCGCCCGCGTGGATTGAGCGAATAGAAAACAGTTCACTTCTGAAAGATATTGCTCTTAAATTATATCAGGTCAAGCGTACTGTAGTTGAATATCAGAGTACCCGGTTATTTCTTTGAAATATTCTTTAACAGGTCAAGAGCAGTTCTGGCGTTGTTTACCATTATTTGCATAAATATTCCATCATAACCGGTTATTCGATCTTTTTTATTAAATATTATTATTGAAATTTCACCATGATGATAATTTATGAAATTATTAATATCGAAATTCAAAAATTTCTTAACCTTCTCATCAAAGGGATAAATCCTTTCGAACTCTTCTCTTGAATCAAATGACTCAATCGAGTCCGTAACAATTTTCAACTTTTTCCTGGATGACGTAACAGGAGCGGGTGATTCAACCGGTATGGTAACCAGTTTTGACCTCTTAATAACCCCAACATCTTTAAAAATATATCCCTGTAAATTATTGTTGTTGTCCATTTGTGTAAAAAATACACCTTTATAATCCTGCTTCAGCATAAATCTCGCGAATAAGAAATATATATCATTCCTTTTGATATTCGTATTTACCAGGGAATAAATTTCACCGCTAAAACGATTTAAATCAGCCAGTTTCTTTTCATAACCTTTTTTTGCTGTTATATTCGTAAACCAGACTAAAAACTCCTTTTTATCATCTGACGCTTTTTTTATAGGCTTCACCGTTACTTCGTACCAGTGGTTATTAATATCCGAATATACTTCAACCGCTTCACCGGGAACCGGGTTCTTATTTTCCGATATTTTCTTAATGTAATCATCTATCTTGTTAAAACCTTCCTGCCCAATGAAATCGATAATATTTTTCACATCAAAAATTTTGAATTTCCTTCTTGTTATTCCGGGAGAGAGAATAACCTCGCCATTCTCATCCATAATAAAAACCGGGTCACTTCTTTCCGATGGAAGCTGAAGTAAGCGCTTCATGTGCCTGAACTTGAATCGAATAACGGACTTTGAAAAGGATTGGACCAGTACCGGTATTAAAAAAGGAGATATTTTACCGAAGAGTGTACCATCTGAGAGATAATTAATTATAATACCGATAAAAAAGGCATTTACATAGTTCAAATAATCAATGAATTCTTTGAATAAATAAATTACATATTCAAGGGCATCATCCTTGATTCTTTTTATTACCCGGGGTTTATCTTTCATTAAAACTAACCAAAAAAATATTCTGATTTATTATAATGAATATTAAAAAAAAATCAAGTTTTTTATATCACTTTCGGGATTTTCGCAAAATCCCCCGCCGCTGCAATTTCATAACTACTCTAAAAATCACGGCCAGGATCTTTATTTTTGGCTTTTCAAATTCATCAGCCACCTCTTTGAGTAACTGCTGGACCGGCAGGTGCTGCGGGCAGGCTTCTTCGCATTTTCCGCATTTTACGCATAAGCCGGCATTATTTCTTTCAGTATGCAGCACTGCCAGGCAATTTATTATATAAAGCACTACCGCTTCTTTTCTATTAGCAAACATATGCAGGCTGTTGTATGTCTCAAAACACATGGGAATATTCACCCCGGCCGGACACGGCATGCAGTACTGGCACCCGGTGCATTCAGCTTTCATTAATTTCCGGTACGTATCCCGTACCCGTGTTACCAGCTTCAGCTCTTTTTCAGTTAAAGAATCCGCCTTTGCCTCTCCGGCTATACGGAGGTTTTCCCGTATATGCGATTCATCATTCATGCCCGAAAGGACTACATTCACCTCCTTATGGTTCCACACCCACCGGAGCGCCCATTCTGCCGGTGTCCGCTTTACTTCCGCTTCATCCCAGGCAGCCTCAACAGCAGGCGGCACTTTTCCGGCCAGGTTCCCGCCGCGAAGGGGTTCCATTACAAACACACCCATCCCCTTTGCGGACGCGTATTTAAGCCCTTCCGTACCTGCCTGGTTCTCTTCATCAAGGAAATTATACTGAATAAGGCACATATCCCAATCATAGCCATCGACGATCTCTTTAAAAGTCTCTTTATCGCCATGAAATGAAAATCCGGCGTTAATTATCTTTCCGTCTTTTTTCGCCCTGTTCAGAAATTCAAGAACTCCCATATCCTGCATTTTTTTCCAGTTATCTCTTTCCAGTGCGTGTATCAAATAATAATCAATATGGCCGGCGTTAAGCCGCTTAAGCTGCGCTGTTAGCAGCAGATCCATATCTTCTTTTTGCTTTACGGACCAGGGCGGCAGTTTCGTTGCCAGTTTAACCTTCTCCCGGTATCCGTCGGCAAGCACTTTTGCCAGGAATGGTTCGCTTGCTCCCATGTGATAGGGCATTGCGGTATCTATATAATTTACTCCCTGGTCTATGGCCATGCGGATCTGTTTGAACGCCCGCTCTTCATCAATTTTGCCCTTTATTTCGGGCAGACGCATACAGCCGAATCCCAGTACTGAAAGCTCATCACCATTTTTTTTCATTTTCCGGTATAACATTCTTTTCTCCAGGTTCAATGGATTGTGATATTATTAGCACAGTCTTAAACTCTGGTGATCTTAAAATCAAGGATTTTTTTGTGTTTACCGGTTTTGTTTTGACAGGAATCTCCCAATACTGTAATTTGATTTCTTATATAAAGAAACAAGCGAGAGGAGAAAGTAAAATGAGTATCAAACAAATAACAGGTGATAATTTCAATTCCCATGTTTTGCAGGCAAAAGGAAAAGTCCTGGTAGACTTCTGGGCTCCCTGGTGCGGTCCCTGTAAAATGCAGACCCCCATTCTTGAAAAGCTTGTGGAGTCAAACGAGGTTACGGCAGCTATCTGCAAAGTAAATACCGATGAAGCTCCGGAGATTGCTCAAAAATTCGAAATTGCTTCAATGCCTACGCTAATTGTATTTGAAAATGGTATGGAAGTAGAAAGAATGGTTGGCGCCCAGCCCGAGAAGGTGTTAAAACAAAAATTGCAATAATATGTCTTCAACTGATTTGAAATAAAGAATATGATGGTTGACATTATTTACAGTTTCATTTAATCTAATAGTAATTTTTTATATAATCAAGAGAGAACATGAATAGCGTAAAAAAAATTATAAAAATAACCAACGATAGTGACAAAGATAAAGAGGGATCTAAAAATTTTTGGCTCTCAAAAACTCCTGAAGAAAGAGTTGAAGCAGTAGAGACAATCAGGGAACAGTATTATTCGATGTTAGGGTATGACGAACCTCCACGAATAAAAAAAATAATTAAATTCTCTTAAGAAGTCGAATTTTTACAATTCAACAATAAAAAGATTTTATATATTGTATCCATAAACCAATCGGGAAGGAGCAATACATGAAACAACAACTGGAACAGCATGCCAGGGAATACCTGGAAACACTCTGCGAAACCATATCAAACCGGGCCACGGGCAGCCCGGGCAACAGGGAAGCAACCGCCTTTTTTGAAAAACAGCTTTCGTCATTTGGCTGGCACACAGAAATGCCGGAATTCTCTGTAATGGACTGGAAAGAGGACGGCGCGTCATTAGCAATAGATGACGACAACTTTGAAGTCTTTGCAAGCCCCTACTCTACCGGCTGCAGCGTAAAAGCCCGGCTCACCACTGCTTCAACGATTGAAGAACTGGAACAGCTGAACGCAAAAAACAGTATACTTCTCCTCCACGGAGAAATAGCAAAAGAGCAGCTCATGCCCAAGAACTTTGTTTTTTATAATCCCGAAGAACATCAAAAGATCATCTCTCTTCTTGAAAAAAGCGGGGCTTCGGCTATTATTACAGCCACCGGAAGGAATAGCGCCCTTGCCGGGGGAGCCTACCCTTTTCCGTTAATTGAAGACGGCGATTTTAATATTCCTTCGGTTTACATGACAGAAGAGGAAGGAGCCCGCTTACCAGCCCACGCGGGCAAGCAGGCAGCGCTTGTTTCACAATCGGAACGGGTTCCGGGAAAAGCGTATAATGTGATTGCCCAAAAAGGAAAAACCGGTTCTCAAAAAATCACAGTTACCGCCCATATTGACGCGAAAAAAGGAACTCCCGGCGCAATCGATAATGCCACGGGCGTGATAGTTCTCTTACTCCTGGCAGAGCTTCTGGCTGAGTATTCCGGCGATACACTCATTGAGATAGTCGCCTTTAATGGTGAAGACTATTTCGCGGTTTCGGGTCAAATGGATTATATCGCGGCAAACGAAAATAATTTCGAGAATATTCTTTTGAATATAAATATAGACGGAGCCGGGTATAAAGAAGGGCCGACGGCTTTTTCTTTTTTTGGGCTCCCCGCTAAAATAGAAAATACAATAAAAGGTATAATGGAAAAGCATAACGATATTGTAGAAGGACCCCAGTGGGCCCAGGGCGACCATAGTATATTTGTTCAATACGGCCGTCCGGCAATAGCGGTTTCTTCGTTATGGTTTATTGAACATATGGAGACCCAGGATATTACTCATACGCCAAAAGATCATCCCCGGATTGTAAACTGCGCGAAGCTGGTAACTATAGCTCATGCTCTTGCCGGGTTTATTCAAGAAGACCTATGAATCGTCACCGGTATAAAATTGAAATATTTTATACAAAGAGACAAGACTAATAAAACCAAGAGTCATAATTGAAACAAGGATTACCCCGGGGCTTTTTAATAAAATCCATGCTTCAATTGTACCAACTGCGAAAATGGCAATATAGTTATAGACCGGGAGGTGGTATAACATGTCTTTCTCTTCAAAGGCATTTTTCTTCAGGAAAAAAACGGTCCTGAATATGAGAAAAATAATAAATGTAGTAATAAGCCAGCCAAAGTAATTTTGGACCGGAATTTTATACAGCACAGATTCAGGGCGCAGGGTATCAAGTCCGGTCCAGAACCAGGAGCCCCTGCTGGTCCAGATAGGATCAATCAAAAGATCAAGAGCAGTCATTATAATGGAATCAACGGCCGCGAAGATTACTATGGTAACTGCCCCTCCCCCTTTTTTCAAAAAAGAGACAAGGGATTTTTCACGGGATAGTATTTCATTTGATATAATAACTGCCGGGTATAAAAATAAAAACCATGATAACGGAATAAGCACGGGAACAGTGTTAAAAAGTTTCAGCCCATGAATAGAACCATAGTGGTATGTTCCGTAAATGGAACCGGTAGATACACCGATATGTTCCATTCCCCATGAGACAAGAGCCGTAGTAATAAACAATACATTCGCTTTAAAAAAACCAAAATATCTTTTTGAATGAATATAGACAAACCCGGTCATTACCAGTCCAATAATCATATTATAAGCAAGAGGCGAGGCAACTCCCGGAGGATTGATATAATCCCAGGCAAGATTCATGAGTATGGCGGTAAAACTGATAATAAACCCGGTGATAATTATTTTTTTCTCAAGTTGTTTATTCATCTATTATTTTTCTCCCGGGTTATTTTCCAATTCCTATATAAAAATATTAATCATTCCCTGTAGTGTCAAGCCTTATAAAGAGAGATAGACTATATTAAGCGGCTCTGTATCATCCGCTGAATAGGTAAATTCATTTTCATGGACCGTAAAAATTCCCAGGTCTAAACAAAGGATTTTTTCCATGCTTTGAGAGGCGGTAGTGCAAAGATACTCATACCCCTGTTCACGGCAGTAGTCGATTATTGCCGAAAGCAGTTCCCTGCCCTGTTTAACATTCTTGTATTGGGCTTTCATTGCTGCCCGGTTAAACTCGCCTGTCTTTGCCTGTTTTAAAAAAACGGGAAGGGATGTATAGAGTTCGAGTTCCAGCGTCTCCCCTTCCCGGATGGAAGGGGGAATGAGCCTGGAAACGGCGATGAGTTTCTTATTATCAAAAGAGCCAAACCAGAGGCAGCGGCTGTTAAAATGGTCTTCGGAATAATAATAAAATTCCTGTTTACTATAGCGCCACCCGCTGGGGTTGTTCTCGGGCGGGTGCCAGTTCATGTCGAGGCAGTAGGCCTCGTAAACCAGTTTCTTCGCTTCCAGTATTTCGGTTTGAGATTGTATTAGTTTTGTTTGTTTCATTGTTTTAATAAAAAAACATAAAATTCAATAATACTTCAAGCACTTTAAAATTTAATTCATAAAAAAACAGGGTAAAAGAGCTTAAAGAGTTAGAGAAGATGGACAGAGAGTTAAATGACTCAGGAATACTTGAATAAGGAATAATAAAGCCCATAAACTCATGGAACAGGGAAGACCGGTCGTATACAAAAATATAGACCCGGAGCTCCATCCGCTTCCACTGCGGACAGCAGCTCCGGGTAAGCAAGCGATTATATATTGCTTAAAAAGATCTCACCATCAATTTCTTTAACCATATCCTCCACATCAATAGAGAATTGTTTTTGAAGCAGTACATTATTCAGATCCTGTTTCACTTCTGAGATATAATCCGTATATTTAATCTCTCTTTTTTCCCTGGTGATTTTGCGGATCTTGATTAAAATTATTCCGTGACGGAACGAGAACGGCTCCGGGTTATATAAATCCCGCAGAGCGCAATCAAGGATCACCTTATGGATAAATGACCGGTTCTCCCGCTCATCCAGGGAGAGCTTGAGATCATAGCCTTGAATGCGATGATCCCGCGCGGTTTTTTTAAACGCCGCTGCAACCGCGTATTTCTCAGCCAGATCTGTAAACGAAGTCCCTTTTTTTTGTTCATCCAGAAATTTTTCAGCGGTCCCGGGGTCCGCTACCACCGTATACCCGGCTGTTACACTGGTAACTGCCAGCAAGCGGTTTTTGATCTTTTGAAAATGATTAAAGAGTTCACGGGGAAGCAGTTTTATGCGCTGTTTCGATGTGGGATATATCCCCTCATCGGCCATACCGTATTTTACCTGTAAATATTTATCCGCGACATGATTATAGTCAACCCGTTCCAGTTCGCCGGTATGGGCCTTAAAGCTTTCAACAAGCTCCTTGTTCAATTCACCGCATACCCGGTAAAACAAACTTTCTTTCAGCAGCGCGGCCATTGGTTTTGCCTGAAACGAAAGAAGCTGTTCCCATTCACGGGGAAGCAGCTGCTCTCGAATAGCCGCAAGAGATATTTCCCCATTGGGCCATGACGCAACAGCAATACTATCATCCCCGATGTTAATTGAGTTCCCTTTCCGAAAGATCCCCTGTTTAATAGAAGAAACAGCTTTTTCCGGGTCAAAAACAATATTATAATAGCCAAACGCCTCATCCACGGTAATGGTTTTGCCGAATTTTTCCTGCCAAAACCGGGCGGCAGCTTTGTTATAACGAGCCCGCCGAACCAGGACTTTGTATTTTTCAAACTGGTCATGGCTCCGGAGGCCGAGTTTTTCCGCCAGGATGCCCTTTGCGTCATCCTCCAGCAAGCGCTCCGGAATATCTTCCACGTTTTTCTCGTCCGAAAAAAACACGTACTGCAAATAGTGAAACGTTCCTTGTGAGAGGGACCCGGCACCGGAGTTCGTCACTTTCTTCGCGCATCCGAAGAAAGTGACACAGAGTGCCAGGATCCCTGCTGCGATTCCGCAGCGGGTGATTCCAAAAATACGCATAGGCTTAACGGTTCTCCCTGAGATCCAATACCCCTTTTTCGTATAACATAACAATAGTGGCAATGGCATGATTAACCGCGTAGGTTGCGGTATTTTTCCGGGTTGTACCGTCCGTGTTGCTTAAGGTATCGTACCCGGAACGATAGCGTGACAGGTATGTTAAGAAACCATTTTCGGTTATAATATCATCAAGCCCGGCATCCACCTGGTTGCTTCGGCTGTTGATGTACCCTTTAATGGTAGAATAATCTTCCAGGTTCTTTCCGGAATTGTCCCCGCCCAGGGTTCTGCCGCCATAGGCGTTGTCGATCCATTCTTCATAGTCCGAATGATTATACCCGCTGGTAACCCAGATGTGGTGCTGGGTGTTGGCGTCACCGGCATAATGCATAACTAACGTAAGATAGTTAATATCGGAGCTTGAGGCGGAGTAGTACCTGCCGGAAACAGCTCCCGTATCCAGGCTGCTGCTGCGGCTTGTCCCTCCTTCGAGAAACCATTCATTATAGTAAAATGTTGCCGCATTATCCAGGGGCTCAAAAATTACCCAGTCCTGGTTTGACTTTGACCAGTCTCCGCTCCAGAAACTTTCCGTTCCCGTGTTGGGGATCTGGGGTACGCTATTACCGCTGATCTTACTCCCGGTGTCGGGGCAATTATTCGGCGTAACACAATCACTAAAACAGTTGTAATTTGTTTTATCATCGGAACCGACTTTTTTCGATGAATGAGCCGAGCCCAGCACCGTGGTTGACCCGTTTTGTTTATAGTCAACAGCGGGATTCCCATCCGGTATAAAGCTGTATTTCCCCGAACAATCGGAACAGTTTGCCAGGTCAATGGTCATCCAGGCATTATTCATATACGAGGCAATAGCGTAATCAATCCCCATGCCGGGACATCCGAAACTGCCGTTATATGACCACCCGTCATAGTCGTTATACACGTTTGTTTTGAGCGTTTTACCATCATCATTTGTTTTAAGAAGATTCATAAAATGCGTAAATGAAGAAAAGTTTGTTGAGCCGTAACCGGGAATGGAAACATCCCAGCCCCATGAGGTGGTATCATCCCAGAAAAGATCCTGGCAATAATCGGGCGCCACTGCTCCGGCCCGGGCAATACCAATAAGACCGTACTGTGTTCCGTCTCCATTGTTGGGATTCAGCCCCGTACCACCGGAATCTCTTCCGCCGGTTTTTGCTTTTAAATAATCCACAACCCAGCGCTGCTGGTTTGATCCTTCTGTTTCCATATAGCTTATCGCGTCTTCGGCGCTATTCTTATGGGCGTTATCCCAGAAGGCGTACAGGTTAGCGGAAAACAAACATAGCGTACACACGAGAACAAAACTGCTTATATTTTTAATTATTCCTTTCATTATCGTGCCACCTCCACATGAAATTTTCCGTTCTTGATATTAATGTATTGTCCTCGTTGAAAGTTATTCTTCCCGGCCCGCACTAACCCGGAAAAAGTTCCTTTCAGTTCCGTAACGGAACCGTTTTCCACGACCGGAACAAGGACCATGGAAAAAGTCTTATCCTTCATTTGCCCGTGGCGTATAATTCCTTTTCCCGAGGCCAGGCGCTCACCCCGCCTCATGCCGTGCCAGCGGGCTTTCCGTTTTCGGAATTTTCTTTTGCCCTTCCTGCTGTTTTTTTCAATATAGTTAATGGACTCACTTTTAGCCATTCTAACCGGGGGAATAACAACGAAGTTCCCCTTGCTGCTTTTAAACATGATCATAATGTTATTATAGGTCGTGTTTAAATGCTGCTCACCGGTAATGGCCTTAGCACTGCAATCTATAGTGATCATCAGTTCAACCTTTTGCTCCCTGTCGGAGAGGCCAATAGTAATCCGTTTATTTCCGTTATCCAGGGTTTCAATACAGCTTACCATGTTGTTATTAAAGGTATACGCTGAGTCTCCCAGGGTCATGGAAATGGTACCCGGGGCGGGCTCTTCCGCGCCGGCACTCACCATAAAAACAAACAGGGCAAGTACGCATAAAAACGTTTTAAAAATATATTTTATAGAAATCATTATTCACTCCTGATGATATTAAAATAACCATTGCTTACGGGAACAGTGCCGCCAGCGCTGGTAACAGCCCGAAGCGTCCCTGAGAAAAATCCCCGGGCAATACCCGCTCTCCCGTCCATGGTATCGATTTGTACGGACCCGCTGGAACCGCTTTCATTGTTCCCGGCAATATAGATTACTTTATCCGTATTGCTGTACCAGGAAAGAATAAGGTCATCGGTGCTCCAGCTGCCGGTGCCTCCGGAAGCTCCATCGGAACCGGTCGCGGTCAGTTCAAAGGAACCGTAGGTGTTATCATCATACCCCGAGACTTTTACGAAATACCAGCCCGCGGAACTTATGGCGGCCGTAATCTTCGCGTTTGTGTCATCTCCGCTGTTGTCGTCGGTCGCGAGAGTTGATCCGGCGCTGTTGTATAACGTCAGGACCGTGTTTGTTGATCCGGAGGTTGATAAAACAAAATCCCCGGAACCCGCCGCATAGAAGTGGTACATGACGGAGTTTGTCATATTCAGAGAGGAGGTTCGGCTATCGCCAAGAATGCCGTTTGAAACCGCTCCCTGGGCCTTCTCCCCATTAGCTACGATGAGGGATGAATGAACTCCCCCCGGAGCTGAGGGCAGTATATTTTCTTTATCATCAACATGAATATAAAAAGAAGATGCTGTATTTAAATTCGCGGAATTCCGGCCCGAAAGAGTAAAACCGCTTTTCCCCGTAAGAAATTTTTCATGGCTCTGTTTAACATCAGTGCCGAATGACAGAGAACTTCCGTTTACCTCGGCGTAAATACCAATGGGATAGAGGTATACATTCCCTATATTTTGCGGTGACGAAACAAGAATAGAGACCGCTGTAGTGTTTTTATCAACATCTGTTAGCCCGGTATACCCGGTGTATGAGGTCTCAAGAGTATAGGTCTCGCCGCTCATAAAATCCCCGGTAACCGTAAAAGCTCCCTGCGCGTCGCAGGTTGCGGTCCTGGTTACATTGCTCATATCGGTAATTGAAACTGAGGCAGGAATTTTAATAGTGTTGTCCCGCCAGTCAACTACCGTTCCCGTGATGGTATGTCCAAGCCGCGTTTTCTCATTCAGGGTTATTGTACCAAACCCGTTTTCACCGGCGTCAAGTACTGCCGACGTTTGAACCAGGGTTTCATAATCTTCCGAAGTAAAGGTCAGTTCGTACTGAGCGTTTTTCTGAAAAGCGGTACTGGTTACGGAAAAAGTTCCGTCACTGCCTGTTGCTGCCGCGTCGAGCGTTGTCCCGCTTGAGTCTTTCGCTTCAACCTGAACTCCCGCGATGACCTCCCCATTTTCGCCCTGAACTGTTCCCGCGATTTGAGCATCGATATAGAGTTTCAAGGGGCTGCCTGCCATGGTGTTCTCGCCGGTGAGTTCCATTTGCACAGTGCTCGCGCCTGCGCGGTAGTTTGCTTTTGTTACGGCAACGGAGTATGTGGTACCCAGGTAAAAATAGTTCCCCGTAAGAGTGAAGGCGCCGCTGCTGTCGGTGTTTGCTGTTACAGTATCGCCGTTGCTGTCGACGACTGAGGCTGTTGCTCCGGCTAAGGCATTGCCCGTATCATCATCCTGTACAATCCCGGTTATTGTTCCATGATTTAAATAGAGGTGTACCGGGTTGTTTGTTATAACATTGCTGCCACCCTCTATGGTTACGGATACCGATGATTCGGTAATATAATATTCTTTTTCCAGGGTAACCGCGTACGAGCTGCCAATGGAAAAATATGTTCCCGAAAGTTCGAAGGTTCCGTCACTGCCGCTAACGGCGGTGATTGTTTCATTATTCGAATTCTGAACACTAACCTGAACTCCTGCGAGACCGGTATTTCCAAAGCTATCCAGAACCGTTCCGGTGATTGTTCGTGCTTCATTGGTGCCGCTGTCGGTGAGGCTGATTTTTCCAAGCGCTACCCTGAGATTGGCTAATTCAAACAGGGCTGCCCTGGTTCCGTTCTCAAAATTATTCTCTGAGAAGTGAACATTGAGCCCCTCTCCGCGCGTGACTGTTCCAACGTCCAGAGAAAATTCTCCGCTTTCATTGGTTGTTGTTGTGTAAACACTGCCTCGATTATCGGCCGAGACCTTAACGTTCGCAATTGAATTGCCTGTACTTTCACTGTAAACCGTACCGGTTATATTGCCGGTTTCGGGCTCAGGATCGTTTGTAGTTCCACTGCCGTTACATGAATAGATGGCAAATAATAATGCCGTCATAATACAAGCAGCGCTGATTTTTTTTAAATACATGCTTTCTTTGACTCCCTTATAGATTTTTGCACAAAATTATTTTTTTTTATTTTTGTACAAATTAAATTTTTTATATCTTTCTCATCGTAAACCATCCGGACGATATTTTGGGGGTGTATATATATGCAATATAATACATTTTTTGGAGAATGTCACCTTTTTTTGCAAAAAATGACATAATAATGGAGAAAAAATCATGTTCTATTTTTTGACGCTCATAAATTGAAAATACTATATAAACTCCCTCCGGGGTGGAGTCGTTCTGAAACGAAGGCTACCTGGTGGATGGCGAAGAGGCTCCCGAGGACACATGGGAAACCAAAACCGTTAAATTCAACAACATTGACGAGCTGGAAAGTTACTACGATGAATATCTGCCGGGCAGCTGCTTTACACTTGATGATGATGGACAAGGCGCCGATTTAGGTCAAATCCTGGAAGATTATAATAAGATTAAACCGGCATCGTCGGTAACGCTCACGGAAACGAATTATTTAGCGCCAGATAAGTATATCACCGGAACCTGGAAGCCCATAGGGAAGATATACCGCCCCGATTGGCAGCAAATTTTCAGAGAAACTCTGGCGTGATAAAAAGTCCCCCGGGTTTATTTGGGTTGGGGGACTTTTTTAGTGGTTGAAATTACTTTTGTTATTAGTCTTTTATTGATACAATGAAATCAAGCTTAGATACATTAGCATTCGCCCCTTTTTTGAGTTCCACCACTGTTTTAGCACCCCGTTTTTTAGGCCATGTATACTTAAAGACGCCCACACCAGCGCCGGTTGAATCAATCTTCTGCCTCCAAAGTGGGGAAATATTCTCCTCAATGAAATCAAATAAAACTTTCTTATCTTTTTTAGGAGCACTTTTCCTCGTCTCAATGTCATACGTATAAAATACACCGGCGTAAGCTTCACAGGGTAAAGAGTATGTCTGTACCTCGTTCCACTCCTTCCATATTGCCTTCTTCCTTGAAGCGATTTTACTTTGTCGTTGTTCCTCAACCATTTGATTCAGCAACCCCTGAACATCTGACATCCTAAAGTTTTTATCATAAGTCATGAGAAGCTGGTCAGGCCTTGATCGTCTTTTCATCCATACTGACAGGTTACCATTCATCGTAACTTTTTTCCTCATTTTTGCTATAGGTGTGTGAAAATGTAGCTTGGGCAGCTGCATGTCAGAGGGATATATTTCAGGTCTTGCTTTTTCATCTTTTGGATCTTCTCTATAGTAGGTACTAAAAACTATATATTTGGCGGCAATTCCCACATCATAAAGGAAACCAAACCTCAGCGCTCCGAAAGGTTTCTGAACCATATCTTTACGAATATAGGTATGAGACATATTACTAAAATCATGGTCCACTAACTTAAAATCACTCTCTTTGTAACAATTCTTGAGGGTCAATACCATATTCTTCATCTCACTGTAGCCTCTTAAGAAAATCCCACTAGGAGCGTCACCCATGCTTCTAAACTTTCGTTCAACTACCGAGGGTGCAATCGCAGCTGATAAGCTATGGTAACCCACGAAACCCAATGAAAAAAAAAGGATTACCAAAAGAATTATGGAAAATCTATTTTTGTGGACATTTTTTGAATATTTATCTAACGCCATGATGCATTCTCCTTATCATAATATAAATTTTGCATTATTATTATTAAACACAGAAACCAAGATGTCAATTTTTTTTTGTTAAAAAAATCGCGCCCATCTTTCCGGGGCGACCATTGTTTACAATTTCAATAATCTTTGCCTGGTGACCCAGGACCGGAATGATATCGGTGCCATTTTTGAAATGGACCGAAAAGATTGGTCCCAAAACCGCCCCCCGGGGGGAATTAAAATAAAAAGATGGATTATTTTTATTGCAGTTTTGTTTATGAGCGTTTCATTTTCCGATTCAAGGATGTCAAATGGGGGGTTAAACGGGATGGCGATATATCCAAAAAAATTAGAAAACAACCCAATAGAATTTAGCGGATTACCGGCAAAAGCTGTTACGTCATTACAAATATGGAATGAATCGGGACAGGATTACTGTTATATCGGGTATGGCAGTACAAAAAATTACGGGCCTGCCCGGATATTGAAGCATCAACCTGCTCCATGCCGTTTTATTTTGAATGGTCTGGCAAATGACGAAGGCTTATCCCGTTATCTTATTCTTAATAATGGTTCCGATAATGAGCTATACGCCACAGGTACGGACTCCTGCGAACAAAGAGGCCCATCGTTAACGCATAACAGAAGTTATACAATCGTAGGACGGAGAGACTCCCTTTCGGGAACATTTTACACCGCTGTCTCGCGTACAGAGGACTTCCGTAATGGAACCGTTGTGGCCCCCACCGAAGAGGTATATCCCGTTGACCCCGAGAAAAGCTCTGATCTTTCAATTGCCCTGGATCAGCAGTACCGTATTATTGCCTTTCATACTGTTTCGGGAAAACTATATTACTGTTTTGGTCAAATCAATCGAAACGAGGATGGTTTCACTATAGCATGGGAACCGGCCCAACCGTTTAAAATTAATGACACCGAAATAGAATGTGAAGAACTACCGGTTGCCGCGAATGATAATCAATTTGTCCTGGTATACAGATTCTTTTATAAAATATTCACTATTTCCGGTGAGTGGCCCCCGTCAGGGCCTTGACTGGCATAAAAAAATTTATTGACCTTTTGCAAAATATACGTTACTATTTAATGAAGAAATATAACTACAAGGCTGCAATTATGAAAAAAACAATTATCTTTTTTCTATTCTTATGCTTATTTGGTGTTAGCCCGGTATTTGCCGGTGACATAGTAACCGTTGGCGGATATAAATTTCCTCCTTTTGTACAGAAAGAAGGAAGAAATGTTTCAGGAATTACTATCGATATAATAGACGCAATGAACAAATTCCAAAAAGAATATACTTTCAATTTTGTTTTTACTTCACCCAAACGCCGGTACCTTGCTTTTAACAATAATAAATTCAATATGATTATGTTTGAAAGTAAATCATGGGGGTGGAGAAAATATCCTGTTAAAATGAGCAAGGTTTTTTTACGAGGCGGAGAAGTTTATATCGCTTTAGCAGAGCCCGGTAGAGGTGAAAGCTTTTTTTCGAATTTTAAAAATAAAACAATGATCGGTATTTTAGGATATCATTACGGATTTGCCGGGTATAACAGCGATAGTAAGTATTTAAGAAAAAATTTCAATATGCAGCTGACTACTTCCAACAAGGGTAGTATTTTAATGGTATTGGGAGGCCGGGGTGATATTGCCGTAGTTACCAGGTCTTTTTTAAGCCGGTATCTTTCGCAAAACCCCGGCGTTAGAAAAAAATTATTGATCTCCAAAAAAATGGACCAGGTATACAACCATAGAATTTTAATACGGAAAGGCAGCAAACCCGGAGCCGGTGAAATGAACAAGATCCTTAAGGCTATGAAAAAGGCGGGAGTGCTGCGCGAGATCTGGAAAAAATACGGGATAAAAAAACCCGGGATTTAGATTCCGGCAACCCTGTTCCGGCCCGATTCTTTTGCCCGGTACAGAGCCTGGTCCGACCTGGAAATAAGCTCTTCAGGGGTTTCAGCGGTTTTTCCTTTGCCCAGTGATGCTACACCAAATGAGGCTGTTAAGGTTAAGAATTCATCTTTAATAATATTGCCTGAGTCATCTATTTTTTTAAATTTATGCTCTTCTATTGTTTGGCGTATCCTTTCTGCCGCGTGCCCGGCTGCCTCGGCATCGGCGTTCTCCAGAACAATCAAAAACTCCTCACCGCCATAGCGGCCCACGTTCCCCGTAACAGATCTTAAATGGCTCGACAAAATAGAAGCAAATTCCTCAAGGACTACGTCTCCCTGTAAATGCCCGTAAGTATCATTGACACTTTTAAAATAATCAATATCACTGAGAATAACCGACGCGCGTATTGTATCATCTCTTTTATGCTTTTCAAAGATATCCTTTACCTTATTCTTAATTGTTCCGCTGTTAAAAATTTTAGTCAACGCGTCATAGGTTGATCTTTTTTCATAAAAATTTTTCATTATTGAAGCGCTGAGCATATTGCACATAATCTCAAAGGCCCATTTTTCATAGTCCATGATATCTTTTTCTACGGTCACATAGTCAGAGCTGAAAAGATATCCCTTTCCCATACTCTCGGGAATATATATAAAATCTGCGATATCGCAGCCCGCTCCGGGTACGGTTATTACTGAAATTTTTTTATTTTTAAAGGCTGTTGTCTCATTAATAAATTTTTTCTCCGGTTTTTCCAGGTCTATGCTCAGCTTTCTCCCTTCCCGGAGATCGGGCCTTTTATTATTGGGGTCATATATTTTTACTACTTCAAGATTGAGAATATTGCCAATAACATTGGAGGCACGGTATATTATACTTAAATCGAATTCCAATATATTGCTTATTTTTTCCAGAGATTGGGAGAGTATGGTATGATCACTCTGCGAATGGGCGATTGCCGCGCTCAGGCTGCCCAGCTCATTGAGCAGTAATTTCGGATCTGAAGAATTATTAGTCATTGTTCCCCCTTATTTACTAAAGCCTTTCTCCGGGTTAGTATACATCGCGCGGCTCAAAGCTGCAAACAAAAAAACACCTGGAAAGTGATTTATTTAAGAGGAGCGGACCCCGGTCTTCGGCTCCGCTCAGACACCGGATGGCCGGGAAAAATAGGTCAGAAACTGTGGTGATACCGGGTTGGGTTTGTGGAGATG
>JAAENB010000857.1 GCA_024224995.1 bacterium | reverse complement strand
TCCTCTTACCCCGGTACCGGTTCCCTCTCCGCTTGTTTTTTTTCATGTTACGCCGATACGGGTTCCGTAGCCGCAGTCCCTACTTTCTCTTTTTCCGGTACGGGCGCCCCCTCAGAACGACTCTGTTCCTCTGCCCCCGGTACGGGTTCCGCCGCCGAAGGAGTCGGTTCCTCTGACACCGGTACGGGTTTCGCCGCCGAAGGAGTCGGTTCCTCTGACACCGGTACGGAACGGGTTCCGTCGCCGAAAGAGACGGTTCCTCTGAGACCGGTACGGGTTCCGTCGCCGAAAGAGCCCGTTCCTCTGAGACCGGTACGGGTTCCGTCGCCGAAGGAGACGGTTCCTCTGACACCGGTACGGGTTCCGTCGCAGAAGGAGACGGTAGGTCACTGAACGGGGCCGAAGTGCCTCTGACACCGGACCGGATTCCGCAAGAATCGGTTGCCTGATAAAGATTATTTCTTAAACAAGGGCGCAGGTATCCCGTGGAAACCGGCGCAAAAGGCCTTCTTCATAGGATAGAGGAACGTTTATGAATTATTCGGTAGAATATTAGTATTCAACTTCAATCTTATACTTATTGAGCAAAACACCTTTGTATATATCTTCGTAGATGAGCAATCGCTCCAATCGTTCTTCAAAGGTATTGCCAAGCTCCAGGTAGATAGCGTGATAAGTGATCGGCACCCTGGGTACGTAATTTTTATCT
>JAAENB010000856.1 GCA_024224995.1 bacterium | reverse complement strand
GGGGTGCGGCCCCTGCGAGGGGTGCGGCCCCTGCGAGGGGTGCGGCCCCTGCGAGGGGGCGTAAGAGTTTTTGAAAATGAGTCAATTTAAGCCCGGGGTTTTAACCCCAATAGGGGCAGCAGAGCATAACCCGGATAACATCTCCCGGGAACAGGCCCTGTTTCTAAAATAGTTTCCCAGGGAGATTGGTATTTCTCATAGCGTGGGGCTTCCAGCCCCTCGTTATGATGAAGGAAGCCCCTGTGTAAAATCCTGATTTCTTAAGAGTGCGGCCCCTGCGAGGGGTGCGGCCCCTGCGAGGGGTGCGGCCCCTGCGAGGGTGCGGGGTGCTCGACTGAGGTTCGAGGTTTTTTGGCTGTTTATTCACTACGGGCGATGCCGATTTTAAAACTGAGAATATCTTTTCCTTCTACGTGATGGACCTGGGGGGTGCAGAGTTCTCCAACTATTGTTTTCGGATCAAAGAGAACAATATAGCCGTAGTCGATGCGTGCCGGCAGGAGGTATTTATCGGTTATTTGTTCAATGGCATCGTCGATGGTTCCCCTGTACCGGTTAATCTTGGTTTCGATAATATATTTTTTGCCGCCATGTACAAGCATGATATCCATAATTCCCAATCCTGTTCTGCTTTCGTAAAACAGGTCGCCGGTTTCACCTGAAACAAACTGGTAGAGCCAGGCGGTAAGCTGGAATTTGCCCGTGACTTCCATGGGGTTGTTTGTGGAATAGAACGCAGTTGCCCCGATTTGAATAATATATTTTTCAAAATCCGAAAGGATTTTTTCCATATTGAGGCTGCCATTTGGAAGATAATAACGGCGGGCCGATATATCAACCTTTTCCGAGACTTCCCGGAAAAAGGTCTTGGTGAAGCGTTTTTTATAGATGGGATTGCTTACATGGAGTTTGTTTCCCAGGGCCTTAACAAGGCCATGAGTAATAAGAAGTGATTGCTCCTCATCACCGGGGATAAGTTCAACCCCGTCAAAAACAATGTCGATAAACGTTTCCCGGTACTGTTTGGCTTTTTCCGTGATATTGTCGAAATGATTATTTTCTTCATAGAGAAGAATTTCAATGGCCCTGTCTACATCTTCAGCGGTTATGGGATCTGTAGTTTCGGGCTTGATGTCGATAATGAGAATCGTTGCCAGCCTGTTAACCAGCCAGGGCTGCCCCGCGGTCTCTTCATGTATTTTAAGTATAGCCTCTTCGGAAAAAGGCTGGTTAGTTTCTTTGGTATATTGAGCATAGAGGTCTTTAATGTTTTTCAGGGTAAAGGCGGGGAGGTGAACCTGGTCGGCAATGTTAAAGGGCGACACTCCCCCCACAATTAATTTAGGAATATTCCGGATTCCCACCAGGCCTATTGAATAGAGAGCTTTTTCCTTTTGACTTTTATATTCTTGATACAATGCTCTTATAGTGTTAAGGAAATTTTCCAGCTCACCGCCGGGAATTCCATCAAATTCATCAATAAAGATGACAATTTTTTTGGAGTTAATGAGCCGGTTTAATTCTGCAAATAGATCGTGAAATGAAGTATGGTCGGTTAGTGCTATTGAAGTTAAACTTTTTCTTACTTTATTTTTTTGGTTACATTTTATTGAATCAAGTCTATTAAGTAATTGATCAAAAATATTTTTTTGTATGCGTTTATAAAAAGATTCTTGATCCAGGTTATTGAAGTATTGAAAGCTTAAAAGAATAGATATATAGTTTGGATCTTTCTCCAGCTCTCTGCAAAATCCTTCAAAAAAAGAGGTTTTACCGCTTTGGCGGGGAGCAAAAATGGAAAAATATCTTCCCCGGTCAACCATAGTTTTAATATCCAGTTTGTCGGAATTGGTAACATTTTCCAGTTCAACATAATAAGCAATCCCGGGGTCTACAACCCCCGTTTTTTCGAAATATCGTACCGGTTTTTTATAATCCACAGGAATATCCTCCTTATTATCATCGTGCAGCAGGTCTACCGCAAAAACCCCGTCAGCGGACTCGACGCGTCGGCACTCTCTCTAACAGCAGCTTTCCCCGCAAGATAGGCTTCTCTTCCTGCTTCGGCCCCTTTTTTAAAGGCTTTAGCCATAAGAACCGGGTCACCGGCAGTGGCAATGGCAGTATTAACCAGAACCGCGTCGGCGCCCATTTCCATAGCAAGAGCGGCATGAGAAGGGGAACCCAGCCCGGCATCAACAACAACGGGAATATTGGACATTTCGATAATAATCCTCACATTGTCTTCGGTTTTAAGCCCTTTATTGGAGCCAATAGGCGAGCCCAGGGGCATAACCGTGGCAGTGCCTGCTTCTTCGAGGCGTTTAGCCAGAATAGGATCGGCATTGATATATGGCAGCACAATAAATCCTTCTTTAACCAGGATCTCGGCAGCTTTAAGCGTTTCAATGGGGTCGGGAAGCAGGTATCTTGGGTCCGGAGTAACTTCCAGTTTAAGCCAGTTACCGCAGCCCGTAGCTCTGGCCAGTTTCGCCAGGCGAATAGCTTCATCCGCGTCCCGGGCACCCGAGGTATTGGGCAGCAGTTGAATTTCCGGGTTTTCAATAATAGATTGAAGAAGATCATCTTCGGGATTATCAAGGTCAACTCTCCGCAGGGCGACCGTAACCATGGTCGATTCGGAAGCGGAAATCGCTTCTTTCATGACAGCGGTAGAGGAAAATTTACCGGTACCAACAAAAAGTCGTGAATAAAAGGTTTTACCTGCAATAGTAAGGGTGTCATTAGCGTTAATCATGCTTTTTCCTTTGAATTTAAGTACTTTTTAAGGATAGCAGTTTAAATTTTTAGCTTATAAAGCGATATCAGGGAATTAGTCCTGTCTTTCCGGAATAGGAGCCACGATGGCGACGCCTATGTGCAATACAGGACGTATTTTCACATAGGTGGAGGAAAGACAGGACTAATTCCCGAGCGCACTTACTACAATAAACCGCTTCTTTCTAGAACGGACCCTATTCAAGGCAGTGTTTTTGTCAAGTATTGTGGCACAGGCAATAAAATTTGTGACAATTTTGCTTATTTTTTGTAGACAATTCCCCAGGTATTTATTATGTATAAACCAAAGGGGAACAAGCAGTCGCGCGGACCCGGGAAACCGGGTAGTGAGGAAAGTCCGAACACCGCAGGACAGGGTGCCGGGTAACGCCCGGGCGTCGTGAGGCGATGGAAAGTGCAACAGAAAATATACCGCCCTCAGGCATACAATCAGAGCTTGCCCTGAGAAGGGCGCTGCCCTGAGCGGAGCCGAAGGGTAAGGGTGAAATGGCGAGGTAAGAGCTCACCGCGTTTCCTGAGAGGGAAATGGCAGTGTAAACCCCACCTGGTGCAAAACCAAATAGTCAGTTGCTTGAGGGCTGTCCGTCCGAGACTGAGGGTAGGTTGCAAAGAGGCTGTCGGCAACGGCAGCCCAAGATAGATGGCTGCATAAACAGGATTCGGCTTATGAGCCCCTTTTATTTTTAGTTTACAGTTGCCGGTTGACAGTTGACTGTTTTTACTGTCAACCGTCAACCGGCAACCGGACACTGTTTTTTTTAACTTGCTGAATACGTTTATTGGTGTTATAATGCCGATATTAGATGAGAAAACCGGGAGGAGCTTTTATGAAGAAATTATTATTTATGATAACACTGGTGATAGCATTCTCCGGAATTCTATATAGCTCATACCAGACGGCAAATGTTTATGTTTGTGAAGAAGAGGTCTCGGCAGCAGAGCTTCTGGCAAAGGCAGTAGTTAGTAGAAAGGATCTAACGCGGGTCAGTTATTGTGTCTGTAATGGAGTTGATCCCAGTTTAAAAGAGCTGGTAAAACCGATAAAAAACTTTAAATCGGAGATTGCCGATGTTAATTTTGAAGTAAGCCAGAATACCTGCGAACCGCCAAAGGATTCTGTTTATGCCTGTATGTGTGTAGGACAGGTCGGGAACTAGAACCCCGGGCCTGTTTAAAGCCTTCCGGAATAAAAATATTTAAATTTATGGGAAAAGAGAATGGATAGAGAAAGAAAGATCCTGGTGTCTATATTAGCGCTGCTGGTACTTTCGGCAGTAATTGCCATAGTCGATTTAAGCTTAAAAATGCAGGACAAAGAGACGGGATTCCCGGCAAAAGCAGCCAGGGGAGGGGATGGAATAGGAATAGTCCGGATTGAAGGACCAATCCTCATGTCCGGAACGGCTTCTCCTTTTGGAATGGGCGGCGGATCGGAAGCAATAATCGCAAAGCTCGACGCGTTCCAAAAGAATGACAATGTAAAAGCAGTTATTGTACGGATAAATTCCCCCGGAGGAACCGTAGGGGCGACCCAGGAGATTTATAATAAACTCTGGAAACTCCGAAACCGTAAGGATAAGAATATCACCCTTATTGCGTCAATGGGAGATATGGCCGCTTCCGGAGGGTATTATATAGCCTCAGCCTGTAATGAGATCGTCGCGAATTACGGATCTATTACCGGATCAATCGGGGTGATATTGTTTTCCCCGAATTTAAAGCGGCTCTATGAGAAATACGGAATAAAGATGAATGTAATCAAAAGCGGACCTCATAAAGACCTGCTTAAAACACATCGGGATTTAACTGCGGAAGAAGAAAAGTTCTTACAGGCCATGGTCGATTCCACGCATAGCCAGTTTATAAATGATGTACACCGGGGCAGGAGCTTAAGTCCCCGGGGAAAGGATATGAGCCAGACCGAAATTGAAGCTTTTGCCGATGGCCGGGTAATGAACGGACAGATGGCATTTAACAGCAAGCTTGTTGATGTGCTGGGTTCTTTTGAAGACGCCATAGACAGGGCCAGGGAACTCAGGGGATTGCCCGAAGATTGCCCATTATATGAAGAAAAGAAGTCGGGATTCCCGGAGCTGCTCATGTCCATGCAAAGCCTTTTCCGGTCGGGTTCTTTTTATGAACAAAATTTTAATTTTAATTCAATTTATCGACTTGAATACAGGTATATGCCATGAGTCTATCCGGTTTTAGATCTCTCAAATGGACCGATTTTTTCTTATATGCCCTGGTAAGTCCCAGGAAACTCTACCGGCAGATAGAAAAAAATGACCCTGCGCCGTTTTTGTTAAGTTTTTTTGTGCCGGCTTTCCTGGTTTTTGTAGAACTGGTCACCCTGGCTACCCTTTTGCCGGGAATATATAGGGTGATGTTTTATGGCTGGATAATAGGGTTATTATTGCTGCTGCTGCAGGTCGTGGTGGGGTCTTCGTTAATGGATTTAACAGCACAGTTTTTTGGGTATGAAGGAAAGGGAAAAGAGGTGATAGCATTGTTTAATTTTGCCCTGTTTCCAAAGATTTTTTTACTGCCCCTGGTATATATGGCAGCGGTAATTGATTTTCATACGGTTTTTTTCTACATAGTGTTTTCCATAGGTTTATTTATATGGTCTGCTTTTATAATAATAGAGGGAATCTCGGAAATGCATTCCGCGGAATTTGGAAAATCCCTGTTGATTTTCCTATTTCCCATACTATTTATAGGAATAATTATGGCAGTGATAGGATCGGTAACAGTAATGAGTGTTCTTGAGCAAATATTGGCATAATACGTAATTTATTATTTGAGACATCTTCCCGATCCTCCGAAATTATATAGTATGAAGAAAGAGCTCTTCATAAATCATAATAATTAACAGGTAAAAGAACAGTAATGAAGATAAAGATTTGGGGGGTCCGGGGCTCAATCCCGACACCGTTACAAGGAGAAGAGGTCGAGGCGAAGATTAAAAAGGCTTTGAGCCTGGCAAGGCCGGGGGATATCTCTTCGGCAGAGTCAATTGACGCTTTTGTCCACACACTGCCGTTTTCCGTGAAAAGGACCTATGGTGGAAATACCACCTGTATCCAGGTAGGAACGGATTCGGGAGAGACAATTATCATTGATTGCGGCTCCGGTTTAATAAATCTTGGCAAAGAGCTCATGGCCGGAGATTTTGGCAAGGGAAAAGGGGTAGGGAATATTCTTCTAACCCATACTCATTGGGATCATATTATGGGAATCCCGTTTTTTGTACCCATTTATATCAAGGGAAACCGGTTTAATTTCTTTTCAGCAATGTCCGACCTTAAAGAGCGGCTTGAGCACCAGCAGGTATTTACTCATTTCCCCAAAACACTCGACTATTTGCCTGCCACCAAGCGGTTTTTTAAAATCGATTTTGATGATGATTTTTATTTGAATGATACCAGGGTCTTTACCAAGTCCATGCCTCATCCGGGCGGCGCTTTTGGCTCGCGTATAGAAGACAACGGAAAAGTCTTTGTTTTTACCAGTGACTGTGAATTTAATATAGAATCGATTGATCAGATTAACTCATATAAAGAACTTTTCATCAATGCCGATGTAGTCATATTTGACACGATGTACACTTTTGAAGAGTCTTTTGATAAGCTGGATTGGGGTCATTCATCGGCTTCCATTGCCATTGATATTGCGGGGAAGTTTAACGTAAAGAAGCTGATTCTTTTCCATCACGACCCCAGTTACAACGACAGCAAGCTTGAAAACGTATTGTTTAACTCAAAGGCGTACCTGAATTTGAGTCCTAAAATGGTGGGAAAGCTGGAAATTGATATTGCTCATGAAGGGATGGAGATTGAGATATGAGGCAGGGGCAAGTCGAAAGGGGGATTAGTCGACGAATAGGTCACTGAGCGGAGCCGAAGTGTCCCATAGCGTGGGGTTTCAACCCCACGGCACACGCCACGCACGCAAAAAAGACTTCTCTAAAGAGAAGTCTTTTTTTTGCCATCTTGTTGGGTTGTGTGATATTGGGCGCTACAGGACTTGAACCTGTGACCCTCTGCTTGTAAGGCAGATGCTCTCCCAGCTGAGCTAAGCGCCCTTATATTTCAAGCTCTGAGATAAATCTTAAAGCTCTTTTTCTGTTGCTTTACTTGGCCTGAAGCCAATGTTTGTTTTTGCAGGAACATCAATTACTTTTCCTGCGATAGGGGAGTGAACCTTTCGAGCTTTTTTTTCTGCTTTGTAAAAGGTGCCGAATCCCCTGATCTGGACTTCTTCGCCATTACTGATGCTTTCTTTTATTTTGCTAAGAAAACTGTCAATAATGTAATGGACATCGGATCGTTCCATTGTGCCATTTCTGGATAGATAATCTATTATCTCAGATTTAGTCAAGAAAAAATCCTTTTTAAACTTGGAATCATAAGATTTTATAAAATCTTATGATTGCTGCTGAACAAACTGATTTACCTGCCTGGTAAGCCTGGACTTTTTCCTTGCTGCTGCCTTCTTATTTACAATTCCTTTGCTTGCTGCTTTGTCAATAGTTTTGATGAATTTTAATAACATTTCACTCGCTACAGCAGAATCAGTTGATTCTTTGGAATCAATTGCTCGAAGTACCTTTTTGTTGGCAGTTCGTATTGAAGATCTTACAGGAATATTTCTCAATTTGTTTTTTTCGTTTTGTCGATTTCTTTTCTTTTGTGATTTTATATTAGCCAATTTTCTACCTTCTGATACAGTTCTATTGCCTTCGGTGTTTTAGCACCTTATGGAAAGCAAATATGTGTTTAGATCATAAAACTGTCAAGTGTATTTATGAATTTTTTTATATATATTTATATTTTTATTCAAGCATCAGCATTCTGAACAGGCTTTTGTTGTAGTAGTATACCTTGAATTTTGAGGTTCCGTCTTTAAAATGGATTTTATATATCAGTACTTTGCTCTTTTTATTCTTATATGAATAGATCGACAGGTTGCTGTCTTTTTTTATATCCGGTTTTTTAAATTTTCTGGCCAGCGCTGCCAGCACTTTTTTTTCTATTCTGGGGTCTATATAGCCCCAGTCTTCCAGGGTGGTGTATAGTTTATTCTTTACAAAGAGGTAATCAATACGGGGCTTGCTGTTGACCCGTAAAATTACAATCTTTCTCTTTATCCTGGAATCAATAGAGGTGATATATGACATTATCCTGTTTTTGTATTGGGGCTGTTCGTTGGGGGTGAATTTGACATATCTGGTCTTTTTGGGTATTGATTTTTCTATTGTCCGGAGTGATACTCCCCAGGTGTAGTTCCCTGTTATGGGTTTCGCTGAGGGCACTGTTATTATTATTGCTGATATAAAGACCGGCATGAGCAGCCTGAATACCAGAGTTTTCACTTTTTTTTGTCTCATTTTATACTATTCTAACCTCATATATCCCGATATTATACGTATTTCCCCCTCCTTGTCAAACATTTTACCGCCATTACATCCCGTTTTTCCCCACAAGTCCAAACTCTGTCAGAACAAAAAACACCGTCAGAATACAAAACTCTGTCAGGGAAGAAGTCTGATCTTTCCGGAACCGGGAGCCACGGATGGCGACCCCCCTGTGCAATCCACGATGGATTATCACAGGGGTGGAGGAAAGATCAGACTTCTTCCCGAGCGCAACAACTGTATTACTCAGCCCCCCAACAGGCGCAGCTAAAGCTGCGCGAGAGAGGGGGTTAAGGGGGCTCCGCCCCCTTAACCCCCTCTCTTCGCGGCGCGGAAGCGCCGCGTTACTGGTGTTTGGCCCAATATTTAGGGGGGGCGTTTAATCTAGTTGGTGCGCTCGGGAATTAGTCCCGGCTTTCCTCCACCCAGTCGAAAAAACGTCCTGTTTTGCGCCTGGGCGTCGCCGTCCTGGCTCCTGTTCCGGAAAGCCGGGACTAATTCCCTGACAGTGTTTTATCTTCTGACAGTGTTTTATCTTCTGAAAATTTGGACTATTCTTATGTTGGTGTGGGACTTAAAAATTTAAAAGTATTTGCAAAAAAAAGGTGAGAATCGTAAATTTGTTTGCCCGTAGAGTAAAAATTAGTATATTATAATTAGAAAAGGTAGATAATTTTGTATCTGTATAATGTATTATTGCGCAGCAGCATGAATTTCGTACTTCTGCGTGATATTATATTCGGAGGTTGCTGTTATGATGAAGAATAGTATCCTGTTTTTCTCTATGGTTATTGTTTTAAGTTTTTTTGTTACTGCTCTTTCTGCACAGGATGAGAGCCCTGTTGGTGATGAACCGGTTAAAGAAGAGGCCGTAAAAGACGAACCAGCGGAAAAGGACTCGGCGAGCGAGGAGCCCGTGAGTGATGAGGCGGTGAGCGAAGAGGAGCCCGTAAAAGACGAGCCTGCGGAAAAGGACTCTGCCGAAGATGAGGCGGTGAGCGAAGAAGAGCCCGTAAAAGACGAACCGGCAGAGAAGGATGCCACAATGGAGGAAGCGGCAAAAGATGAACCGGCAGAGAAGGATGCCACAATGGAGGAAGCGGCAAAAGATGAACCGGCAGAGAAGGATGCCGCAATGGAGGAGGCCGCGAAAGAGGACTCAGTGGAAAAGGACTCAGCTGTAGAGGAGACCGAGAGTGCGGAAGTGGCGAAAGAGGAAGAGGTTGAGAAGAAACCCGTTAAACCCCTCAATGAAAAATTGTTTAGAGGCCGTATCATCAGCATGAATGATGACTTTATTGAAGTAAAAAGAGGAAGATCGGAGAAAACGCTGTTTTTTGCCGGGGGCGTGAAGTATTTTAAAGGGAAAACCGAAGCGGAACGGGATTCGGTAGATATGTGCCAGATTGTTAAAGCGTATTATGTTGTTAAAGATCGCAGGAAAGAACTTTCCCGGATTATTATCCTGTCGCCGAATAATTGTATTAGATAGATGACCAAAAAGAACATACACCTGGTTGGCGTTTGCGGTATTGCTATGGGCACCCTCGCTGGAATGCTCAAAGAACAGGGCCATTCCCTTTCGGGCTCCGACGAGAATGTCTACCCCCCAATGAGTGATATTCTGCGAAAAAGCGGGATTATCATTAATAAAGGTTATTCCGAAGAGAATATTAAAGACGCCACCCTGGTTATTATCGGGAATGCCATTAGCAGGGGAAACCCTGAAGTGGAATATGTCCTGGATAATAATATTCCCTATATGTCCATGGCCGGAGCTCTGTATGCTTTTTTTCTGCGGGACAAAGAAGTTATTTCAATTTCGGGAACTCATGGGAAAAGTACCACAACCGCGCTCCTGGCCCATATCCTGGAAAGCGCGGGAGAATCCCCTTCTTTCCTGGTAGGGGCAGTAGCCAATAATTTTAATTCAAATTACAAACTGGGGAAGGGGAAGTATTTTGTTATTGAAGGTGATGAATACGACTCTGCCTTTTTTGAAAAAGTCCCCAAGTTTATTTTTTACCGGCCCCATCACCTGGTCCTTACTTCCCTGGAATTTGATCATGCCGATATTTTTTCAAACCTTGAGGAAATTGAGCTCTGGTTTAAGAGGCTTATCACCCTTATTCCCTCAAAAGGGAATATCGTATATTCGGCAGCTTACGGCAACCTGGAAAAACTTGCCTCCCGGTCCTTTTCACGGACTTTTTCTTTTGGAAACGGAGAAGTGAAGCCCCATTTTGGGTACCGTTTTTTAGGATTCGATAATGAACGCGCACTGCTGGCAGTTGATTGCCGGAGCGGAGAGAGCCCGGAGGAAAATGAAACGCTGGAACTTTCCACTACTCTTTTTGGAGAATTTAATTATGCCAATATCGCGGCTGCAGTATCAATGGCCCGTCTTCTTGGCATAAAGAAAGACCTGGTTGTCGCGGGGGTTGCTTCTTTTAAGGGGATTAAAAGAAGGCAGGAAGTAATATACAAGCGGGACAATTGTATCATATACGAAGATTTCGCTCATCATCCCACAGCTATAGCTTTTATGCTGACCACGGTAAAAGAGCGCTTTCCCGGTTCCCGCGTATGGGCCATTTACGAGCCCCGTTCAGCCACGAGCAGGAGAAATATTTTCCAGGACGCGCTGCCCGCGGCATTTGATCCGGCCCACAGAACGATAATTAAGACCCCATACCGGCTCGACTCTATTCCGGAAGAAGACCGGCTTAACATTGAACGGGTTGTTGAAACTATCCGCACCCGGGGGGGAGATCCTTCTCTTTTTGCCCATGTTGACGAGATAGTAAGCCGGGTAAAAGAAACAATCGATCCCGGCGTAAAAAATGTAATTATTATCATGTCTAATGGCGGTTTTGACGGGATCTATAAGACGCTGCCTCTGGCGCTGGATGAGGTTTTTGAGTAAGGTTTATGAACCCGGGTCTTCGGCTCCGCTCAGACACCGGATGGCCGGGAAAAATAGGTCAGAAACTGTGTTGATACCGGGGCCTATTTTGCGAAGATGCTCCGGGCAGGGTTTGGTTCTGAGAGACGTTGCAGTGCAACGCCTTTACCGGCTGGTTTCAGGCCGGGACTATGGAGATTCCGGCAAGAGGAGCGACCCCTGCGAGGGGCTTCCAGCCCCTTGTTATGATGAAGGAAGCCCTGGTTCTAGATCCCAGTTTCTTGAGAGTAGCGGACCCCACTGAGCGGGGAAAAAATACGTTAGAAACTTAATAGCTTTGCGAGCTGCATCCGGCCTTGAAGTAGTATGGGCTCTTTGGGTTGTGAGGACTGTTTGAGCGGAGCGAGTTCCGCAGCAATCCAAAGAGCCCATACTACTTCAAGGCCCGCGCACAAGCAAAATTTAGTTTCTTGAGAGCAGGTGACCCCGCAGAGCGGACAATATAAGGTATATCGACCCGGAATGTAAATT
>JAAENB010000855.1 GCA_024224995.1 bacterium | reverse complement strand
CTGTTTAATAACATCATAGGCCATAACCGAGCAGTGCATCTTCTGAGGGGGAACTGCCGGTTCATCAGGATTATCCCTTAAAGACTTCTCTACATCAATATTTGTAATCTTTAGAGCTTCATCAACTGTTTTTCCGATACACAAATCCACCATCATATCGCTGGAAGCGATTGCTGTACCACAACCAAAGCTCTTAAAAGATCCTTTTAAAATCTTTTCTGTCTTTTCCTCAACCGCCCAGTACAAACGAACAGCATCTCCACAAGATTCAGCTCCCCAATCGGCAACAATAAGTTTTGCTCCAAGGGCTTTTGCCTCTTCTTCTGTTATCTCCCCTAAATTCCGGGGGTTATTCATTCTATCAGCAACACCTTTGGAATAATTATCCCACAAAGAACCACCGATTAGATCATTTTTTCCCATCTTTATGATCTCCTTTAAAGACTATCCAGGTTTCAACAATTTGTGTCTTCCTGATATATCTATTTTTATCGACTATATTCGGGACCCGGCACTTCGTGCCCAAGGATGCATGGGCGAGCAGCAGGTAATCCTGCGACCAGCCCCCCGAAATATCTATTTCTAAGACTATATTCGGGACCCGGCACTTCGTGCCCCCCGAAATATCTATTTCTAAGACTATATTCGGGACCCGGCACTT
>JAAENB010000854.1 GCA_024224995.1 bacterium | reverse complement strand
TTCCCGGTAATAATTACGGAAATTGAACGTGATTTATCTGCAGGGTTTGATGTTCTTCGAATTACAACAAAAGGAGGATCAAAAACAGTGCCCTTATACCGTCGCACAGGCAAGTCTTCAACTATTGTCCAGGGAGTTGCAGAGGAACAATCAACATAGGGATAACAATTGCCTTCATGCGAATCCCGGTATGGGACAACCGGTCCTATCCGCACATCAAAAAAATCGCCGATAACAGTTTGTTTACAACCAGCCTCCATATTCATCATATGCCAGTCCAAATACTGTCGATTCGACTTACCCTTTATGACATGAAGGACGAAAACATCAACATCGGTTTTGTCGTCAAACTTGCCTGCAAGCTCAATATCAATATAGTCGGAATTCACCGAAACCATTTTTCTCCATTTAAGATACCTGCTTCCGCTCCGCAGAACATCGGGTAATATGGCAACAATTTGCAGACCTTCGGAAGCAGAAATTAAAAGTTTTTCTATAAATAATGCTGCAAACTGAATTTTTCCTGAAGCCCAGGTGCAGTTTAAAGGTGCGATTACATGACCAAAAGGCGGATTTACAACAACAGCATCGGCCTGTCGGGTGGGATTATCCAGGCTCAATGTATCACACCTTTGAATTCCCTTAAAGATTTCATCTTTTATTAAGGTAGTTGACTCATTACTATCATTATGCATATGAGCAGCCAGCAGGATCAATCTCAGCTTAGCAGCCCTGATAAATTGTTCATGAATGTCATATCCGGATATCAAGTCAGACCATATAGACAATGTTTCATTTAAGCTGTTGCCGGTTGGTAATAATTTCGCGCATGAAGTTAATAAATTACCTGCACCACAAGCAGGGTCTATAACGTTCTTACCCTTATTTAAAAGGCCACTGATTCGACTTGCGACCTTGTCTGCTAATTCGGTATTGGTAAAAAATATGCCTGCTTCCTTTCTAATACTCTGGGGAACCAGGCTTTGCAAAGCATTGCTTGTTCTTCCATTCAAAATTGAAGAGATATGTATATCCCATTTTTCCAATGGTTTCTTTGAAAGCGAATGAAGAAGCATTTCTATCTCATCAACATATGATGAAAATCCATTAACTGACTTTATAATATGTTCTTCTTTAGTGGCATTATACATACAATTATCATTTTCATTCTATGTTTCTGGTATATTATTTAACTACTGAATCAAATCAAGAACTTTTTGATATCCAAGGGTTTAAATCCCGGAAAAATCAAGCGTGGCAAAATAATCGTCAATAGTCTCTGCCCGCCGGATCAATTCCACAGACCCGTCTTCTTTCAGCAGGATTTCAGCGGACCGCAGCTTACCGTTGTAATTAAACCCCATAGCATGACCGTGTGCGCCGGCGTCATGGATCACGACAATATCGCCGATGGCAATTTCCGGAAGCCGGCGGTCAATAGCGAACTTGTCATTGTTCTCGCATAACGAGCCCGTAACGTCATAAAGATGTTCCAGGGGAGCGTCCTCTTTACCCATAACCGTAATATGATGATAGGCGTCATACAGGGCCGGACGCATGAGATTAGACATACAGGAATCGAGACCAACATAATTTTTATAGGTTTCTTTTTTGTGAAGAACCCGGGACACGAGAAACCCGAACGGACCTGTTATCATCCTGCCGCTTTCCATAAAGATCTTAAGGGGATGAAGCCCGGCGGGTTTGATCTTTTGCTCGTATGCTTTTTGAATGCCCGAGGCCACATACTCAATATCGATAGCTTTGTCGGACGGTTTATATGGAATCCCGAAACCGCCGCCGAGGTTGATAAATTCAAAGGAGATACCCACTTCTTTATTAATCTCGATAATGGCATCAAAGAGCATATGCGCGGTTTCAGAAAAATAATCGGGGTCCAGTTCATTGGAAGCAACCATGGTATGGAGGCCAAAACGCTTCACCCCTTTTTCTTTCAGGATCTTATATCCCTCAAAGAGCTGATCCCTGGTAAATCCGTACTTGGCATGTTCCGGTGCGCCGATAATAACATTCCCTTCTCTCAGGGGCCCGGGATTAAACCGGAAGCTGATAACTTCGGGCAGGCCCGCGTGTTTTTCAAGAAAGGGAATATGTGAGATATCATCAAGGTTGATAATAGCATTCAGCTCACGGGCTTTCACGTATTCCTCAGCCGGAGTATCATTAGAGGAGAAAAAGATATTTTCACCGGCAACACCAACCTTTTCCGCGAGGCAGAGTTCGGCCAGGGAACTGCAATCGGAGCCGAATCCTTCTTCTTTAAGGATCTTCATAAGATAGGGATTGGGGCAGGCTTTCACGGCAAAAAATTCTTTAAAATCAGGAGCCCATGAAAAAGCTTTAACAAGACGCCGGGCATTTTCCCGAATAGCTTTTTCATCATAAATATGAAAGGGAGTGGGAAATTTCTTAATAATCGCTTCAATTTGTTCTTTTGAAAAAGGCAGTCTTTTTTGAGTTAATACTTCAGTCATAGTAATCTCCATAAATTATTCAAGTCAATTGTATATAAAACTCTAAATGGAGTTTTTGTGTCAAGGATAAAAGAGGGGCAGGGGGAAGGTAATCGGAGGCCCGTTAGGCCGGGTGATCGGTAATCGGTAAAGAAAACAGGGGTAGGGACACCGAATTCTGTGTCCCAGCCTTACATGGGAAAAAGGCGATTTTTGCCCAAAAAAATATAAAATTTTGCCCTTTTTGTTCAAAAAATCAGACATATATAGAAACGGGATCAACATGGAGAGAGGGGACATCTTCCAATGGGGCATATCAAAATTAATTCTTAAAAACCTAAAAAAATACTATGCAAAATGTGGCACACTAAAAAAGAATGCATATAGATTAATAACGTTTCAGTAAGAAGAAAGAATGGACATGACTGGTGAAAGCCCTCCCCCGCTCATCGGTTTAATAGAATAACATTTCAAAATAAAAAATCCAGTAGTATTATGGAGTACACACAATGAACGTCCAGCTAGAAAAAAACACCAAAGAAAACCGGGAAGCCGGAGAAAAAAGTAATGAGGAACGGTCGGAATTATTTTCAAAGGTATTGATAGAAAACAATAAACGGCTCATAATCTCATTTTTATCGATCCTTGGGATAATGAACCTCTCAACAATAATAATTTTAATAGCGGGAAAAGGGTCGAAGTACCTCTCCTTTACGAGCATATTTATTGAAATAGGAATTATTTCCGTAGTAATGTCCATAACCATGTTAATAGGACGGATGCTGCGGGGGAAGCGGGCTTCAGCGTATGCAACCATTACGGGGGTGGTAATATCAATCGCCATATTCCAATATTTTTTCTTTGGAGCAAAGGAACTCTTCGCGGCAAATTATTTAGCCATAGCCCTGGGAGTTTTTTATTTCGACACCAGGGCCTCAATTTACACGGTGACGCTGGTAATAGTATGCCAGTCGCTCCTGATATTTCAAATACAACCCCTGCTGCTGCCGGGCGGACCGCCCAGTAATATAATCGTCCGGTATATATCCTATACCCTGGTAGGAACAGCGGCAACGATTGGGGCATCGGCAACAAAAAAACTGCTAATGATGGCAGTAAAAGAGCATAATGAATCGAACAATAATCTTAAAAACCTGAAAAGCATAGGCAAAGCAGTAGTAAATTCCATAGATATTATGAAATCACAGTCGACCCAGCAGGAAGATATCTCCGGGAACCTGAATGACATATCCCAGCAGCAGGCAGCTTCTCTTGAAGAAGTCTCGGCCTCTCTTGAAGAGCTCGCGGCAAATGCCCAATCCGTGAGCAATATTGCCCGGGACTTATACGAAGAATTGGGAATAACCGTAGACTCGGTAAATGATCTCAAGACGGTAAACGATAAGGTACAGGACAGTTCAATAGAGATAAACAATACTCTTGAAGAAATAGCAGATTATTCATCATCCACATCAAAGCATTTCACCCTGACGAAAAATAAATTTAACACACTAAAAGACAAAAGTAACGATATGTCTAACTTTGTTGGCGTAATCAATGACATCGCAGACCAGGTAAACCTGCTTTCATTAAACGCGGCAATAGAGGCGGCACGGGCAGGAGAGTCGGGAAGAGGATTCGCCGTAGTAGCGGATGAGATCTCAAAACTGGCCGATGCCACAACCAGGAACTCAAAAGAGATAGCAAACCTCATTAGCGGGAACCAGCAGCTTATTGACGACAGCAGTGACCTCATAGATCACTCAACAGGAATGATGGAGAAACTGAACGGCGCTATCCAGGTTATAAAACAGGAAATCACAGAAGTTGCCAACCTCATCAATGACATTGGGCTAACGATTAAAACGATAAAAAACCTTAATTTAAAAATTCATGATTCAAGCAAGACTATAGAAAACTCCACCACGGAACAAAAAACAGCGACAGACGAATCAAGTAAAACAATAAACAATATCGCGGAAAAATCCCAGGATATTGTAACCATTTCGGACACCGTATCCAAATCGAGCAAAACAACCAACGACCTCATGCTCCAGCTCGACATGCTAACGAGGGGGATGGTAGAGTAAAAAAAGTTTGAAGTTACAAGTTTGAAGTTTTTAAAGATGGAAAAACCTCGCCAGGGCCTGGGTGCCCGGTTAATTGCCGTTGAACTTCAAACCTCAAACTTTAAAATTTAAACTCCCCTCCCCCCATACAACACATAAAAGCCGGTACACTCAACAACGATGCGGCAAAAGGCCGCGGGAATAACGGAGTTGAATTTATACGTAATAAAGCCCCAGAGGGCAGCTTGTCCGGAAATCGCTGCAATATGAGCTGGTACAGAGATATCAGCATTCTATTTCATGGAGTACGGTCATTTGCCCCGCTCCGGGAAAACCTGGCCGCGATAGCACCTCGTACTTTTTGCAAAAATACCTGAAATTTCAGTTGACCGCAGGTTAAATTTCGATTATACATTTTTTTTAAACAGTCGGATTAAATTGAGGAGCATAATGAAAATAGTATTCGCAACAGACAATTACTGGCCCCGGTTTAGCGGTATGGCAGTTTCAATAGATGCCTTTAAAAAAGAACTGGAAAAACACGGCCATACAGTCTATATTTTCGCGCCGGAATATCCCGATGCCCCTGCGGCAGAAAAAGAGCAAAAAGAAAAAAAAATATACCGTTTTAAATCACACCGGCTTCTCATTACCAAAGATGACCGTCTTGTTTCAAAGCGGGAAAAAACAAAGGTCTTTTCTCTCCTTGATTCAATCAAACCGGATATTATCCATGTTCAGACCGAATTTAACATGGGACGCCTTGCCTGGACCTATGCTTTAAAAAACAATATTTCTTTAATTATGACGTCCCATACGTACTGGGAAGAATACATTCCTATTTATATGCCCTTTTTACCCGGGGCACTTACCCGCCTCTATGCCAGGGCACGGCTGAGAAGAACCTTCGCCCTTGCCGATCTTGTTATCACTCCTACTTCCGCCATGAAAGACGTGCTGCGTTCATATAAGGTCAGAAAACCTATTGAGGTTATCCCCACGGGAATTGACCCAATTGACTTCAAAGGGGTAACAAAAAAAAGAGAACATGAACAGTCCGAACTGTTTAAAACCTGGCCCCAGCTAAAGGAAAAAAAGATACTTCTCTACCTGGGCAGAGTAGCAAAAGAAAAAAACCCGGGAATACTGCTTGATGTTCTTGAAAGCATCCTTCCCGAATCTCCCAACGCGCGGCTCCTCATTGTTGGCGACGGGCCATACCGGAAGGAAATGGAGAAAACAGCTGCCCAAAAAGGGCTGGCAGAATATGTTGTTTTTACCGGTTATATTTCGAGGAAAAAGGTCAAATATATCTATACCCTTGCCGATGTTTTTGTTAATCCTTCCAAAACAGAAAGCCAGGGGCTAGCCACGATTGAAGCAATGTTCTGCGGCACCCCGGTTGTGGCAATCGGTGAAATGGGCACAAAATATGTTATGAACGGTGACAATGGCGGATATATGGTTATGGACAGCCTGGAAATATTCTCCGAAGCAGTACTTTTATTACTGAAAGATGAGGAACTCTACGAACAAAAATCGGAAGAAGCCCTGCGGTATTCACAAAATTGGACCATTGAAAACATAATAAGCAGGCTAATAAACGCCTACGAAACAACTCTGGAAGAAAAAATACGCATACGAATTTAACCTTCTCTCGCCGGTATCTTAAAAATTTTTATATAATACTTATTGACTTTTGAAAATAATTGAGTATTATTGTAGAGAGCAGTTTTTCAGGGACTTCCCTGTATTACTGTTTTTTAGCGATTTAGCTAAACATTTTACTAAATATGTGCAAGATTAACTATGAAAAATAAAACAATAACATTTATTCTTATAGCTTCACTGTTTACACCAGTTTCCTGTTCGATAAAAAGAATGGCCATAAATATGGTGGCCGATTCCATGTCATCCGGGGGAGACAGTACTGTTTTTACCGGGGACGATGATCCCCAGCTTATTGGCGACGCGCTTCCCTTTGCCCTGAAGATGTATGAGATCCTGCTGGAAAAGGCGCCGGACAATATCCCCCTTCATCTAACAACGGGTAAAGGGTTCATTGTCTATGCAAATGCCTTTGTTCATACTCCCGCCAGCATGCTTCCGGACGGAGAATTCAAAAAGAAGAAAGCTATGCTTACCAGGGCTAAAAAGCTCTATATTCGGGGAAGGAACTATTTACTTAAAGGGCTCGAATTGAAACACCCCGGTTTTAATGCCGGGCTCAAATCGGGTAAGATCAATGATCTGCTAAAAAAAATGACTAAGGAAGATGTTGCCTTTTTATACTGGACCGGGTCCGGGTGGATGGCCGCGTACTCTGTTGACGCGTTCGACGTGGAACTGGGTATGACCAAGGAAAATGCCGTGGCCATGCTCAAGCATGCCTTAAAACTGGACGAATCCTTTGGCGAGGGTTCTATCCATGATTTTTTTGTAGCTTATTACGGCTCTCTTCCTCCTTCCATGGGGGGCAGCGAAGAAAAAGCCCGGCTTCATTTTGCCAGAGCAGTCAAGCTCTCAAAAGGGAAAAAAGCCTCTCCCTATGTTGGCCTGGCAACCTCAATTTCCATAAAAAAACAGGATGTTAAGGAATTTACCACACTCCTGGAAAAAGCCCTGGAGATTGATGTTGATGCCGATCCCAAAAACAGGCTTGCCAATATCATTACGCAGCAGAAAGCACAATGGTTTTTAGACCACAAAGAAGATAAATTTCTTTTAGATGACGAAGAAGATGATGACGAAGAAGAAGATGGTGATAAAAACGATGAAAAAGAAGATACACCATAGTACCATAATAAGGAGTCAAAAAATGAAACATCATATAAAAAAAATCAAGCTATGTATAGTTACGCTTATCCTCTGCTTTACTTTTAGCAGTTCTCTTTCCGCTCTTACCATTCGAATAGGCAGCATCGCGCCGGACGGCTCTCCCTGGGACATTGCGCTGAAAAAAATGGGCAAAGAATGGAAACGAATTTCCGGCGGTAAAATTAAAGTAAAGATCTATCCCGGCGGCATTGTGGGCAGCGAGCCCGACATGATCCGGAAAATACGTATTGGCCAGCTCCAGGGAGCTATTTTTACCGGTGTCGGCATGAGTAAAATATCCCCGCAAATCATTTCCTTGAGCCTCCCTCTCCTTGTCCACTCCGACAAAGAGCTCGACTACCTGCTTAAAAAAAATGCCCCTACCTTTGAAGGGCTTATTGAAAAAAAAGGCTTTAAAGTCCTTACCTGGTCCAAGGCCGGGTGGGTTCATTTCTTTTCAAATAAAAAGGTTGTATACCCCAAAGACCTGAAAAAACTAAAACTTTCCGTCGGGGTGGGTGACGCCAAGATGCTCCAGGCATGGCGCGCGATCGGTTTTCAGGCGGTTCCCCTTTCCACGAAAGATGTTATGACAGGCCTGCAGAGCGGTATGGTGGACGCGTTTTACGCTCCTCCCCTGGTTGCTGCCGCGTTTCAGTGGTTTGGGCTCGCGAAAAATATGTGTAAGATAAAAGTTGCCCCGGTTATTGGCGGGGTTGTTATTAGTAAAAAAACCTGGAGAAAAATTCCAAACGATATAAAGCCTCAATTGCTGGCTTCGGCTCGCAAAATATCAAAAGGGTTGTATAGGAAAAGTATTAAACTCGAAAAAAGAGCCATGAGAACCATGAAAAAACATGGCCTCAAAGTACGCCATGTTCCGCGTAAAGCCAGAAGAAAATGGCAAAAGGAAGCAGCGAAATGTTATAATGTTTTTGTTGGAAAAACATTCTCCAGAAAGCTTTTCCTGAAACTAAAAAAAGATCTTAGAGAGTATAGAAGAAGATAATGATTTTAAAGCGTTCAATTAATATATTTCGTAAAATAGAAAATGGGACGGCGTATGCCATTCTGTTCATGGTAATGCTCTTTCCTCTCATTGAAGCGGTTGCGGGAAAATACTTTAATACCGGGGTTCCCAATTCACATGAATATATCCAGCACCTGGTGCTGTGGGTTACCTTTGTCGGTGCCATGATAACTTCCCGGGAAGGAAAACACCTGGCCTTAACAGCCGGTGTTGAAACCGGGCAAAGTCCCGCTCAAACCCGGATGGCAATTGTAATCGCCATAATTTCGTCGGCCATTGCCTTTGCGGTAGCATGGAGTTCTCTTTATACGATCCTGACCATTTTTGAACCGGATACAAAAATTGGGATTTTCCCGGCTCGTGCCGTGGGTATGATTATGCCCATAGGGTACGCTGTTATGGCGATACGGTTTATTACCATCCTCACCGGAGGAAAAGGGCATAAGATTATTGCCGCTGCCGGACTTCTTTTTGGATCATTTCTGGCGCTTGATTCTATTAATGAGCTTGGCCTTAAATATTTGGCTCTTAATGCAGATCCCGATCTTGCTTTGAACATCACTTTTATTCCCGATTCAGTATTAAATTTTGCCGCTTCAGCAAGTTCCACTATTGCCATTCCCGTTATTGTTATTCTAATAATTTCTGCAAGGTTTGGAACTCCCATTTTCATTCTCCTGGGCGGTGTTGCGTATATGCTCTTCATGCGTGGCGGCGATGCCACCACACCAATAACCAATGACGCATACACAATGTTTGCCGAAAATAGTTCCATCCCCGCGATTCCGCTCTTTACTTTTGCGGGTTTCATTTTATCGGAAAGCAAGGCCGGGGAACGGTTGGTTAACTTTTTCAAGGCCTCCCTGGGATGGCTGCCGGGCGGTATGGCTATTGCGGCTGTTGTTGTATGCGCTTTCTTTACTACATTTACCGGGGCTTCGGGTATTACCATTCTTGCCCTGGGCGGGCTGCTTTCATACATCCTTGTGAATAGCGCGAAATATTCGGAGGATTTTGCGAATGGGCTGTTAACCGCGTCGGGCAGTATTGGACTGCTCTTCCCTCCCAGCCTTCCGATTATTCTTTATGGCGTTATTGCCCAGATCAGCATAAAAAAAATGTTTCTCGCCGGTCTCGTTCCCGGTATTTTTATGGTAATCGTTCTGTCGGTCATGGGGGTTTTTGTTGCTAAAAAATATAAACTGGAGCGAACTCCGCTTAACCTGAAAAATATTGACCGGAAAAAAGTATTTAAATCAATGATTGAATTTTTCCTGGAATTTTCAATTCCCATAGCGATCCTTATTATTTACTTAAAAGGCGGCTTAACCGGCGTTCAGGCAATATACAGTGCCATTGTATATGCCTATGGGCTGGCATTATTCAGGAAAAAAACCTTTGATCTTAAAAAAATTCCCGGCGCCATGCGGGACTATCTTCCCGGTACCGGTACTGCCGGCTTCCTGCGAAAAAGCGGCGCTTTGAGTGAATTGCTGTTTCCCGTAATTATTCTTGTCTGTTTTTTCGGGGGGATAGCGAACCTGGTTGAAACCGCTGCTATTGCGGTATTCTATTCTCTCATTGTGGCTCTCTTTGTGCATAAAGATTTACGAGTCAGGGAATTACCGCAGGTTATGCTCAAATGTATTCCAATTATCGGCGGTATTCTCATTATCCTGGCTGTCTCTCACGGACTTAAAAATTATATTATCATAAACGATATTCCAATGGAGCTTGCCGCCTGGACGAAAGCGAATATTCAGTCTAAAACGGTCTTTCTCATCCTGCTGAATATAGCCCTGCTTATTACGGGCTGTCTCATGGATATCTTCTCAGCAATAACTGTTGTTGTTCCATTGATCAAGCCCCTTGGAGAAGCATACGGAATAGATCCCGTTCACCTGGGAATTATCTTTCTTGCGAACCTTGAGCTGGGCTATTTAACTCCTCCGGTGGGGCTGAATCTTTTTATGGCTTCATACCGGTTTAATATGCCCTTGAATAAGATATACAAAATCATTATCCCGTTCTTCCTGCTGCTTCTTTTTACGGTTCTGGTAATTACCTATGTACCGTGGCTGTCAACAGGACTTGTAGAACTCCTGGAATGATAAAAACAAGTTCATACGAGATTTTTTACAAAAAAAGCGAGTCCCCATTATTCCGGGACTCGCTTTTTTGTTTTAGGGCCCGGGAAATATTTCAGTACCAATCATGGTATCGATCCCCTGGCCCGGGGGGACCATGGGCAGTACATTGTATGCCGGGTTTACCGGTATATCAATAAGGCATGGACCTTCCTGCCGCAAGGCCTGTTCCAGCTCTTGCAGCGGATCATCCGACTGCAGCGGATCATCCGGGTTTACCAGGGATCTTCCCCTGATGCCAAAGGCCCTGGCCGACCTGCCGAAATCCTGGCCGGTGTGAAAGCGTGAGGCCACGTAATTCCCTTCGTAAAAAAGCTCCTGCTGCTGCCGAACCAGGCCAAGATGCCCGTTGTTCAAGACCAGGATCTTTACGTTCAGCTGTAAATCGGCAAGGGTTGCCAGCTCCTGGATATTCATAAGCAGGGAACCGTCCCCGCTAAAACAGATTACCTGTTTATGGGGATTCGCGAGAGCTGCCCCTATTGCCGCAGGCAGGCCAAATCCCATTGTTCCCAGGCCCCCTGAGGTGAGAAAGGTCCGGGGCCGTTGAAAACGATACGCCCCTGCCACCCACATCTGGTGCTGTCCTACATCGGTGGTAATAATCGTATCATCGCCGGTCATGGAACTTACCCGGGAAATAAGATTATGAGGATGCAGCGGGTCATGGACTCCCGCCTCCTCCGAATAACAGGGCACTGTTCCCTTTTTATTCCGGGTTACCTGTTCTATCCACCGGCTTCGCTCGTTTTGTTCTATACGCGGTTCCAGGGCCTCAAGTACCTGCCCGGCATCACACACGATGGAATAAAAAGATTTTTTTATTTTATCGATCTCTGCCTGGTCAATATCAACATGAATTATTGAGGCCTTGGGGCAAAACCGCTCCGCGTGGCATACTGCCCTGTCGTCGAACCGCGCGCCCATTGCTATAATCATATCGGCATTATTTAACATATTGTTTGTGGCAACCGTTCCGTGCATTCCGGGCATGCCCATGTAGAGGGGATCATTTGCGGGGAAGGCGCCCAGTCCCATGAGGGTTAATACGACGGGTATGGAATTTTTCCTGGCGAACCGTGCTAAGAGCGCTGAGGCTCCCGACGAAATAATGCCGCCCCCGGCATATAAAACCGGGCGCTCTGCCCTGTTTATGAGATCCGCTATGTTATCGATTTCTTCATCGAGAAAACTGAACTGCCGGATGCTGAGCGGTTCGGGCCAGCGGCTGAATTCGATCTCTTCCTGCTGTACATTTTTCGGCACATCAATTAAAACCGGCCCGGGCCTGCCCCACTTCGCTATGGCGCAGGCTTCGGGAATAACCGTTAAGAGCTCATGGGCGCTTCGTATAAAATAATTCTTTTTGGTTATATTC
>JAAENB010000853.1 GCA_024224995.1 bacterium | reverse complement strand
TCCTCCAATACCGCCGGCGTCAGCAACCTGCTTTTGCAGCCCTTCAGCGACAGCCGTACAGAGTTCCGAGTTCCCGGTGATTTCAAAAGTAGTTTCCACAAAGGAGAGTTTTGCCAGCCCGGGATCGGTAAGCATGGGGTTGCTTGCAATATGAAGAGCGCTTTTTATAGATACCAGGTTATTCAGCCCTTCAACAGTTTCCAGTAAAGCATTCCCGTAGATGGTAAGTTTCCCGCCCAGTATTGTAAGGTTCTCAAATCCCGCAAAATGCTGTAGAGCATCATTATTATAAATATAAAGATATTGTTCAAGGGAATTCAGTTTATGGAACCCTGAGGTATCGGTAAGAGCTGAATTTTTTTCTATTATTAAGTACCCTTCTATTGATTCAAGGTTTCCCATCCCCTGCAGGGAGACCAGGGACGTATTACGTATAGCAACATTCCCGGTAACAGTGGTAAGTCCTTCCAGGCCTTCAAGGTTCGGAAGAGAATTATTTTTTTGTACTGCCAGGTTGTCAATGGTATGAATATTCTCAAGGCCCGCCAGGCTTGTAAGAACATCATTATCAATAATATACAGGGTATCACCAACAGACCTGAGGGAACTGAAAGCAGTCAGGGTTTCCAGGGAATCATTATCGTTGATATTTACCGACCCCCTGGCGGTAGTTATATGGTGAAGCCCGTCCAGTCTCTCTAAAACCGGGTTCCGGGAAAGAGTAAGCGTATCTACGGAAGTAATACCGGAAAGCGCTTCCAGGCTTTTCAATGAGTCATTATATTGGATTTGAAGAGAGCCAACAATAGAAGTAAGGTTTTCCAGACCATCCAGGGATACAAGAGCATCAACACCGGATATGGATAGCGTTCGTCCAACACTGGTAAGCCCGGCAAGCGCTTCCAGAGACTCTAGTTTTTCACAGCTATTAATTAACACTCTCCCGCCAACTTCCCGGAG
Organism: bacterium; assembly: GCA_024224995.1. Next base: position 7,934 of record JAAENB010000853.1, on the reverse strand, counting down.
ATTCTCAAGCCCCATAAGGCTGGTAAGAGAATTATTGTTATTAATATTCAATTCGTAATCAAGTGAAGTAATACCGGAAAGCCCTTCCAGGCTTAAAAGAGAGTCATGATGAGCGATATCAACATCCCCGCCAATAGTAGAACAATTAGCAAGAGCCGCAATACTTATTAATGTATTCTCGTAGAGCCATACACTTCCTTCAATTGATTCAAGAGCATTCAACCCTTCCAGGCTCTCAAGCCCGGCATTATTTTCAATACGTAAATCTCCCGTAATAGAGACAAGACGATCAAGCCCCTTCAGCGTAACCAGGGCACTGTTTGTATTCACCCGCAGTTTTCCGCCAATGGAGGTAAGCCCCGAGAGTCCTTCCAGGTCTTGCAGTAAAGAATTATAGGCAATAACCAGGTCTCCGTCCACGCGGGACAGGCACTCCAGTCCTTGCAGCCCAGAAAGAGATGAAAAGTTATTATAGTCGCCAATAGTAAGAGTCCCCGTTATCCTGGTATAGCCGGATAGCAGTTCAAGATCGTCACTCGTGCTAATGGCATAATCACCCAAAAAAACGTTTTTCGGGCACGAATACTCAACCGAAACCCTGTAGTCACGGGTACTTTCATCTTCCGCCGTAACCCTGAATAAAACCGGGTAGGTATAATCAAGAGTACTTTCGCCGCTTTGTATCTCCGTATTATTAACTTTTATAGAGTCCCCTGTTGTTTCAATAGAAGCAACCAGTTCTTTTAATTCAACTCTAAAAGGAACAACCAGGGAAATACTCCTGTCTGTTTCATTCAGTGTCCCAACAACATCCTCCAAAAGCTCACCGTTTTGCGAAGCTAAAAAACGGAAACTGCTTATCTTTTTTTCGCTCTTAGGCTCCACCACGCTAACCGTAACCACCCAGTCCTGAATATCACCCTTTTCCGAGGTTACCGTATACAAGACCGGCCCCGTGCTAAAATCGACCGCTTCTCCCGAGCCGGGGGATACACTCGCTCCTTCCGCTATGGTGACAAACGGGATCAACCCCGCAAGAGTAGTTCCATTGCGAACCAATATATCTACCGTATAACTATCCTCATCGATATTCGCGGGCTCCGCCTGATCGGCTAACTCAAAACCAAGAATCGCGGTTTGTGAATTTTTATTCCCCTCACTGATTAAATTATAGCATGATACCAGCTGAAGCAATAACACCATACAGCAAACATTGAACATCAAGACTGTTTTTTTTATATACATATAATTTCCTCCAAAGAAATTTTTAAATTTTTATTTATTTACATACTTTGTTGCCCGAAATAAGTATATCACCACCAATCCCGGAACCGGCCACTACCCGGGCTCTCAGGTCTTCAACCAGATCCGAACAGAGGCTCTTGTTGTCGGTAATCCTGAATTCTTTACCCACAAAATTAAGAGATCCCATTCCCGGATCTAACAGGAGATCATTGTTATAAATAGAAAGCTTTTCTCCAATGGATACAACAGAAGAGAGTCCATCAGCAGTTACCAGGAGAGGATTGCTGTACATGTACAAACCGGATTTGATGGAAACAAGGCAGTGAAACCCCCGGATCTTTTCCAGAACAGGATTTTCATAAACATAAAAGCCGCTGCCAATAGTTTCCAGGAGAGGCATCCCTTCCAGGCTAACCAGTGAATAGTTATTGTCAAGATACAGGGTGGCGCCAATTGAAACCAGGCTGGAAAGCCCTTCCAGGTTTTCCAGGGAAGCATTATTCTCCAGATGAAGCCTGCCGCCAATTGAAACAAGACATTCAAGACCGTTCAAGCCTGCTAAAAGATGATTATCCGAAATATCAAAGTTGTCCCCCACAGTGTTAAGACTGGTCAACGATTCCAGGTTTTCCAGGGCATTATTATTCAGTAAGCGCAGGTGACCACCAACAGAGACAAGATTATTAAAGCCTTCAAGAGTAACCAGTCCATTGGTATCATGGATCGTCAGCCATCCGCCTATTGAAGTAAGACACTTTAATTTTTCGAAGCTTGTAATCTCATTTGAATAATTCCCACCTACCGTAATTCTCCCGGTTATGGCAGTATACCCGGCAAACGCAGCAACATCTTCCTGCGTCTCAATAGAATAATCACCTCTACGGATACGCAGAGGGCAGGCGCAGCCATTTTCCACCGTGACCGTATAATCCCGTGTTGTATTGTTTTGCGCTCGCACCCGGTAGGTCACGGGCTCATTAAAATCAACCGCAGTTTCACCGCTTACCTGGCTTACCCCTTGTACCGAAACCGAAGCACCTGTTGCAACAAAGGCGGCAACCAGGCCGTTAACGGCACTGTCATATGGGAGTTCCACAGCAATAGTACGGTTGTTTTCATCAATTGTCCCCTTGATATCTGTTATGAGCCCCTTATTGGAAGCGGTATAAAAGACAAAATCAGTTATCTCTGCCCTGGTAGCAGATACGCTTGTTACGGAAACCTTCCATACCTGTTGAGTGCCGTTTTTTGCGGTTACCGTATACGGAACCGCTCCGGAACTAAAATCGATCTCCATACCGGAAGCAGGAAAAACGTACCCCTCCGGAGATATCTTTATCAAGGGTTTTACCTGTTCCAGGTTAAGCTCATTACTTGTTATTACGGCAACAGTAGAATCACGGGGGTTGATAATCGTATTCCCCAGCTGGCTGGACACTGAAAAAGAAATAATTTCACAGGCAGAGCTTTTTGCTCCATCACCGATGAGATTATAACAGGAAATAAAACATAAAAATGAACATAGGAATAGTATTGTTGCGTAAGCCGAAAAACGGCAGAATAACATCTTCATGATTTCCCCCCACAAAAAGCCATGATTCTTTTTAAGATCAAAGGCAGTCTTATCTCATGGACAAAAGGGGGGCAATCTTTTTTATAAAAATTTATAAAAACACAGGTTTTTAAAAAAGATCATTATTCATTGTAAAAATCGCTGTTTAGGGTGTGTATATACTTCGAATCACGCAAGACCATACACTGTTTCATCACCCGGGTGGCGGACAAAATACGAGTAGACAAACTCCTTTTTCTCACCCGGAAGAATATCAAATTCCATTTTTAAAATACCTTTTTCATCGGGGTCGGCAAACTCGCTCTGTTCGAGTATTTTAATTTCAATCTCTTTATTCCTGCTTACGGGAACCTGTTCAAAAACAGTAACCCGTTCTTTTTCTTCTTTATATGATTCAACCGTAAGTTTATATGAATATTCAACACTGGTATCTTTACCCGTTAGTCCTTTTTTACCGGTAACCTTATTCACCAGTTCACGCTTCACCTTAATAGAATCATCAATCCCCATAAACAGCTTCAGCTTTTCACCGGGAACAATATTCTTGATCGTGGAATCGCCAACATAATCGAAGTCACGAAACACTTTCACGGGTCCGCGTAAAATAGGATAGTCCCGGGAATTTTCCATAGAGATCTTTAAATAAGCAGCCTCTTCTATGGCAGGCATAATAATATATTCATACTCAACCGGAAATTTTTCAAGGGAAATAAAAACCTTTTTTGTAGAACCGTCCGTGGGAATATTCTGTGAACCGCCGCAGGTAACGGATACATTCACGCCCGCCCGCTTCACCGTGGAACCGGAAAAAATCTCCGCCGAAACTGCGGCCGTTTCTGTCTTCGCGGCCAAAACCTCATCATCAAAAAAAGCTTCGGGCTCAGAGGCAGGGAGGGGGACAGCTTCGTCATCAGCATCTACCAGCAAATCTTCAATCTCATCCTGCTCTAACACGGCCGCCTCTTCCACAAAAGATTCCTTTGCCAGGGACCTGGATTTATTTTTCTTGAATTGAGCCTGCGGTGCCGGAGGCGGCAGGGGGACAAATAAATCAACATACCAGGGTTCCGGTTCGGGCAAATAAGCCCCAATTACCGGGTTCGCTGTGGAAAGATGAAGGGTGATATCGCTCCATTCCTCACCGGTTGCCTGCTCTATATCCGCGTAACTGATGAGCTCAAATTCCCGTTCCTTATATAAAAGCCTTCCGTCGTATAAGGGCTGCCATGAGGCATTATGGATCACATATGAAAGCCATAACAGGGCATCCCCCTGCGCCGTCATTCGAAAAGAGACCGTGCAGTTAAGCTGCTCTTTGCTCGATGCCCGGCGCAATTGCTCCGCGTCAAAATTGAGCCTGGTAAAATTTTTATCGATCTCGCGTATTTGTATGGCAAGAGAACCAATCTCATCTCTTGCCTGGTTTAATTCTTTTGAATAAAAATTAACAAGCCTGTCCAGGTCGTCGGGGGAGGCTTTTTCAAAATCGAGCGTGTTGGGCGAAGGAAAATTTTCGCCAAAGGCAAGACTATTTAAAAATGACGCGATGAAATTATGCTTGCCCATATCCCGCTGCAGGGTTTCTCTTTCTTCGCTCAACTCTAAAAGCTCTTCCTCAATGGTATTTAATTCTTCGAGATTGGTCTCTTCCAGTATTACCGTACCCAGGTTATTATCCAGGAGAACCATATCTCCGGCCCCTTTTACCCGTACCGAATCACGAATGAGACCCGGCGGCAAGCTGCCGAATAGACCCCGGCTTTCCCCTTCTACACCCGTAAGCCGAAGCTCCCTGGTAACCAGGGCTCTGTCGGAATAGACGGTTACCTCTGTTATCCTGCTTTCGCCGCTCATATATCCATCCCCACAATAGTTCTCCCCCTGGGATACTCAACATAATACTCAACATCAAAGGTCCGCTTTTCTCCTGCCGTAAGATCCAGTTCCCAGTTCAGTACTCCCTGGTAGTTGGGCTCAATTTTGCTCGTAATAGAGATGAGTTCCACTTTAAGTTCTTTATTCCGGGAAAGAGGAACAGGCTCTTGCAGGAGCAGGCTCACCTGGTCTGTTTTATAGTTTTCCAGTTTAATTACATACCGGAATACGGTCCGGGTATATCCCCCGGTAACTCCTTTTTTCTGAGTGAATTGTTTCAGCAGCTCCCGCTTAACCTTAATGGAATCATCAGTTCCAAGGGAAAGCCTTGCCTGTTCCGTTGGAATAACGGTCTCAAGATAACTATCCCCAATATAGTTCTGTCCGTGGTACACCTTTACCGTACCTGCCAGCATGGGAAAATCGCTGTTGTTCTCAAAAGTCCCGCGGATAAAAACCGCTTCCGTTTCCCGGGGAAAGGCCCGGTAATCGAGTTCAACAGGAAAATTTCTTCGGGCAATAAGAACCTTTTTATCCGTTCCATCCGGGGGCAGATCCTGGCTATCCTTAATACCGAATGTTACGGTAAGCCCCTTATCAACGGCGGCACTTTCTTCAGGAGCTATTGGTCCCGCGTCCATTGCGGACATAACACCGCCCAACGGCTGGGGAGACGCCCCACCATAGCCCGGAGCAGGCCCGGCATAATTAAAATCAACAAACCATGTTTCCAGGTCCGGGAGTGAAGCCGATACAGAGGGCCGGGCTGTTGAAAGAAAAATATTAATATCATCCCAATTTTCCCCGGTAGCCTGCCCTACCTGGCCGTAATAAGCAATCTCAATCTCTTTTTCTTCACTATTTTCTTTCTCATCAATTAAAAGCCTTACGTCATAGACCGGGCTCCACCAGGCATTATCAATAATATAGGATAAATAAAAGGAAAATTTTCCGGCAGTTTTCACTTCCAGCGACACATAACAGTTAAGAACCGTTTTTTCCCGTAAGCTGCTGCGCCGATTAATATCCCGCTTCAGCTGAGATCTTTTTTTCTTTAACTTTTTCTTTTCGCCCGTTAGCGCGGCAACCCGCTGGTTTATTCCCTCAATACGGGCTTTAAAAAAGCGAACCATGCCCTGCAATTCTTCGGGAGTTGTCTTTTTAAAATAATATTCCCCGGTAACACGGGCAGAAGATACTTCCTGTAGTCCCGTAATAAATCCTCTCTCCTGTTCGCACAGGTCAAGTTTTACGGAGATTGAATTCAGCTCATCCTGTAATTTCTCAAGGTTTTCTTCAAGAGCCTGTACCTCTTCATCGGGAACGGTTTCCAGGAACTCGTCCCTGGTGTCGATGCCTTCAATACGCACCGACGCGTCTCCCCTGCCCGAAACCCGGATGGAATCCCGGTAAATACCGGAAGGAAGGTTTTCAAAAACGATTTCACCTGTTTCGGAAGAAACAGCAATTTCGAGCTGCCTGGTAACCAGGGCCCTGTCGGGGTAAACCGTAGCCTCAATGATCTTGCTTTTTTCTGTCATGGGGACGCTTTTTTACTGACAAATTCCGAGTCATAGATCTCTATACTCTTTGAATTGGCAACATTCTTTGCTTTGGAATCAAATTTAGCAGTTGTTATATATATGCCCCTGCCGCAATCTTCTTTCTTCACCTTTGAGTGGAGATCGTTTATTTGACCGTCTGTAATTTCTTTTGTGCTCCGGTTAAATAAGATCAGGGTGGGCGGTTCTTTCGCCTTTTTTAAGTTAGTTGCTTTAAACATATGCAGATTTGGGGTGATTCTTTGCCTGGAGATGACATTAAAATTCAGGCATCCAATGAGTTTCACAATAATTTTCTGAAGATCGTCGGCAGAAGCGGTAAAGATGCCCATTATTGCGCTGTTTTCCATTACCACTTTATATGAGTCGAGTTTCTGTGCCGTGTCTCTAAAACTCGGATTTGCCGCAGAAACTTTTTCCCATTGAGCAACGGCTTCAACAATTTTGCTTTCCATTTCATAGCATTCACCCAGGAGATAGCGGTAGGCAGGTGCTTCTTCACTGGAATTTTTCAAACTTCCTTCTTCCTTTTCAAGATATTCAATCACCTTCGCGAATTCATTCCTCTCAAAAAATATTTCTCCCAGGAGAAAAAGGCTTTTCGCCGCGAATTGACTGTTCTTCTTTGAATTTTCAAGCAGGGGAATTGCTCTGTCGTGTTCCTTTTTTGACTTATAAATATACCCCAGGTAATATTCAGCTTCCGAGCTCTCTCCCGGATTGCTCATTGCTTTTTCCAGGTGTTTTTCGGCATCTTCAAAATTTTTTTCCATAAAACAGGAAACACCCAGGGGGAGATATGAGTCATTTAAGGAAGGGTCTACAACAATTGCCTTTGTTAAATGCTCCATTGTTTTTTTATAGTCCTTCTGTCTATACAGGGTATGTCCCATGCGGTGATTGGCAGTTGCGTCTTTAGGTTTAAATTGCAGTATTTTTTCATATTCATCTATCTCTTTCTGAGGCTTGCCGACTTCTTTGTAGAGCTCTGCCAGGAGGTAGTGAATATCAACCTCTTTAACATGCGCGGTAAAACCGGATATATTGAGAACGCTGTTCAACTCGGAAATGGCGAGGAGAAACTGTTTTTGCTCCATTAAGATCCTGGCTTTTAAATAGCGGGCTGCGGCATTATCCTTTCTCTCTTCCAGTAATTTTTTTACAATCTCGCTTGCTTTGCTGAATTCCCCGGCTTTCATAAACTCTTCCGCTTTTTTTATTTTGCCGGAAGACTTTAAAGAGCTCATAACAACAAATATGGCAATAACAAATATTACGACTACTGCACCTATTACATAAATCATGTGTCCTAAATCCTTTCTGTTAAATCGATCCAAGCCAAAGGCTTTTTACATTATACAAACCGGTATTATTATAGCACAAGGTCAACATGCCTTACAAGAACTTTTTTTGAAGGTTTTTTACGAGAATCAAATTCAGATTTTTCACTAAAAACCCTCAATACTTAAATTACATTGACAAAGCAAAATATTAACCATATAATGAATTCTATTAAGCTTTATCAACAGACATACACGCATATGCTATACAGACTCTAAGCAGCGATTTTTGTTAACGTTAAGTAACGACTTTTGTTATTATCATAGTACATATTATTACATAAATCAATACAAAAAAAATGGCAGAAATAATAAAAACAGTTACCGATGAAAGCGAAT
>JAAENB010000852.1 GCA_024224995.1 bacterium | reverse complement strand
GCTGATGCAATCATAGGTATTACAATATCTGAATTCTCCTGAACCGATATCTCTCCTGCCAATTCTTTTCGACGTTTTTCAAAATCCGTCGCAGCAAAGGCATCGGCAAGGTTATCCAAATATCCGCACAGGATATTCACTCAAGTTTCGCACCTTATAATTCAGGATAATGGCATAAATTTTCTATTTTTTTTACTTTTTTTCTTGCGGAAATAATTGTTTTATGTTAAACATAAGTATCCCTACAACGACACTTACAGGGTAAAACTAATGATTTCAGGAGGTTGTAAATACAGGTTGTTTTGTTCAAATCCTATGATTTCAGATAGTTATCTGCTAAGTGTCGTTGTAGGGATAACAGGGTTTTGATTTTAAAAGATCTAAAGTATATCGAACTTATCATTCTACACTGTTATTTTCAGCATGTTACAAGGCGCTTTTTTGACAAAATTAATGCAAGTTATTGAATATGCGTAAATTTATTTCCATCTCCCGGCGGCTGAAATTTTGCTTTATTTTC
>JAAENB010000851.1 GCA_024224995.1 bacterium | reverse complement strand
GCTCAGTCCCTTTATGTTTGTTAAAGAAGCGGTATCGTAATAAAAATCCATTTCATACTCGGAGCCTATTCGCAGGTCTCCGCCTATTGAAGTAAGATTTTTGAGCCCGTCTAAATTTTCCAGTATGGGACAATCATGGATCGTTAAATTTCCTCCAATAGAAGTTAAGTTGCCAAGCAGATCCAGGTCTTCCAGGTCTATTTTGCAATCTTCAAGAAAATTACAATCTCCATCATCGTCTTGAACTCCCAGGGAACCGGTAATTTTTGAATAACCGGCTATTTCTTTTAAATCCTTTTGGGTCCTTATTGCAAAATCTCCTTCATAGGTTCCCCTATCTATGCTGTCGCATGAGATTATCGATCCCCCCACGATTACAACCATGAACAGCATTGCTACATTGTTTAAAATTTTGTGTAATATATTCATATTACCCTCCGTTTGTTTTGTGTTATTTTACGTTTTTCGACTTTTGTGCAACAAATATTCTTGCATGCAAGAACCTGTATTCAGCCGGATACAACAAATAAATTTGCATACACAAAAGTCAACATTTTTTCTTCGCATGTAAAGTTTTTAGGAAATTAATTTACCTCAGAGCTCTTTTAAAGAGCTCTGAGGTAAATTAATTTCCTAAACTTAACAAATAATTAAGTAAATTTAATATTTTTTAAGTTTATGCAATTTTTTACTGGAAATATTATTACTTGATTTTATATTTGGTATTAATATGCATAATACGTAAGATATACGCATAAATTTATAACGGCAGGTAAGGAGAAACAAATGGGAAAATCTTATAATATCGCGGTACTTCCGGGTGACGGAACGGGTCCTGAAGTTGTAGACGAAGGTTTAAAGGTACTTAAAGCAGTATCTGCTGTTGAAGGTATTACCCTGAACTTTACTGAGTATGATTTCGGCGGCGACCGCTACCTGAAAACAGGGGAAATTCTTCCCGACAGTGCTATTGATGATTTGAAAAAACACGATGCTATTTTTCTGGGTGCCATTGGCCATCCCGATGTGAAACCGGGAATCCTTGAAAAAGGGATTCTGCTAAAAGCCCGGTTTGAGCTCGACCAGTATATAAACCTGCGTCCGGTTAAACTCTATCCGAACGTTGAAACTCCTTTGAAAGACAAAGGACCTGAGCAGATTGATTATGTTATTGTTCGTGAAAACACCGGCGGTATTTATACCGGAACCGGCGGCATTTCCATGAAGGGAACTCCCCAGGAAGTTGCTGTTCAGTCCATGGTATACAACCGTTTCCAGGTTGAACGATGCCTCAAGTACGCTTTTGAATATACCAGGAAACGAGGTAAGACTAACACTCTTGGTCTCGTTGGTAAGACGAACGTTCTTACCTATGTTTTCGATCTCTGGGAAAGAGCATTTAACGAACTTGGCGCGCAGGATTATGCCGATATAGCTCGTGAATACTATCATGTTGATGCCACCTGTATGTGGATGGTAAAGAGCCCTGAGTGGTTTGATGTCCTGGTTACGGGAAATATGTTTGGCGATATCATTACTGACCTGGGCGCTATTACGCAAGGTGGAATGGGCATTGCCGCGGGCGGCAATATTAACCCTGAAGGGGTTTCCATGTTTGAACCTATTGGCGGTTCCGCTCCCAAGTATACCGGACAAAACATTATCAATCCTCTTGCTGCTATCAACGCGGGCCAGATGATGCTGGAAACTCTTGGTGAAGACGCTGCCGGTGCGCGGATTGAAAAGGCTGTAATTAAAGCCCTTACAAATGATATTAAATCACTTTCCGCCGGTAAGATGGGTCTTTCTACCACGGAAGTTGGCGATAAGGTTGCGGGTTACGCGGCTGAGTAAGACCTTGCATCCCTGTAATTTTTGTAGAGGAGAGGCATGCCTCTCCTCTACAAAATTACCCCGACATTGACTCTCTCAGCTTCCCAATCACCATCCGCATATCTAACCCCACGGCGTAATAAATCGGCACCAGGAATAAAATGAACATCGTACCAAATAACAACCCATAGGCGAGAGAAACACACATCTGCGAAAGAAATGGATCGTAACCGCCAATACCGTATGCCGTAGGCAGAATCCCAATAACCGTGGTAAACGTGGTAAGCAGAATAGGCCGGAGCCGGGTAACCGCGCCCTCGACAATAAGATCTTTGCTAATAGGCTTATCTTCGGCCATGTGACCAATCGTATGAACCATGACAATGGAATCATTCACCACAACTCCCATGAGGCCAACCATGGCAACACCGGAAAAAACCGAAAGGGGCTGGCCGTGCGTAACCAGGGAAAAGGCTATCCCCACGAGGCCAAAAGGAATAGTGAGCATAATAATAAAGGGTTTGGCAAAAGAATTAAAAATAAGTGAAATAAGCAGGTACACCCCGAGAAACGCAAGAATAGCGGCAGACCCGAGATCGGCAAAAATTTTCCCCGATTCCACAGGCTGACCGCTAAAAGATATTTCCGCCTTTAGCGATGAGGGGAATTTTTCTTTTACTTTTGCCATGATTTCTACAGGCGCGATCTTTTCAATGTCCACGTTACCAAAGAGCGTGACTGTTTTTTTGCCGTCAACATGATGAATTTCCGCTTTCCCGGTCTGGGGTTTCAGTTCTACAATCTCTTTCAGGTTAATCAGGTTGCCGTGCCTGTTCATAATGGGCAGACTATTAATAAAAGCCGTATCGGCTCTGCCTTTGCGGTTGAGCCGAAGCCGGAAATCGATTTTTTTGTTTATTGCGGGCATGTCAAATATCTCAGATGAGGCAGCATTTTTTTTACCGCTTGTTACCATATCGGTTACGATTTGTCCGTCAAAGGCGATCCGGATTGTTGAGAGCACGTCTTCAACCGTGAGCCCCGTTCTGGCAAGAGTGTCATGTTTGATTGCCAGGTTCCACTCCTCTTTGCCGTCGGACTCGTTATTTTCAACATCGGACACTCCATCGAGAGATTTCAGGAACGCCTTGATCTCCTTTTCTTTGGCTTCCCGAACCTCGTCATCATTGGAAGAAATCCGAACCTCAAAAGGTTTGCCCATGGGGGGGCCAATCCGTTTCAGGTTTACGGAGTAGGAAATATCTTTAATGGTGCTGTTCTGTTGAATTTTTTTTCGCATAAGATCCATAATTATTTCGGCAGTGCGGTCTCTTTTGGAGTACTGGGTTAGATAAACAAAAATAATGGCGATATTATGCTGCGTTCCCCGGTCTATTGTGGTGAGCCCACTCTGAGTGCCAATCCGGGAAGTAAATCCCACCAGTTCCTGTTCCGGCAGGGTTGATATAATTTTTTCAAACTCAATAATCTTTTTACGGGTGCTTTCCAGGTTGGTGCCCCGGGGCATGGTAATTTTGATATCAAACGCTTCGGCAGCGTCCTGGGGGAAGGGAGTCTTTGTAACAAATTTATTCATAACAACAAGAGAAAGCAAGAGCAGGAGAACCATGCCCAGCAGAACAGGATATTTAAACCGGAGAATCTTTTGAAGCAGCCTCTTATAGAGCCTCTCTGTTTTTATAACAAAAGCTTTGGGCGCATGCTCTTTTGTTTTACCATGACAGAGGTGAGCCGGTAGTATAAAAAAACTTTCAAAAAGCGATATGCAAAGAGCCACAATAACCATGATAGGCAATATCCATACGAATTTTCCCGCGGATCCTCCCATGGATAAAATAGGTGAAAAGGCAATCATAGTAGTAAGACAGGCGCCCAGAACGGGCATCCACATTTTACTTACCGCTTCAATGGCCGCCTCTTTGGGAGGCAGCCCTTTTTCTTTATTCCTGCTGATCTCTTCGGCAATAACAATGGCATCATCTACCAGCATACCCAGAACAATGACAAAGCCGCCAAGGGAAATAAGGTTAATGGAGACTCCGGCGTTTTTCATGTAAATACACATTCCCATAAGGGAAAAAGGAATACCAAAAGCGGTCCAGAAAGCGGTTTTAATATTAAAAATTACAAAAAGAATAATGGCAACAAGAATAAATCCCATTATGGAATTACCCTTTAATAAATTCAAGCGGTCACTGGTAAAATTTGACTGGTCTACCAAAACCTTTGTTCTTACCCCTTCGGGCGGGGGAGTTTTGGTGAGCACTTTTTCGATTCTATCACAGGTTTTAAGAATATCACTATTCGATTTCTTTTTAATAGTGACCATGACACCCCGTTCCCCGTTATTTCTAACCAGGAGCTTCATATCTTTTGGCTCAATTTCCACATCGGCAATTTTGCCCAGTTTCACGCCATACCCTTCTGCCGACCGTACAACATTCGTGTCCAGGACTTCACGATAATCTTTGAACTTATTATACGAAACAATCTTTTTTTCGCCAATAAATGATTCCAGGGTTCCGCCCGATCCTTCAAGGTTCCGTTTGGAAATTGACTGGGCAATGGTCCGGAGCCCAACCATATTACTCCGGGCTTTAGCAGGATCTACCAGGATTTGAATCTCGTCATCGGGAAGGCCGACCATGTCCACAGCCGAGACGCCATCTACCTTTTTTATAGCCGATTCCACAAAGGGGACATAATTTTTAAGTTTTTTATAGGGGCCAAAAAAGGCAATCTCCATAACGGGAATGTCTTTTGAAGTAAATTTGCTAATAGACGGGCGGCCGTCAATGTCAATAGGAAGGTCATCAACTTTTGATAACGCATTGTCAATGTCGGTATACAGTTGCTGGAATTCGCTGTCAGAAGCGTTGTCATCGGCCTGGACTGTTATGTTTGAGATCCCTTCTTCCGAAACCGAGACCACTTCCTTTATGCCTTCCACCTCATCAAGAGCATCTTCTATTGAAAGGGTAACATTGATCTCCACATCCTTTGCCGAAGCGCCGGGGTAAATTGTGCGGATTATTACCTGGTTCATGGATATTTCAGGAAATCCTTCTTTTTGCGCGTCAAACGCGGCTTTTATTCCAAGACCAATTACGGCAATTACAATAAGATTTACCAGCAAAGGCCGGTCCAAAAAGAATTCCACCAATTTTCTCATAATACTGCTCCGCGTTATTTTTTTCTAATTGTTAACCAAAACCGGCTTCTTTTCAAGCGTTTTTTCTTTCTCATTAAGCACCCACACGAGATGCGGACCCTGTGGTCGCGTCTTAGTATAAGGTATATCAACCCGGGTCTTCGGCTCCGCTCAGACACCGGATGGCCGGGAAAAATACGGAAGAAACAAAATAGCATTGCGGGCTGCATCTGGTCTGGAAGTATGGGCTCTTTGGGTTGTGAGGACTGTTTGAGCAACGCGAGTTCCGCAGCAATCCAAAGAGCCCATGCTTCCAGACCCGCGCACATGCATATTTTAGTTTCTTGAGAGCACCTGACCCGGCACGACCGGGGAAAAATACGAAAGAAACTGTGGGTATACCGGGGTCTGTTTTACGAAGATGCTCCGGCCAGGGTTTGGTTCTGAGAGACGTTGCAGTGCAACGCCTTTACTGGCTGGTTCTGTGAAGACGCTTCGTGCAG
>JAAENB010000850.1 GCA_024224995.1 bacterium | reverse complement strand
TTCGTGCTCGGAGGACGTCGTTGCCCCATAGCCCACGCCCTATGTTGGTCCGATCGGATCTCCGCAGGGGGGACCGGGTTGGGGGCTGCGCCGCTATCCCGGAGCCTGCCCCAATAACCCGCCCCACCGCCCCGACGGACCATCCCCGAAGAGCCGGTAGGTGACACCCCATATCGCGGAGGGATGGTGTAGTCCGGGTTTCGTTCGCCCGTCCGGTTTGAACCCCACCCAGCAACCAGCGGACGCTGGGTGGACGGTGTGTTGATCTGCCAACGGGGTCGCCGGTGGCAGGCGGTCAGTGCCCTGGGTTTCGGGTGCGCCGAGGGCTCTTCGGCAGTCGTCCCTCCCATCTTCCGACGGCGGTCTCACTCTTCGTGAACAGCAGCCAGACCACCGAACGTCAGGTCCTCAAACGAGCCGACAGGCCGATCGCAACGTCATAAAAACCCCTCAGGCCAACCGTAGATAGGAGGGAACGGGGAAGTTCGGGCCAGTCGAAGCCGTCACCGAGGTAGGAACCGGTGGCGAGGACCGCGATCCCGGGGTCGTTGACAGGACAGGAGTGTGTGGAGTCACAGGGTGTTCAGCCGGCAGCAGATCCGCTGTTGAGACCCGACCACCAAAGGCGGGGGTCGGTCCGGCGCGGACACTGAGCGGACACTGGCAGGGGTGAACATCGGTCGAGAGCGGTAGCTGAGCGAGATCGACGTTCGGGCGTGGAAGGGCCCTGAGCAGGGACAACGCTCGAAGGGTCAACACGTGTTCGTCGCCTAGAGCACCCTCGAAAGCCGTTGTAGCACTTCGTGTTACCGTGGGTTCGAATCCCACACCTTCCGCCACAG
>JAAENB010000849.1 GCA_024224995.1 bacterium | reverse complement strand
GTTGTTCTTGCAGTACACTACGTAACCCTAATTACACGCACTCGTTTTGACATGCCCACTCACACTTCGTTCATTCCTGAGTACGTGCCGTGTTTGCACTGCTGTGTTTGCAGTACACTACGTAACCCTAATTTCACGCACTTGTTTTGACATGCCCACTCACACTTCGTTCATTCCTGAGTACGTGCAGTGTTTGCACTGCTGTGTTTGCAGTACACTACGTAGCCCTAATTACACGCACTCGTTTTGACATGCTCACTCACACTTTGTTCATTCCTGAGTACGTGCAGTGTTCGCTCTGTTGTTCTTGCAGTACACTACGTAACCCTAATTACACGCACTCGTTTTGACATGCTCACTCACACTTCGTTCATTCCTGAGTACGTGCAGTGTTCGCTCTGTTGTTCTTGGAGTACACTACGTAACCCTAATTACACGCACTCGTTTCGACATGCTCACTCACACTTCGTTCATTCCTGAGTACGTGCAGTGTTCGCACTGCTGTGCTTGCAGTACACTACGTAGCCCTAATTTCACGCACTCGTTTTGACATGCCCACTCACACTTCGTTTATTCCTGAGTACGTACAGTGTTCGCACTG
>JAAENB010000848.1 GCA_024224995.1 bacterium | reverse complement strand
CCCCGGGAGCAGAGCAGAGCCCCATGCTAAATCCCCGATGGAACTGGCCCATTGTAACCGCAGTTTCTTCCGTATTTTTTCCCCGCGTAGGGCACGGCACGCCGTGCCCCTACGTGGTCCGAAATAACTCCCAATATCTCTAATATAACTAATGAAATATCCCCCGTCAATGATATTTTGCGAATAAAAATCCTTTACAAACCTGCATTTCCCTGGACACTTAGTTAATTTTGCCGGGAAAGAACTCTTTTCTTGAGACTCTTTCTCAGAGGAGATTTTGCAGGTTCCGGGCAACATCCTCCGGAAACAGGTTCGGTTTGATTTTAGTTTCTATATTAAGGGGAGAATTTCATGAAAAGGATTCTATCAACAATTTGTCCGATAATCATTTGCACGGGTCTGCTGCTTTTGCTGGTCTCCTGTGCCCGCAATGTTAACTATTCCGAGCATAGCCCTACTATCTCGCCCGATGGTAATATGCTCATTTATCAATCCAACAGGGATTCCGCGAAACAGTTTAAGGTCTATATTAAATACAAGACCCCCCTTGGGTGGTCTCTGCCCTTTCCGCTCCTTTTTGCCAACTCGAACCTCAGTACTGCCGGTCCTTTTATCACCTACGATCAGAATAACCTGCTCCTTACTGCGTACCGGGACGGGAAAACCAATAATGTTGATATCTGGATATCCGAGCGGACGCAATTGGTCTGGGGACCTCCTGTTCCACTGGGGCCGCCTGTTAACACCTCCGGTTATGAAGGTTTTGCCTCTCTTTCTCCCAACGGGAAAACGCTCTATTTTGTCCGGGAATGCAGCGACAAAGAAGGCTATAAAGACGATAAGTTTTGTATTTTCAGTTCTGTCAAACGAGGCAAGAATTGGTCTACACCGGTTCGGCTCCCTTACCCGGTTAATACTAAAAATTCCGAGTTCGGGCCTGTTATCCTTGCCGACGGCAAAACCCTTGTTTTCAGTTCCTCCAGGAAAGGCGGCTTCGGCGGGTATGACCTGTATAAATCGGAACGGAACAGCCTGGGACGCTGGAGCAAACCCGTTAATCTTGGCTCCAAAATTAACACCCCCTTTGATGACCGTATCGCCTCTATTCCCGCTTCCGGCGATATCATGTACTATTCCAGGCCCACGTCTAAAGACGGAAAAATTTTCCGCATTGAAACCGTTCCTATTCCCAGAGAATTACAGCATGCTTCTGTTGTTTCCGTTTCAGGTACGGTTTCCGACAAAAAAGACTCGGGCAAACTTCTATACTCCGAAATTACTATCACTGATGTTAAAAGAGATATTTCCCATGTTATCTGGAGTAATAAAAAAGACGGCTCTTATCATATTATCTTAAATAAAGGGACGGTCTATGATGTTTCCGTTAGCAGTAAAGGGTATACCTTTTATTCTTCCAGGTTCGATCTTAAGAGTCTTAAAAAATTCAATACCATTACCCGGGATATCGGGCTTGAGCCTATCTCTTCAGGGGCAACTATCATACTGAATAATCTTTATTTTTCTTTTAACAGTGCCGGTATTTTGCCGGAATCAAAATACGAACTGACGCGGCTTGTTTCCTTTATGAAACAGAATCCCGGGATCGCTATCGAGATTGGCGGGCATACGGATTCCGTGGGCTCGAAAGATTCGAACATGAAGCTGTCACAAAAACGGGCTCGGTCTGTTTTTGCGTTTCTCGTTAAAAAAGGGATTGCCGCGGCGCGGCTTAAGGCGAAAGGGTATGGGTTTTCTATTCCGTTGAAAGATGGGGAGCCCGGGAAGAATCGGCGGGTGGAGATTAATATTGTTTCGCGATAGGGCCTGTTGCTGTTTGCCCCCTGATCCCCCAGAGGGGGCACGTGAAAGGGGCACTTGTTGTTGTCGGCCCCCTGATCCCCCAAAGGGGGCACGTGAAAAGGGTTTGTTGCTTTCGGCCCCCTGATCCCCCAAAGGGGGCACGTCGGAGGGGTTTGTTTTATAAAGAAAATTGTTATCTAGTGGTTCTTTGAGATCCTTTTTATGTGGTGGTTTTCAGTTCCTGTCGAATTTTATTTATAACCATGTCGATATCATTTTCTACTTCTTTATTTTTAAAGCGAATTGTTCTAATGCCAAGAGCTGCTATGAATTTATCTTTTTCCTGGTCGTACTCTATGGTATTATCATGAATTGGTCCGTCAACTTCAATAGCCAATGATCGTTCATCACAGTAAAAATCTAAAATATATCTGAATATGGGATGCTGGGATCTGAATTTATAACCTTCGATCTGTCCTTCTTTTAACGCTTCCCATAATTTTTTTTCAGCAGGAGTTGGATTCTTTCGCATATCTCTTGCCAGTTCAACAACATACCGGGGAGTTTTTACTCCTGGATGCATATATACCTCCATAAGGAAAGCGATCAAAACAAGACCATTAGTACAACAAGCCGACTTCCTCAACAAAAAACCTTATCACGTGCCCCCTCAGGGGGATCAGGGGGCAAACAAAAAAGAACCCATCTAAATAATTTTCGTCTTCGCGACCGACTGTAATTGATTCTTTATAATCGTAATTTCGATTATCTGCTTCAGAGCTTGCTTATCTTCTTCGTTGATGAGTTCGATTTTTTCAAAGAGCTTTAGGAGCTCTTTGTCTTTGAGGTTGGCAAAGGCACTTTCTTCGTTGTCGTCGAATAAGAGGTAGTCCGTGGTAACGTTTAGTGTTTTCGATAATTTTATAACCACATTGGTTGAAGGAATAGAGTCTCCTCTTTCATATGCGCTTATCTGGGTTTGGTCTGAGTCAATACGGTCAGCCAGATCCTTTTGAGTCCAGTTCATCTTAGTTCTGCGAAGTTTTATTTTTTCACCCAAGCTCATTTTTCTTATGCCTATTTTCTTATAAAATATTATGTGTGTGACATAAATTACTCATTATTTATATACAATCAACCATTTTTTAGCAATCTGCAATGTCCACGCACCTTATGTGTATTAGTATAACACTATATTTTATTAGTCAAACATAATAAATTGAGAAATAAATATTGACAAAAACAACTATTGAATTAACCTGTGTTTATAAAGTTAAAAATATTTTTTTAAGGAGAAACCCCATGCAACCTGGAATCAATCAAAAAACAGTCACCATTGACGAAACAGAAAAAGAGACCCTTGAAGCCATACTAAAAGAAATCATAATTAATCTTCCTTTTGACTCCGATGCAGGAGATGAAATTTACCGTTCAGATATAAAAGAAACCCCGGACAATTTCCAGCTCTTTCTTTTTGGGTATGAGATGAGGGCTTTGAGGCGGTTTTTGGGGAAGATCCGGTGAGGGGGATTTGTAGGTTAGTAATAATTCTAAACCCATCGATTTCGATGGGTTTAGAATAGGAAGGCTTGTTGATGAAATGCGGTTGGGGGTCGATGAATAGAGGTTTGTTGAGATATGACGTTAGAAGAATTGATACATAAAGAAATTAAAGCTGAAAAAATTGATTCTATTTCAAATGAGGAATATAAAAAAATATGTTCTGAAAAGAAATCGGAGATAGAAGAGATACTTAGAGGGTATACTGAAGCTGTGAAGAACGCTTTTGATTATTATGTAAGATAATTTTAGAGGCTGTTAGTAGAGTAAAGCAGCCCCGGAGAGATTTTGTTATTTTTCCTTGACATTTATTTAGTGTATTTTAGTATTCCAGAGAGATTACGGGGGTGAGGTATGGGATATCAGATTACGCAAATAAGCAAAGACGAGCTTGATAATATATTAAAGCTGCATAAGGAATGGTCGGAATCAGGTGGAAAGAGCGGAGAGAGAGCCGACCTCAGTGGAGCCGACCTTAGTGGAGCCGACCTCCGTGAAGCAGACCTCAGTGGAGCCAAACTCAATGGAGCCAATCTCATAGAAGCCAATCTCACAGGAGCCAATTTCAGTGGAGCCAACCTCCGTGGAGCCGACCTCCGTGGCGCCTACCTCCGTGGAGCCAAACTCAGTGGGGCCGACCTCTGTGAAGCCGACCTCAGTGGAGCTAAACTCAGTGGAGCCAACCTCAGTGGAGCCGACCTCTGTGAAGCTAAACTCAGTGGAGCCGACCTCAAGGGAGCCGACCTCAGGGAAGCCGACCTCAAGGAAGCCGACCTCAGGGAAGCCGATCTCAAGAGCGCCGACTTCAAGAGCGCCGACCTCCGTGAAGCCAACCTTTTGCGAGCCAACCTTTGGCGAGCCAACCTTTTGAGAGCCAACCTCGGGAAGGTCAACCTCATGGGAGGCTACCTTATGGGAGCCGACCTTAGGGAAGCCAATCTTAATAAAGCCGACCTTAGGGAAGCCAATCTTAATAAAGCCGACCTTAGGGAAGCCAATCTTAATAAAGCCGTTCTCAGTATAACCGACCTCAGTGAAGTCGATCTTGATAAAGTTGAATGGGGAAATATAGATTTATTTGATTATATAAAAATAGACAAAAATACGGCTGAGCAAATACCAGAAGAGATAAGAAAAAGGTTTCAAAATACCTGGTATATTTTAAATCCAGACTTTGACGAAAATTCAATAACCCGTTCAATAGAATTCCCCCCGGAGTACCACCAAGCAGGTGTTTCTATTTTAAATTATTTCGCTACTGTATTAAGAAAAAAACACCCTGACATGAAAGCTAAAGTGAAAATTGAGCAGGAAGGGCTTAAGGTAACAATGATAATTGAGAGTCTTGAAGGGAAAAAAGAGATTATCGAAAAGACTCTTGATGATTACAATCTTGTCCTTAAAGACGCCATTCCAGTAGAAAAATTTTATGATAATCCTGCTGATGTTATTGAGTTAAAAAATCAATTAGGGATTGCCAGGCTTCATGTTGAGACCCAAAAAAATATAATAGAATCATTGAATGTTTCAAATAAGGCAAAAGATGTCCGGATAGACAGAATGCTGGATATAATAGAAAAAGGAATTGAAGGTCCAAAAGAGGTGCATATGCACCAAGAAAATAATCCGACTATAATTACAAAAGTTTCTCTCGAATTAAATCAAAAAATATCCTCCACCCTGGATACCCTGGATCAATTCAAAGCCCTCCATGAAGACTGGTCTGAAACCGCCAGGGAAGTTGAAGAAATAAAAGAGTCCCTGGGGAAACTTGAAGGAAAATCACAAGAGGAAGTTTATCAATCCCCGGTTATGGGAACATTTAAAAAGTTTTTGGAAAACCTGGATAAAACAGGGTTCATTTTAGGCAAGACAGAAAAGGTGATAAACATCGCAAAGAAGTTAGCCATGTGCTACAACGCAATAGCTTTATATTGCGGCCTTTTTCCAATCCCTTCTATATTTGTAAAGTAGAGTTATACCTGGTACCGAGATCCCCGGAGAATTAAATAAATCAATTTGACAACCCGCCTGAGATGGTGTATATTTAGAAGACTATTACAGTCCGGGAGGCCGGGAAATGACAAATAGATTCTACAAGAATAAACCGAAAAATACGGTGCAGCAAAAAAGTAAAGCCTCAAAAAGCGCCGGTGCAGGTTCTCCCTCCCTCCAAAGCATTGTTGGGAACCAGGAATACGGAAAGATGTTAATGAGCAATATCCAGGCCAAATTGACCGTTGGCAGCCCAAACGATGTTTATGAAAAAGAAGCCGATGCCGTAGCTGAAAAGGTCGTGAATATGACCGACGCGCAGGTCCAGTCTAAAGAAGTGGAAACACCGGAGATCCAGGCAAAAGGCTCTTCAGGAGGGATGGAAGTTCCTGCGGGGTTTGAATCCGGGTTAAACGGTATCAAGGGGACCGGGGCTCCGTTGAATAAACAATTTCGTGAAGGCATGGAGTCAAGGCTGAATACCTATCTTGGTGATGTGCGGGTTCATACCGGGAGTAGAGCCGATAAGCTGGCAAGGTCTATTAACGCGGAGGCGTTTACTGCGGGGCATGATATTGTGTTTGCTGCGCGGAATGGCAGGAACCTTGATTCGAGAGCGGGGAAGAAGCTGCTGGGGCATGAGTTGACTCATGTGTTGCAGCAGAGGAAAGGTGTGCAGAGGAAAACTCCGGAAATACAGGCTAAGATATATATATCAGATGGATCTAACTATGCATTTGAAAACAAGGGTGAACCTGTTGAATATACATCGGAGGATCTTTTTTTGACAGAAATAAATTATTGGCACAGGAGTGACTTTTTGCGCGCATTCCATGGTAACTATGGAAATTTATATAAAATACATGTAGAGTATAACGATGGTACTGGAGGTGATCCTGATGCAGTACTTATAGACGCCCCTAGTTTGGATTACTACATAATAAAAGATGGAAAGAGAGTGTCTGTAAGTAAATTCATTGAGGATGATAAAAAATTTGAATTGACCTGTCAAGTAATATCTGTTGCTATTGACTTAGCATCAGATATTATAACAATTGTCAGGCTTGCAAGAGCAACTAAAGCTTTTAGCGTTCTAAAAGCGCTAAAGCCTGGGATAGATGACTTAGCAGATGTAAAAAATTTTGAGATTGAAAAATCTACATTAAGAAGTTTAGCTGAATGCGTTCCTTTCCTTGGAACAGCGCTTGGTATCATTACTTTGTCTAAAGGGGCTCCTAAAGCATCAGGACTAAAAAAGTTACAGGAACATGATAAAAAGGAAATGGGTAGAAGAGAAGGGAGGAAAAAGAAAAAGTAAAAAAATAAGATGCTCGATATTTGGAGGAGTAAAATGGTTTTCATATTATTGTGTGTTGTTTTTATATTAATTTCTTCAGGTTTTAATGTTGTATTGTTTAGTTATTATTGCGATTTAGAAATGAATGATCTTTTTAATTTTTTTATGCCAACTCCTTTCGTTGTTTTATATAGGTATATAACAGACAAAGAATCCAGGGAGAAAATGAATGTTTTTCCTTTAATCGGTTCGTTTGTTTCTTTGGGATTGGCTATAATTTTTTTTATTTTATTTGTATGCACTGTTTAATATATTAGCCGAACTCAGATCTCCCGCGCGAACTGCCCTGATTCAAAACAAATTTTATATAGTCAATCCCTGTTTACGCAGGGGCCTCCCCCTTCCCTCTTATTATCAGAATTCATAAAATATTACTTGAAATTATCTTCTATTAAATGCTTCTTGTACCGGCAAATGTTTATTATAATAATATTGGATAATTTTATGAAAAAATTGATTTATTTCGTGTTGCCGCTCATTCTTCTGGCAAGTTGCGCAACGTTGAAGCAGACGGATCTACCAGCCCATGCCGGTAGAGTTGACTTTGAACCTCAGCAAGTTAAACTGGATTATGATGTATTTTTCTTGAGAATAGATCTTTTCAGACAAACCACAATGAGATCAAACACCCAGACGCATCTGGATGGAAATGATACAGTACCTAAACCGTATCATTATATAGGAGTAGATATTGGAAACGGGATTTTTTTTGATGCCAATATGAACCTTTCACTCGATCTTTTGAAGTTGATGCAGGTAGATAAAAATAAAGATTTCAAAGTTATTGAGAAAGGAGATGGAATTCTGTCATCAGATACGGAATGGATCAAGAATGGATCGGACGCAACAATTGATTACGGAGGTTTTTGGGGCAGTGAGATTGAAATTGAAGTTAAAGAAAACGGTGCCGTAGTGAAAGGATACCAGGAAATAGTCGTAGAACCGAATAAAATAAGCTATTATCCCTATGGAATTTCCTCTTCCGGGTCTAAATCTACTATTGTAGGAACTCCTGCGGGAGCGCAAATCTCTGATCTGAAAATTAGTAAAAATGAAGACGGATCTCTGAATCTTGGGAAGGATTTAATCGTAAGGAATGAAGGGAAAAAGATAATATTCAAATTATCAAGGTGGCTTGGATCGGATATGGAATATGTGCTGATCCGTGATAAAAACAGGATTATATTTTATGATCCAAAAAATTTTAAAGGAATTAAGATTGATATCATTGCGAATAAAGTACTCGTTACGTATGCTCAAGGTGATATGACCAGTGATACCGTAGAATACCAGGTTGTTCGATAATATGCTTAAATTGAACTTGTTTTATCAATGTTTAGCCATTACATTGATGTTCCTTGCTTTTTGCAGTAAAGAGAACAAATCTTACGAAGTAAATACTGATATAAAAGCAATAAATAGATATATTTCAGTACCATTTGAAATAAAAAACACAAAATGGATAATTGAAAATCGAACAAAAGAGTCTTTTTTGTCAGTAGGACCATCAGATTATAGTCTTTATATTAAAATAAACGTAACTAATGATGATATCAAAATACTTAAAAATAAAAAATATATGGGTAATGAAACATCTTCGATTTTTTATCCGTTAGAGATAGCGAAACTGTTTCTTAAAAAAAATGAATATAATAATTTCGATGCAATTAAATATGTAACGATAAAGGGAAGAATGGTAAATATACAAAGTTTTGCGAAGTCACCATATACCGGGAATTCCGGAGTCTTAATTAATAATCAACTATTAATGTGGCTGCGAACCATGTAATACTCACGCAAAAAGGAC
The DNA here is from genome assembly GCA_024224995.1 of bacterium. Next base: position 2,763 of record JAAENB010000848.1, on the reverse strand, counting down.
GGCCGCAGCCGCCCTTTTCCTTTTTTTCTCCAACCGATCACCGATCACCCGGCCACCGATAACCTTCTTTCCCCCACCCTACTCCGACGGGTACATACCCTCAATAATATTTTGATATTTCTCTTCCAGCACCATCCTCTTCACCTTCAGAGAAGCCGTAAGTTCACCGGTTTCCTGAGTCCATTCGGCGTCAAGGAGGGTGAATTTACGGATCTGTTCAACCCGGGCAAAGTTCATGGTATTGGCAGCGAGCTCATTTTCGAAGAGTTTTTGAACTTCAGGAGTATTAACGAGCTCAGTATAATTAGCGAATTCGATATCATTGGTAGCGGCCCATTTTTCCAGGGAATCAAAAGCAGGAATAATGAGGGCTGATAAATATTTTCTCCGGTCGCCGATGATGGCAACTTGTTCGATAAAGGGAGAAGCTTTGCAGCTGTTCTCAATATTTTGAGGAGAAATATTTTTCCCCCCGGCAGTAACAATGATATCTTTGATACGGCCCGTAATGGAAACAAAGCCGTCGGGGTCAATGAGGGCCATATCGCCGGTTCTGAAAAAACCGTCTTTGGTAAAGGCTTCTTCAGTAGCTTTTTTGTTTTTGTAGTAGCCCAGCATCACCTGGGGCCCTTTGATCTGGTATTCACCGTCATCGGCAATGCGGATTTCCGTTTCCGGAACAGGAGGCCCAACACTGCCGGGTTTGATCTTCCAGGGAGGATTAACATTGGTAACGGGAGTAGTTTCCGTAAGGCCGAAACCTTCGGTAATTTTGATGCCCATGCCAATGAAGAATTCCGCGTCCGAAACGGACAGGGGAGCGCCGCCGGAAACGGCATATTCCATATTTTCCATACCCAGACCGGCTTTAATTTTCGAGAAAACCAGTTTATTGAACAGGTTCACCTGAAAGGCGAATAGACCTTTAGGCTCTTTGTCTGTGCAAACATAGTGCATATTTTTCGCGGCAGTGGCCATAGCCATTTTAAAAAGAGTCCGTTTAAATAAGGAGGCATCGGGAAGCCGGGATAATATTGTTGAATGAATTTTTTCATAGAGCCGGGGAACACTAATAATCATAGTGGGACGAATTTCGGCCATATTTTCAATAACTTTGGAGAACTCTTCGGCAAAGGCCACAGTGCATCCGGCAGCCATAGGAAAATAGTACCCGGCAGTACGCTCCAGAGAATGAGAAAGGGGCAGAAAAGAGAGATAAGAATGACGGTCGTCGACATATTCTTCAACCAGGGTAAGGATCTGGCGGGCGTTGGAAACAAAGTTATTATGAGACAGCATAACGCCTTTCGGGTCGCCTGTAGTACCTGAGGTATAAATAATGGTGGCAATATCGGAAGGTTTAACGGCTTTAAGGCGCTTGTCGAAATCACCCTTTTTTTTGTAGGCGGAACCTTTTTTTAAAGCTTCTTCCAGGGTGATAACCCCTTTCTTTTTTTTGGGCAGATCATCGAATATAACAATATCGGACAATTTAGGGAGTTTTTTAGCGACTTCAAGAGTTTTATCGCAGTGTTCCTCTTCACCGACAAAACATATCCTGGATTCGGAATGTTTTAAGACATAGAAAGTTTCATCAGCGGAGTTGGTGGCATATATGGGAACATTTACGGCCCCAATAGAAAGAGCAGCAAGATCCACGATCCACCATTCGGGCCTGTTGGGAGAAAAAAGGCCAATTTTGTCTCCTTTTTTAATACCTTTGGAAAGCAGGAAGCCCGCAAGATTCCGCACCCGTTCATTCATGGTATTCCAGGAAATATCCTCAAATGACCTGGTTTGCGTATTTTTAAAAGCAACACAGGCTCTGTCACCATACTTAATAGTCTGATTTTGAAAAATTTCAGGCATTGTAGCCCCATTAAGTTCTATCATAAAAATCTCCTCTATTATTTTTCTTTGAGTATTCTTAAATACATACGCATTTCCTGCCCCGGATATGTATTTTCTATTTTTATTTATAGCAGCATCAGAATATAGGACTATAAAAAAATCAATAAAAAAACCGTCCAACCGCAAAAAACTGACAGGTCAGTTCGGTATTGTAAAAAGAATTAATAGCTTAAGTTAAAAAAAAAATTAACCGAATATATTTATAGAAGAGAACAAAGGGCGGCCTGTATATTCATGCCGCCCACTTTTTGGGGATTTTTTTTTAAAAGACATAATCACGGAGGCAATAATGCTTTACAACAAAAAAGAATCGAATAATAAATGGAAAAACGAACAGATTGATTATTTTAAAAGATATCTTGCGACTTTTGACAGCAGTTCAAGAGAATACAAATTAATTAAACAGGGGCTTGATGAACTTGAGCAAAGCCTGTAAATTCAAGAAGTAAATTAACTGGTATGGATGAGAAAGAGACTTTTACTCAAAAGACGCTAAAATCATTGCGGACTCATGATGGTTCAGAGAGGAGAACTCGAAAGAGGAAGCTTTCAAGAATAATCCTTTTTGTAGATGCCATAGTGGTTGTACTCATTCTCATCTTTTTCCAGACCCGGACACCTGAAGAGCACAACCGGTCAGCCACAATAAACTATAAGGATATGCAGATCCGATTTTCCATAACAAACCAAAAAGAAAGCGGGATTTACCTGTACTCTATCACATTGAAATCAACATCCAAAAAACAAACCGTTTACACCTTTGATAAATCCATAGCGCAGCTGCGGATATTTCACAAGAATAACACTGTTATTACGAAAACCATAGGAAATGACCTGGTCCGCCTGAACCTG
>JAAENB010000847.1 GCA_024224995.1 bacterium | reverse complement strand
GCTCAGTTGAAATGTTAGCTCCGACTTTGAATTCACCGGACAATGGGAAATATAGATCGCGCCAAGGCCGTCTCCGGGATAACGCGCTCCATAGGGGTTTACCCAAACAGCTTTTCCGTCTTGAGTTTCGGCGGATAAGTCATAGGTGGAAAGAGTACGGGTTCCCATCATATCATCGATGTCCGCGTTGCCAATTTGCGGATTTCCGGCGGAGATATCAAAAACGTGAGAATACTTCACAACCGGGATGATATTTTCGGCAATGGTAAACGAAGCCGATTTTGATCCCGCGCGTTTCCCGTTAGCTGAAAAGGTAACTACATCGAGCCGGTAACTCCCGTCCAATTTTAGTGCCGAGGCAGTAATCGTATAAGAGGGATTTGCCGTGGAGCCTGCTGCCGCGAAATTTCCGTTTACATACCAGGTATGGAAAACATCGCCCGTTCCATCGGGAACTGAAGCGGTTACGTCAACTGCCGCGTCGGAGGCTATTGTTTCCGGAACCGCAGAGAGCGAAACATCAATAGGTTCTTGCATATCTGAGGTAATATTAATATCAATAGTACCGCCGGGCTTATTTATTTCAGGAAAATCGATTGTTCCGGTTGTTACTGCTCCTTCTACAATCCGGATTATTTCAACCGCTCCCATTGTGTAAATACCGTTGTCCAGCAGTTTTACGGAAAGAGCGTAGTACCCGGCAGGAAGCGTATCGTTCGTACAGGTTCCGGTATCGCCGTTGGTAATTACAAAGGCAAGATCCTGCGTAGTGCCGTCGGAAGAAGTTAACTGTGATTCAATTGACGGGGTTTCCGTGTCTGCGGCTTCCCAGGTAAGAACGAAGTTAAGTGTTCCGTTCCCGGTGAGGGGTGTTACGGTAATATCCGTATTGGTTGTTTCCCCGGTATGAACTTCAGCAGTTCCCGCGCCAAGGGCGATGCGCGTTCCCGCTGCGTTATACCCTTCTACTGATAGAGCCCAGGTTCCAAAGGCAAGCTCAATAACACTTACTTGTGTCTCACTACTATCAACGGTAAACGTCGCGCCATCGGGGCCGGTTCCATTAATCACATAACTGGCCGGAGTCATATCAATATCCGGCAGGATAATTTTGGAATTGCTATGCTTATTTACAATTTCAAGATTTAGAATCCCTGTTCGATCCGAACCGGAAGTCGATTCTGATGTGCCGCACCCGGTACTGATCAGTAGGAATAAACTTGCGAATAATAAAAAAATAATAGAAATAGAATTTTTTTTCATTAATTTCTCCTTTAAGCTTTTTAAGTTTTAAATGTAATAGCCGGCTTGTTAAAAAATAACCGCTATAATAGAAGTATGATTTTATTGGCAAAAGGGTAAAATTTTTTTGAGTTAGGATTGTTTTTTTGCTTTTTCGAGAAAAAGTTGTTCAAATGAAATTGTTTTGTACAGGTTGCTTTTGTTGAGGTGGATTCTTAAGAGCGCGGACCCGGGTCTTCGGCTCCGCTCAGACACCGGATGGCCGGAAAAAATAGGTCAGAAACTGATTAGAAAGAGGATTGGGAATAAAAAGAGACTGGTTGCCGGAACTCTGCCAACTGTCAACTGATTTTAGTTTCTTAAGAGCAGCTCTCTGCGCAAGGGATGCGCAGGGTTTAGTCCGGAGGTCTTCCGCAGGACCGGAACGAAGTGGAGCCCGGAGAAGCCCGGCCCGAAGGGTGCGCCCAAATTTCCTGCACGGGAACGTTTGACAGTATTAATCTTGCCAGCCATATGAATCCTGAATACAACCTGTTCCCTCGTCACTCAGGAAAATATAATCAAAAGTCGCTCTAAGATATATTATTTTTTTCATTACGGTTTCCTTAAAAGTTTTTTGTTTGATACTTTCAATTTAGGGAAAAAACCGTGAATCGTAAATCCTCCTGAAGTATGATTTGGTGCAAACAATCTCAATCTTTAGTATGAGAAAAGGTATTAAATCTCAATTCCCGGCACATGCCCGATAATTGTATGTGAAAAAGGCTAAAAACTTCTTGTAATAATACGTATGTACTTATAAAGAGTATTAATTGTAAATTGTATTATCATACATGGAGTTTTAAAATGCAAGCGAATGATAAAAAAGAAAAAGTCGAAGAGATG
>JAAENB010000846.1 GCA_024224995.1 bacterium | reverse complement strand
GGAAAACGTTATTCGGAATGTAAATTATGCCTGCCAGGAGTGATGCCTCGGCAGGTTGTGAGGCTGTCTGAGCGAAGCGAGTTCCGAACGTTCTGCAGAGGCATCACTCCTGGCAGGCATAATTTACATTCCGGGTTGATATACCTTATATATGACCCGCTCAGCTGCTCTCAAAGAGCCCATACTACTTCCAGGCCAGATGCAGCTCGCAATACTATTATTTTCTGATTGGGGTGGGTGCTCTTTTTAAGAGCAGCTTGAGTTTTCCTGATGTATTCTGAAATTAATAATTTATGAAAAAAAAGTTGAAACTTCATGGGTATTATGATCTATAATATAATAAGATTTTGAAAATTAATGAGACAGGTGATATGAAAGAGATAGAATCAATTGATGAATTTAAGAAATATGCAGCAGAAGGGAAGGGATTTGTTGATGCTGCGTTCCAGAACCTGGATTTAAGTGAATTTGAGCAGGATCTGGGGAAAGGGGCGGTAAAAAACTGCCTTTTTATGGGCTGTATTCTCCCGGAACCTGTTATGGGCAGGCTGATTAAAGACAATAATCTTATATTTCCCCAACTGACGGTTCCCTTTAATCCCTACCGGAATAAATTATACGACCTGGAAAGCCTTTACGGCGGCCTGGACCCGGAAGACCCCGAGACCTATGAAAAATGCCATGATGTGGTGGTATACCGCCATTATATGGATAACGGGAAAACCGCGCCCTCATCGATCTATGAGGCCCTGGCCAGGCGGCTGCATGATCATTCCGTTACCGATGCCCTTATGGACATTATTAACAAATGGGACCCCAAAAGGATCATTGCTATTATGGGCGGGCACAGCCTGTCGCGGACTAACAGTGATTATAAAAAAGCTGTGCTTATTTCCAAGAAACTGTGCGAAAAGAATTACCTGATGCTTTCGGGCGGCGGACCCGGCGCTATGGAAGCGACGCACCTGGGTGCCTGGTTCGCGGAGCGCGCCGACGATGAACTGGATGAGGCATTTGAGATATTGTCGCACGCGCCGAGCTATAAAGACAAACGCTGGCTTGCTTCGGCTTTTGAAGTGGTTAAAAAATTTCCAAAAAAATATAGTGAGATAAAAGACATTGGGATTCCTACCTGGCTGTACGGGCACGAACCGCCCACGATCTTCGCGGCCCGCATGGCTAAATATTTTGCCAACAGTGTTCGTGAAGAAGGGCTCCTTGCACTGGCCCGGGGAGGCATCATCTATTCTCCCGGCAGCGCCGGAACCGTTCAGGAAATTTTCCAGGACGCGGCCCAGAATCATTATAAGTCCTATGGTTTTGCCAGCCCCATGATATTCCTGAATAAAAAATATTGGACCGAAGAAAAGGCCGTATACCAGCTCGCGAAAGACCTGGCAAAAGGGTGTGACTATGAGCACCTTCTTGATATCTCTGATGATGTTGATGAGATTGTTAGCCGCATAGAGCAGTTTACTGCCGGAGAGCACTTCGGCTCCGCTCAGTGACCCGGCCCTTCGGCTCCGCTCAGGGACCGGATGGCAGGGAAAAAATAGGTCAGAAACTGTTTTTAAAAAATGGATCGGTTTCAGCATGGGGCTACCCGAGGGTGAATCCCCGGGCTACATGACTATACCCCTCCGGGGTATTTCTGGTATGGGACCGAATCGCCCGCAGGGCATTGGTTGACCATTGGTTCAATGCTGACCCAAGACAGAATAGCCCCAGCGGGGCGACGTGTTGTAGCTCGGGGCTTCAACCCCGTGAAACAGAGCATGGCCCCGGGATAAAATCTTCGGGAACCGGCCCTATTTAAAAAGAGTTTCTTGAGAGAGGTAAATATGGATATTCTGGAAATAGAGATTAAAGCGTATTGTGATGACCTGAAGCAGGTTGCCGATGCCGTAACCGGTATGGGAGCAGCGCGGGTGGTGATCCGGGAAGAAGAGGATGTTTATTTTAATCATCCCGCGCGGGATTTTGGTACTACTGATGAGGCTCTGCGTATTCGCTCTACAGGCAGGTCCAGTATTCTTACTTACAAAGGACCCAAACTGGGGGAGCGGTCAAAAACCAGGCTGGAAGAGGAAGTTGAGGTTGATAACTTTCTTGCGATGAAACGTATTCTGGAGCACCTGGGATTTGTTGAATCGGGCTCTGTTGCCAAGGTCCGGGATATTTACCGGCTGGGTGATATCGACATTTGTGTCGATAGGGTGGAAGATGTGGGTACCTTTATTGAACTGGAAAAAAAAGGGACTGAAAGAGAGTCCGTGGAAAAAGAACTGTTCGAGCTCGCTGCAAAACTTGGATTGGATCGTTTTGAGCGGAAATCCTATTTAGAGCTTAAGATGGGGTGGTAAAAAGAAGTTTGAAGTTAAGAGAACCGGTCTTGTAGCAAGTACCGATTCTTTGCAAAAAACTTGAAACTTCAAACTTCAAACTGTCTTCAAGAGTCTTGGGTCGTGGGTGAAGTAGAGTTGGTCTCCCAGTTGTTTGATCTCGTCCAGGGTGAGGTCTCTGGTTGGTGATATCACCCCTGTATTTTGTTTTTTTAGCCAGTCTTTGATTTGCGGTAAAACCGTTTCGTCCCAGTAGAAATTTTTCCCCGGGCCCTTTCGAAACAGGTCCCAGTATTCCTGCGGGAGCATCTGCCATAAGAGGCTGTAGTCAAGGGTGGCATCGCCCAGGAGAAGGATGGTTCCGTTTTTTGTCTCCACCTGTACCAGCTGGTGCCCAAATGAATGTGCCCCTGTTGGGATGAGCTTGAGCCCGGGTTTGAGCTGGTGCTCGCCGTTTACCGGTTTTATTTGAGAGAGCAGGTCTATCCAGTGTGCCGGGCAAAAATAGGTCTCTTCATTGGGATTGAGGTGATCAAAACCGCTAAATTCCGATGCCTGTACATAGAACTGTGCCCCGGGAAAATGGCGCATTCCCCCGGTGTGATCCCAGTGCAGGTGGGTCTGTACTACTGTTGCTATACTTCCGGCTTCATAGCCCTTTGCCGTAAGGGCTTCGCAAATTGTATCTTTCTTATCCCTGGTTGCGTAGGAACCGTGCCCCGGGATGTGATCCTCGTTAAAACCGGTATCAACAAGCACCGCGTCCCCTTCTTCGTCAATTACCAGGAAAACAAAACTGCAAATATTCTCAAATTTAGGCAATGAAAATTCCTCTCCATCACCCAGATGGCCGAATTTTATGGTAAATGACCCGTTGTAAACCGGAATTATAGTATGATACACGTTCCTTTTCCTCTTTTTTCTCAAGAAACTAAATTGTGCAAGTGAGCGGGCCTGGAAGCATCCCTCTTCTAAATGCTGCGGAGCGAGTTCCGAACGTTCTGCAGAGGTATTACTCCCGGTAGGCATAATTTACATTCCGGGTTGATATACCTTATATAGCCCGCTCTGCGGGGTCAGGTGCTCTCAAGAAACTGGGTGTCAGGGCTTCGTGTAAACGGCCTCTTTTTTATTCCCTGACCCCTTTCTTCCGGCTTCGCCGGGCCTGGTGCTCTTAAGAAACTAAGATTAGTTGACGGTTGACGGTTGGCAGTTGGCAGTTGACAGAGTTCCGGATGGGATAACTCGCTTATGCCCCAGCCGGGCCGGCAATTTTTTCTAACGGTAAATTTGAGATATTGACCGCTTTATGGAATCGTTTTTCTAGTGAAAGACTTGACAAAAAAATATTTTTCCGTATAGAGTGGGCAGGTATTCAATTCAATATACATGGGGCATAAATATGACGGAACGGGACACAATAGTCAACGCAATTGAAGAAAATCTTTATGATTACATCCGGCTCTTTGCCCCGCATAAAGAGAATGATTTTTATGAAGATGAAACCGTATTACGGTTTATCTCCGGTATAAACATTCCATCAATGCAGTCAAACTCCATTTACAAGAACCGGTTTCCGGAATCCGGAACAATTGATGAAACCATTAAATCAATGGTTGGTCTCTATAAAAAGAAAAAAGCTCCCTTCTTTTGTACGCTTGGTCCCTCATCCCGCCCGGATAACCTTGCTGCCTGCTTTGAAAAATACGGTTTAAGCCATGTTCAGTCTCAAAAAGGCATGGCTTTTGACCTTGAAAAAATGAACCTGGATTCTGTGGAGACCGGTGCGGTAACAATAAAAAAGATCCGGTCCGAGGAAGAACTTGAACAGTTCCTTAAGATATATACCATAGGGTTTGATTACTCCAGCGCTCTCGCGGATTATATTTTTAAAACGCACCGGGATGTTTTTTTTAGCACTACAATCCCGGCTTCGCATTATATTGCTTTTGTAAAGGGCAAGCCTGTTGGCACATCGTCATTATTTGTTACGGGAGAAATTGCCGGCTTATATAATATTATTACCATTCCCGAAGCGCGGAGACGCGGGATTGCCGAACTCCTGACCCTGGTTCCCATGATTGAGGGGAAAAAAATGGGCTGTAAAACCGCCATTCTCCAGGCTACTGAAATGGGCGCTCATGTGTATAAAAAGATCGGGTTTCATGAATACTGTGATTTTGACCTGTATATGAAACTGAACGGTTCTTCAACTATTACCTATCCTGCCGCGTACATCGGGAAAAAGATCTCGAATTATTTTAGAAAATTCAGGTCGATATAAGCTCTTAAGAAACTAAGATTAGTTGACGGTTGGCAGTTGACAGAGTTCCGGCAACCAGTCTCTTTTTATTCCCAATCCTCTCTCAAGAAACTAAATTGTGCAAGTGAGCGGGCCTGGAAGTATCCCTCTTCTAAATGCTGCGGAACTCGCTCCGCTCAAACAGTCCTCACATTTAGAAGAGGGATACTTCCAGGCCAG